>JANYDY010000039.1 GCA_025363435.1 Betaproteobacteria bacterium
GGTCGATCTTGCCCGCGGGTAGCTCGAGAAAATGACGTTGCAGCGGATAGCGGTACTGACGTTCCAGCAATATCGTGTGTCGGTCGAGCAGCGCGATCATCACCACCGCACCGGGATGCCGCACCCATTCGCGGCGCGTCAACTTGCCGTTAGGCAGGCGTACCGTGTCTTCTTCGAGTTTGAGCAGAGCGCCGTCGTAAACGAGCCGGCCGCTGACGCGGATCTCGGTGTAATCAGCGTCGCGGTCATCCAGCATGCGGATGACCGGCTACAGAGACAGCGCGACCGAATAGGCGCAAATTGCCATCAGCACGCCGGGAAAAGTCCCGAAACCCAGTACAGCCAGACCATTCAGACTAAGAACAATCCGCATAGGCGCATTCGAAACAATCGGCGCGTGATCCTGCGGCGTATCGAAATACATCAGTTTCACGATGCGCAGATAGTAGAAAGCGCCAATCAGAGAGAACATCACCGCGACAACCGCCAGCCATACATAACCCGCTTCGATCACAGCCCACAACACCGAGAGTTTGGCGTAAAAGCCGACCACCGGCGGCACGCCGGCCATCGAGAACATCAGCAGCAGCATTAACGCGGCGTACCACGGGCTGCGCTGATTCAAGCCTTTGTAGTCATCGAGATTCTCGGCTTCAAAACCGTCACGCGACAGCAGCAACATGATGCCGAAGGTGCCGAGCGTCGTCAGCACGTAAACCACTACGTAGAACATTGCCGCCGCATACCCCTCGGGCGAACCGCTGAGTACGCCGAGGAGCAGAAAGCCCATGTGTGAAATCGCCGAATACGCCAGCATGCGTTTCAGATTGGTTTGCGCGATCGCCGTAATATTGCCGATCGCCAGCGACAGCACGGCCATGATAATCAGCATCCACTGCCACTGCTCAACCAGGAATGAAGCGCCCAACCCCGAAACGAGCAGGCGCATGACAAAGGCAAACGCGGCGAGCTTGGGCGCAGAGCCGATAAACAGCGTCACCGCAGTCGGCGCGCCGTGATAAACGTCCGGCACCCACATATGGAACGGCACCGCCGACAGCTTGAAACCGAGGCCGGCGACAATAAAGACAAGCGCAAACGCGAGTATCGTATTGTCAGCCTCGCCTGCTCCGATGACTTCGGCCATGATGTCCAGGTCGAGCGTTCCGGTCGCACCGTAGAGCATCGACATCCCGTACAACAGCATGCCGGAGGCGAGTGCACCGAGTACAAAATACTTCATCGCGGCTTCGGTCGCCTGCTTCGAATCACGCTGCAAGGCTATCATCGCGTACAAAGACAGGCTCAACAGCTCCAGCCCCAGATACAGCGTCAGCATGCTGCTGCCGGACACCATCACCAGCATGCCCAGGGTGGCGAACAGGGCGAGCACGAAAAATTCACCGCGAAACATGTCGCGCGAGCGGATATAACTCTGCGAATAAACAAAGACCACCGCGACACTGGCGTAAATGCAGAGTTTCAACACGCTCGCCATCGGGTCGGTCACCAGCATATCGCTGAACGGTTCGACGTCGTTAGTCGGATCGGCGAAAGCCGTGATCAAAAAACACCCAAGCAGGGTCAACAGCGACAGCACATAAGTCCATTCGCGCTGCTGATCAGTCAGAAACAGGTCGATCAGCAGGATCGCACAAATCATGCAGAGCAGAAATATTTCTGCGTAAGCCGGAGCCAGCGAGAGGAGAAATTGCATCCTACAGTCCGATCAATAGTTTGCGGCCGGGTGCGGCCAGACGCAGAATTTCGTTGACCGATTCGTGCAGTACCGCGCCGAACGGGGCCGGATACAAACCCATCACCAGCACGAACAGCGCAAGCACCGCCAGTATGAAAAATTCGCGGCGCGAAAGGTCGTTCAACTCTGCGACATGCGGATTGGCAATCTCGCCGAAAACAACGCGTTTGTACATCCACAGCGTATAGGCCGCACCGAATATCAGGGTGGTTGCACCCAGCACCGCGTACCAGAAGCTGACTTTCATGGTGGCCAGTATGACCAGCCATTCGCCGACAAAACCACTGGTGCCCGGCAGGCCGGCGTTAGCCATGGCGAACAACATGAACAAGGCAGCAAATACCGGCATGCGATTCACCACACCGCCGTAATCCGCAATCATGCGGGTATGCATGCGGTCGTACAGCACGCCTACGCAAAGGAACATTGCGGCGGAAATAAAACCGTGGGAAATCATCTGCAGGATGGCGCCTTCGATGCCCTGCACGCTGAAAATAAAGATGCCGAGCGTGACGAAGCCCATGTGCGAGATCGATGAATAAGCGATCAATTTCTTCATGTCGGCCTGCACCAGCGCAACCAGCCCGATGTAGACCACTGCAAGCAGCGACAGCGCGATAACAAAACCGGCCAGTTCGTGACTGGCGTCCGGCGTGATCGGCAGCGAAAGACGCAGAAAACCGTAACCGCCGAGTTTTAGCATGACCGCCGCCAGCACCACCGAGCCTCCCGTCGGCGCTTCAACGTGCGCGTCCGGCAACCACGTATGCACCGGCCACATCGGCACTTTCACCGCAAAGGCCAGCATGAAGGCGGAAAATATCGCGATCTGCACATTGAGCGTCAGCGGCAGGTCGTAGAAATGCAGCAGGGAAAAGCTACCGCCGGCGGCGTTGTACAGATATATCAGCGCGACCAGCGAGAGCAGCGAACCCATCAGGGTATAGAGGAAGAACTTGACCGCTGCATAAACCCGGTTGGGGCCGCCCCACACGCCAATAATGATGAACATCGGAATCAGCGTGGCTTCGAAGAACACATAAAACAGCAGTGCATCGAGCGCGCAGAACACGCCGTTCATCAGACCGGACAGGATCAGGAACGCCGCCATGTACTGCGAGACGCGCTCCTTGATGACTTCCCAGCCGGCGATGATCACCAGTACGGTAGTGATGCAATTAAGCAGTATCAACAGCAGCGACATGCCGTCGATACCGACGTGGTAGTTGACGTTGAACGCGGCGATCCACGGCGCCGATTCGACAAACTGGAATTCCGGCGTTTTGATGTCGAATAGACACCACAGCGGCAATGCCACCAGCAACCCTGCGATAGAGCCTAGCAAGGCGATGATGCGCGCCGCGCGCGGATTGCGATCGCCGATAAACAGCACCGCAAGGCCAGCGAAAATCGGCGTCCAGATGACAAGACTGAGAATGGGAAGATTCATCTTAAACCGACCCGCTCAGCAGCAGCGACAACAGCAACAAAATGCCGATGATCATGGCGAACGCATAGTGATAAATATAGCCGGACTGGAACTGGCGGATCACGGTTGAACTCCAGCCAATTACGCGCGCTGAACCGTTGACGAAAAAGCCGTCGATGATGGTGATATCGCCGATTTTCCACAGGCCGCCACCAAGCCCGCGCGCGCCGCCGGCGAAAAACCAGTCATTGAAACGGTCGAAACCGTATTTGTCGTCGAGTATGCGCACGATGAAACCCAGTTTGGCGCGCAGTACCGCCGGCAGATCCGGCTTGACGATATACAAATAGAACGCACTGCCCGCCCCCGCCAATGCAAGCGCAAACGGCAGCGTGGTGAAGCTGTGCAGGATCATCGGCAGCACACCGTGGAATTCTTCTGCCAGTTTCGCCATGCCGCCGTGTTCCGGGGCAATAAATATCGAGCTGCCGAAATAGTCGCCGAACACGACAGTACCGATCAGCCAGCCTGCACACACCGACGGTATCGCCAGCAGTATCAGCGGAATCGTTACGACCAGCGGCGACTCATGTGGTGTACCGCCATGCCCGTGTTCTTCATGCCCGTGGCTTGCATGCGTATCGAAACGCTCCTTGCCATGAAATGCGTAGAAGACCAGACGGAATGAGTAGAAACCACCGGCACACACTGCGCCGAGCGCACACAGCAGCGCAAAGCCTGCTCCCGGCACGCCGGCTGAATACGCAGCATGCACGGCTTCAATGATGGTGTCTTTGGAAAAGAAGCCGGCAAACGGCGGCAGGCCGGCATTGGCCCATGCGCCGATCAGCATGGTCAGATAGGTCACCGGCAGATATTTGCGCAGCCCGCCCATTTTGCGCATGTCCTGCTCATGATGCATCGCGATAATCACCGAACCCGCGCCGAGGAACAGCACGGCCTTGAAAAAGGCATGCGTGACCAGATGGAACATGGCAGCCGAATACGCCGAGGCGCCGAGCGCCATGGTCATATAACCGAGTTGCGACAGCGTTGAATAAGCGACCACGCGTTTGATGTCGAATTGCGTCATCGCAATCAGCGCCATGAAAAAGGTCGTAATTGCGCCGATCACCAGAACAAATGACAGCGCAGTCTGCGACAACTCGAACAGCGGCGACATCCGCGACACCATGAAGATGCCCGCCGTCACCATGGTTGCTGCGTGGATCAGTGCCGAGATCGGCGTCGGGCCTTCCATCGAATCGGGCAACCAGACATGCAGCGGAAACTGCGCGCTCTTGCCCATCGCCCCGATGAACAACAGGATGCAGGTCACTGTCAGCAGCGACCAGGCGTGGCCGGGAAAAATTTCAATGGTGTTTGCGGCGAGCGTAGGCGCCTGCGCAAAGACCCTGGCGTAATCGAGCGTGCCGAAATACATCAACACCAGCGCGATGCCGAGCAGAAAACCGAAATCACCCACCCGGTTGACCAGGAAGGCCTTGAGATTGGCGTAAATTGCAGTAGGCCGTGTGTACCAAAAGCCGATCAGAAGGTACGAGACCAAACCCACCGCCTCCCAGCCGAAGAACAGCTGCAGGAAGTTGTTCGACATTACCAGCATCAGCATCGAGAAGGTGAACAGCGAGATATAGCTGAAGAAACGGTTGTAACCCGGGTCTTCGTGCATGTAACCGATGGTATAGACATGCACCATCAGCGAAACAAAGGTCACCACCAGCATCATGGTTGCCGACAACTGATCGATCAGAAACCCGACTTCGAAATGCGCTGATTCACTCTCCAGCCAGGTGTACAAGGCACCATTGAAGGTGTGCCCGTCGAGCACATCGCGGAATACAAAAGCCGCAGCAACGGTCGAGACGATCATCAGCAGTATCGTCACCGAGTGCGCCACGCGATTGCTGATTTTGCGGCACAACAGGCCCGACAACAGCGCGCCGGCGAGCGGCGCCAGCGGCACCAGCAGATAGAGTTTTTGCATGTCCGTCACGACATCAACCTTTCAGACTGTCGAGGTCTTCGACGTCAATGGTCTGCAGATTGCGGAACAGGACAACCAGAATCGCCAGACCGATCGCCGACTCCGCCGCGGCAACCGTGAGAATAAAGAAGACAAATATCTGTCCGGCAGGATCACCGAGGTAATGCGAAAAAGCGATAAAATTCATGTTTACAGCGAGCAGCATCAGTTCGATCGCCATCAACATGATGATGACGTTCCGGCGGTTCAGGAAAATCCCGACCACGCTGATCGCGAACAGAATCGCGCCCAACACCAGATAATGCTGCAGTGAAACCAATTAAACCCCCTTTAACAACAGGATTGAGCAAAACCTCAACCCCGTCCTGCTTTCTCGATCCTCAATCCTGCCTGTTCTCCGACTGCATTTTCACAATACGCACACGATCCTGACTGCGTGCTTTGACCTGCCATGCCGGATCCACATACTTGCTCGTTTTGCGTGTCCGCAAGGTCAAGGCAATTGCCGCAACAATCGCCACCAGCAATATCACTGCGGCGATTTCAAACGGGTAAACGTAATCGGTGTAGAGCAGGCGCCCGAGTTCGCGCGTATTGCTGTAATTCGCCGGCAGTGCCGGCGCCTCGATCACGCCGCGTGAGTAAAATGTCCACAAAACCGCCCCCATCTCCAGCGCCAGCAGAACACCGACTACTGCGCCCAGCGGCAGGTAGCTCCAGAAGCCCTCGCGCAGCTTGACCAGATTGATGTCGAGCATCATCACCACGAACAGGAACAGCACCATCACCGCGCCGACGTAAACCAGCACCAGCGTGATGGCGAGAAACTCTGCCTGCAACTGTATCCACAGTCCGGAGGAGGTAAAAAAGGCAAGCACCAGCAACAACGCTGCATGCACCGGATTACGTGAAGTGATGACGCCGATCGCCGCGGCAACCAGAACCGCCGAGAATGCGTAAAAAATAAAATCGTGAAAGCTCATAGTCTAATTTGCCTTGCAGGCGCGCGTTGTGCCAGCGCTAACGATAAGCGGCATCCGCAGCGCGGTCTTTTGCAATTTGTTCTTCGTACATGTCGCCCAATGCCAGCAACATCGGTTTCGTATAGATGAGGTCGCCGCGCTTTTCTCCGTGGTACTCGAATATGCGCGTCTCGACGATGGAATCGACGGGGCATGACTCTTCGCAAAATCCGCAGAAAATGCATTTGGTGAGATCGATGTCATACCGCGTGGTGCGGCGGGTGCCGTCGTCGCGCTGCTCGGATTCAATGGTGATCGCCAGTGCAGGGCATACCGCTTCGCACAGTTTGCAGGCGATGCAACGTTCTTCCCCGTTCGGATAACGCCGTAAGGCATGCAGCCCGCGGAAACGCGGCGACTGCGGCGTCTTCTCCTCGGGAAACTGCACCGTAATTTTGCGCGAAAACAGATGGCGCCCGGTGAGCAGCATGCCTTTGAGTAATTCAAAAAGCAGGAAGGTTTTGAAAAAATTCTGAATATGCATCAGCATGAGGCCCTCACTTCCACCACACCCAGAGCGGTGTTTGCATCCATGCCCCCAGCACCGCGATCCATAAAATCGTAATCGGTATGAAGACCTTCCAGCCCAGCCGCATGATCTGATCGTAACGGTAGCGCGGGAAAGTTGCGCGGAACCAGATGAACAGCACCAGAACGAACATGATCTTGGCGAACAGCCAATGGAAGCCGCCGACACCGAGCAGGCCCCATGATTCCGGGAACGGCGACAACCAGCCGCCAAGGAACATCAGGCTGCACAACGCCGCCACCAGAATCATGTTGATGTATTCGGCGAGGAAGAACAGCGCGAAAGCCATGCCTGAATATTCAACGTGGAAACCGGCAACGATTTCGGATTCCCCTTCCGCGACGTCGAACGGGTGGCGATTGGTCTCGGCTACGCCGGCGATCAGGTAAACGAGAAAAAACGGAAACAGCGGAATATAAAACCAGCTGAACAGCCCCAGATTGCCGTGCTGCGCCTCGACTATGCCGACCAGGTTAAGCGTTTGCGACGCCATCAGCACGCCAACCAGCGCAAAGCCCATGGCAATTTCATACGAAACGATCTGTGCCGCCGAGCGCAGTGCGCCCAGAAATGCGTATTTCGAATTCGATGCCCAGCCGGCGATTACCACGCCGTAAACACCCATCGAGGTAATCGCCATGATGTAAAGCAAGCCGGCGTCTACATTGGCAAGCACCATCTCGGGGCCGAACGGAATTACCGCCCACGCCGCCAGCGCCGGCATCATCAACATGATAGGGGCCAGCACGAACAAAAACTTGTTGGCGCCGGTTGGAATAATCACTTCTTTAAGCAGCAACTTGATGCCGTCGACCACTGGTTGGGCAAGGCCGCCGAGCGCGCGTATGCCGAAAAATGTGACGCGATTGGGTCCGATGCGCACCTGCATCCAGCCGATCAGCTTGCGCTCGAGCAGCGTCAAATAGGCCATGAAGCCCATCAGCGGCAAGACGATGCACAAAATAAGCAGAAGAATTTTGACGGTGTACAAAACGGAAGGGGCAAATTCTTCACCGCACAAGGCAATCACCGCGGTAGCCAGAAACGCCCACAGCCAGTTGCCGAAATTGACGATCGGCTGCAGCACGACGTTCATACCACGACCTGCTGCGCAACACGCACTACCGTCAGCGCACTACCGGCAGCCGCCAGACCGGCAGCGGCAGCCGTGCCGGAGGAAATGCGTATACAGTTGTCCGGCAAACCGGTATCCAGTGCGGCCACGAACACCACCGAACCATTCCCCTGCGCAACACTGACGCAGTCACCGGCACGCAGACCGAGGCCCGCCCACATTTTCTCGTTCATCGTCGCCGTGACTGCCGCGCCGTCACGCGTTTTCTGCAACGCTGCGGCGCGCCGCACAATAGCGTCAGCCGCGTATATCGGCACTTCCGCAATGCGTTCAACGCCGCTGCCGGATGCGCACGCTGCAGTGGCAGGCGCGCCATGCAAACGGTTATCGAGCTGAGCCGATACCGCCTTGCCGCCTAGCGCGTCCTTCAATACCGCTTCGCTGCTGTCGTATTCAAAACCGCCGAAGCCAAACAGATTGCCCAGCACGCGCAGGACCTTCCACGCCGGCCGCGTCTCCGCCAGCGGCAGCACCACGCCGCTGAAGCTTTGTTGCCGCCCTTCCGTGCTGACATAGGTTCCGGACGTTTCGCTGAACGGCGCGATCGGCAGCAGCGCCTGCGCGTATTCAAGCGCGCCGTGCTGATACGGCGACAGCGCCACCACAAATTCCGCCTGTTTCATCGCTGCCATCGCCTGCAGCGGATTGCCGCAATCGAGTTCAGGCTCAACGCCGAGCAGCACATAGGCCTTGCACGGCTGCTCTATCATTTGCGCCGCATTCATGCCGGCACCGGGCAAGGCATTGGCAATATAACCACCGACGCTGTTCGCGGCTTCGCCGAGAAAACCGAATTTGCAGTCGAGCAATTCCGCCAGCGCCTGCGCCAAAACATGCAGTTGCGCTGCCGCCGTGTGATGTTGGGCAAAATTGCCCAGCCAGACCATGGCGTTTTTGCCGGCGGCAAGATTGTCCGCTATCGCTTTCGCCACCGCATCAACTTCGGCCGCAGGCACACCGGCCGGCACTGCCGCACCTTTTGCCTGCGCCGCGGCGTGCACGACCGCAGCCAGCGTCTGCACCATCTGCGACGGCGCAACGATCGCCTTGTTGGCGACGCGCATCAGCAGGTCGTCATCGACAGGGTTGATCAGATTCAGTTGCAATTTACGCCGTGCGGCCAAACGCAGCCGCTGCGCGATCAGCGGATGATCCTTGCGCAACGTGCTGCCGACGATGAGCACGCGATCGAGTTGCGCAATGTCCGCAATCGGCAGGCCCAGCCACGGTGCACCCTGCAACGCCGCATCCGCGCTGAAATCAGTTTGACGGGTACGAAAATCGATATTCTGGCTACCGAGACCGCGCATCAACTTCTGCAGCAAATACAGTTCCTCAACCGTCTGCTGCGCAGTTGCCAGCGCGCCGATCTGCGCACCACCATGACGCTGGTGCACCTGCTTGAGACCGACAGCGACAAAATCGAGTGCGGTCTGCCAATCCACTTCGGCCCACTGCCCGTCGCGCTTGATCATCGGTTTGACCAGACGGTCGGATGAATTCAGGCCCTCATAGGCGAAGCGGTCCTTGTCTGACAGCCAGCATTCGTTGACAGCATCGTTGTCGCGCGGCAGCACGCGCATCACGCGGTTCTGCTTCACCTGCACGGTCAAATTGGAGCCGAGGCCGCAATGCGGGCTGATTGAGGGACGGCGTGTCAATTCCCAGGTACGCGCACTGTAGCGAAACGGTTTGGAAGTCAGCGCACCGACCGGGCACAGGTCAATCACGTTACCGGACAACTCGGAATCGACGGTCTTGCCGACAAAAGCGATGATTTCAGCATGTTCGCCGCGGCCTATCATGCCGAGTTCCATGATGCCGGCGATTTCCTGGCCGAAGCGGACGCAGCGCGTGCAGTGGATACAGCGGGTCATGTCGGTCGAGATCAGCGGCCCGAGATTCTTGTTGTTGACGACGCGTTTGGGTTCGTCATAGCGTGAGCCGCTGCTGCCGTAACCGACCGCGAGGTCCTGCAGTTGGCATTCGCCGCCCTGATCGCAAATCGGGCAATCGAGCGGATGGTTGATCAGCAAAAACTCCATCACGCCCTTCTGCGCGTTGACGGCCTGATCGGAATGCGTCTGCACCTTCATGCCGTTGGTCACCGGCGTCGCGCAGGCCGGCAGTGGTTTGGGCGCCTTCTCCACCTGCACCAGACACATACGGCAGTTGGCGGCAATCGACAGCTTCTCGTGGTAGCAAAAATGCGGCACGTAGATGCCGGCCTGATTAGCCGCATCCATCACGGTGCTGCCGTCAGGCACTTCGAGTTTCTGGCCGTCGATTTCTATTTCAAGCATGGCTATAGCAACTATATGTAGTCCGGAACGATGCACTTCTTGTGATCGATATGATGCTGAAATTCGTCGCGATAGTGCTTGATGAAGGCGCGCACCGGCATCGCCGCGGCGTCACCCAGTGCGCAGATCGTGCGCCCCTGAATATTGTCGGCAACCTTATTGAGCATATCGATATCTTCAGGCTTGCCTTTGCCGTGCTCAATGCGGTCGACCATGCGGTAGAGCCAGCCGGTGCCTTCACGGCATGGCGTGCACTGCCCGCAGGATTCTTCATAATAGAAATATGAAAGACGCAACAGGCTCTTCACCATGCAGCGCGTTTCGTTCATGACAATAACTGCGCCGGAACCCAGCATTGAGCCGGCCTTGGCAATCGAGTCATAGTCCATGTCGGTAGCCATCATGATCTCGGCAGGTAGCACCGGCATCGACGAACCACCGGGTATCACCGCTTTCAATTTGATGCCGTCGCGCATGCCGCCGGCCATTTCAAGCAGTTTCGGAAACGGCGTGCCGAGCTTCACTTCGTAATTGCCCGGCCGCGCAACGTCGCCCGATACTGAAAATATCTTGGTGCCGCCGTTGTTGGGCTTGCCAAGCGCCAGAAACGCGTCCGCGCCGTTGTTGATAATCCACGGCACCGCAGCAAAGGTTTCTGTATTGTTGATCGTGGTCGGCTTGCCATAAAGGCCGAAGCTGGCCGGAAACGGCGGTTTGAAACGCGGTTGCCCTTTCTTGCCTTCGAGCGATTCGAGCAAAGCAGTTTCCTCGCCGCAAATATAAGCGCCCCAACCGTGGTGGTTGTACATCTGGAATTTGAAACCGGTGCCGAGGATGTTGTCACCGAGATAACCGGCTGCACGCGCCTCATCGACTGCCGTCTCGATGCGTTCGAATACGTCCCAGATTTCTCCATGCACGTAGTTATAGCCAACCGCCGTAGCCGTCGTATAACCGGCAATCGCCATGCCCTCGATCAGCGCATGCGGGTTGTAGCGCAGAATGTCGCGATCCTTGAACGTACCCGGTTCACCCTCATCCGAGTTGCACACCAGGTATTTGGCGCCGGGAAACTGGCGCGGCATGAAGCTCCATTTGAGGCCGGTCGGAAAGCCTGCGCCGCCACGACCGCGCAGCGCCGATTTTTTGAGATCTGCAATCACCTGTTCAGGCGGAATTTTTTCCGTCAGAATTTTGCGCAATGCCGCGTAACCGCCGCGCGCCTCATAATCCTTGAGACTCCAGTTGGTTCCGTTGATACCCTTCATGATGACGGCATCGGGCCCGAACAGGTCGGTGGCAAACGGTGGAACAGGTAGCCCCATTACTTGAGCTCCTCGATCAACTTGTCGAGCTTGTCTGCAGTCATGGCACACAACATATGTTTGTTATTCCGGATTAGAACCGGCGCATCACCGCAGGCGCCCATGCACTCGGCTTCCTTCAGCGTAAATGCACCGTCCGCAGTCGTCTCGCCGAAACCGATGCCGAGTTTCTTCTTGAGATGCTCGGCAGCAAGATTTGCCCCCTGTAGCGCACACGGCAGGTTGGTGCAAATTGAAAGCTTGCAACGACCGACCGGTTTTAAATCGTACATGGTGTAAAAACTTGCCACTTCATAGACCGCGATCGCCGGCATGCCCAGATAAGCGGCCACAAAGTCCATAGTCTCGGTAGCCAGCCAGCCCTTTTCGTCCTGCGCAATGGTCAGTGTGGCCATCACCGCCGATTGCTTCTGGTCGGCAGGATACTTGGCCACGGCTTTGTCGATTTTGGCCAGCGATTCGGGATTCAATAACATGGGCGCGTTCATCGCTTGTTACCTATCGATCTCGCCGAAGACGATATCCTGGGTGCCGATAATCGCCACCACATCAGCAATCATATGGCCGCGCACCATTTCGTCGAGCGCCGCCAGATGCGGATAACCGGGCGCGCGTATCTTCAGGCGATACGGTTTGTTGGCGCCGTCGGACACCAGATAAATGCCGAACTCGCCCTTCGGATGCTCGACCGCAGCATAAGCCTCGCCCGGCGGCACATGCATGCCCTCGGTAAACAGCTTGAAATGGTGGATCAGTTCTTCCATGTTCTGCTTCATGTCGAGCCGCGACGGCGGTGCAACCTTGTGGCTATCCGTCATTACCGGACCGGGGTTTGCCCGCAACCACTCAACACATTGCTTGACGATCCGATTCGATTGGCGGAACTCCTCGATGCGCACCAGATAACGGTCATAGCAGTCGCCATTGACGCCGACCGGCACATCGAATTGCAGTTTGTCGTAAACCTCATAGGGCTGCTTCTTGCGCAGATCCCATTCAATGCCGGAGCCGCGCAACATCGGCCCCGAAAATCCCAGCGCCTTGGCACGCTCTGGCGAAACAACACCAATACCGACGGTGCGCTGTTTCCAGATGCGGTTGTCGGTCAGCAGGGTTTCGTATTCATCGACATAACGCGGGAAGCGGTTGGTGAAGTCTTCGATGAAATCAAGTACCGAACCGCCACGATTGGCATTGAGTGCGCGCGTTGCCGATGCATTGTGAATCTGCGTAGCCGTGTATTGCGGCATGACATCCGGCAGATCGCGATAAACGCCACCCGGGCGGTAATAAGCCGCGTGCATGCGTGCGCCAGATACCGCTTCATAACAATCCATCAGATCTTCGCGTTCGCGGAAGCAATACAAAAACACCGTCATCGCGCCGACGTCCAGCGCATGTGCGCCCAGCCACAAACAATGATTCAAAATACGCGTAATTTCATCGAACATCACACGGATGTACTGCGCGCGCAGCGGCACTTCGATGCCAAGCAACTTTTCGATCGCCATCACATAGGCGTGCTCGTTGACCATCATCGAGACGTAATCGAGGCGGTCCATATACGGCACCGACTGCAGGAAGGTGCGATGCTCGGCGAGTTTCTCGGTAGCGCGGTGCAGCAGGCCGATATGCGGGTCGGCGCGCTCGATCACTTCGCCGTCAAGTTCGAGCACCAGGCGTAATACGCCGTGGGCGGCCGGATGCTGCGGCCCGAAGTTCATCGTGTAATTACGAATGTCAGCCATCGCCTAACCCTTGCGGAAGCCTTCGCTGTCGGCGTAATGCTCCTGGCGCACGATACGCGGCGTGATTTCACGCGGCTCTATGGTGACCGGCTGATAGATGACGCGTCGCTGCTCGGGGTCGTAGCGCATTTCAACATTGCCCGAAACCGGAAAATCCTTGCGGAACGGATGACCGATAAAACCATAATCAGTCAATATGCGGCGCAAATCGGGATGCCCGTTGAAGACAATGCCGAAAAGATCAAAGGTTTCGCGTTCGTACCAATTTGCCGCCGGCCACACGGCATTCACTGAATCAAGCACAGGAAAATCGTCTTCACTGGCGAAGACGCGCACGCGCAAACGGCGATTATGCGTCAGCGATAACAGGTGATAAATCGCTGCGAACCGTTTGCCGGTATGCGCACCGTCGCCGTAGGCCTGATAATCGACGCCGCAAAGATCGATCAATTGCTCAAAACGCAGATCGGCGTGATCACGCAGCACCAGCATGGCGTCGAGCATGCTGTCTGCTGCCAATACCAAAGTTACTTCATGCAAAGCGACAACGACTTCAGCCGCCTTTTCGCCCAGCACGGATTTAATGCTCTCAGCGAGAGCTGTGGCGATGCCGCTCATTTATCTGGCAATCGTGTTGGTGCGCTTGATCTTGTTCTGCAACTGGATGATGCCGTAGAGCAGCGCCTCTGCCGTCGGCGGGCAACCGGGCACATAAATATCGACCGGCACGATGCGGTCACAGCCGCGCACAACTGAATACGAATAGTGGTAATAACCGCCGCCGTTGGCGCAGGAACCCATCGAAATCACCCAGCGCGGTTCGGCCATCTGGTCGTAAACCTTGCGCAGTGCCGGCGCCATCTTGTTGCACAGCGTGCCGGCAACAATCATGACATCCGATTGGCGCGGACTCGGGCGAAACACGATACCGAAGCGGTCAAGGTCGTAGCGCGAAGCGCCGGCGTGCATCATTTCGACCGCACAACAGGCCAAACCGAAGGTCATCGGCCACAGCGAGCCGGTACGCGTCCAGTTGACCAGTGCGTCCGCCGTCGTCAGGGCAAAACCTTTTTCCGTTATCTGTTCGATGGCACCCATCGTTTACCTCGCAGCCGCATTGTGACGGCAGATCGTGTTCAATCCCACTCCAGCGCGCCTTTTTTCCACTCGTAGACGAAACCAACCACCAGTATCGCCAGAAATATCATCATTGCGATAAATCCGGGCATGCCGATTTCGCGCAACACGATCGCCCATGGAAAAAGGAATGCAATTTCGAGATCGAACAGGATAAACAGGATGGCGACAAGATAGTAGCGCACATCGAATTTCATGCGCGCATCCTCAAACGCCTCAAAACCGCATTCGTACGGCGACAGTTTCTCACTGTCAGGGCGGTGCATGCCCGTCAGCCGGCTGACAATCCCGCCCGCCAACACCGGCGCCACGCCAAAGACGATGCCGACGATAATGAAGAGCAGAATCGGAAAATAGTTTTCAGGCATGAAAAATCAGGATATCTGTCAAAACCTTAAACGACAACTCAAATATATCAGCAAAAAACATCGCCCACATTACCTTGCAAAATTGGTGATCAAACTCAGATCCTCAATCCTGTAACACTGGTGCCGACGGAGAGACTCGAACTCTCACGGCTTTCGCCACCGCCCCCTCAAGACGGCGTGTCTACCAATTCCACCACGACGGCATTGCCATTACACAAATCTTGGATATCGCACGCGATATCCAAGGCGCTCTACATTATTTCGGTATTTCCTTAACCTTTGAATCAGCCTCGCCGCCTGCCTTGTCCGGCACCGGTGCGGGCGCCGTCGCCGGCGCAGTGGCCGGCGCAGAACTGGCCGGCGGCACTGCCATCACGCCTTTATGTTCGCCACGGTGCGCTGAATACCAGGTCAAACCGAGACTGGTCAAAAAGAAAATGGTCGCCAGTACCGAAGTGGTGCGGCTGAGAAAGTTCGCCGACCCGCTCGAGCCGAACAGACTCCCCGAGCTGCCGCCGCCAAAGGCCGCGCCCATATCAGCGCCCTTGCCGTGCTGCAAAAGCACCAGGCCTATGATCCCCAGCGCTGCGATCACATGTATTGACAACACGACAACTTCCATTCGACCTCCCTATTTCTCAAGCACGCGGAACCGCGGCCCGGCAAATTGCCATGAATTCATCCGCTACCAATGACGCACCGCCGATCAATCCGCCATCGATGTCGGCCTGCGAGAACAATTCGACTGCATTTGCGGCCTTGACGCTGCCGCCGTACAAAATCTGCAAGCCGGCTGCCACTGCGGCATCAAGCGCCGCGATACGGTTGCGTATAAACGCGTGCACTGCCTGCGCCTGTGCCGGCGTCGCCGTCTTGCCGGTGCCGATCGCCCACACCGGTTCATAGGCAACTACCGCGCGCGCCAATGCAGCAACGCCCGACACTGCCATGATCGCATCCAGTTGGCGACCGACTACCGTCTCTGTTACGCCGGACTCGCGTTCCTGCAGACTTTCACCAACACAAAGTATCGGTGTCAGGCCGGCCTTGCGCGCAGCGTCAAATTTTGCCGCGACCAGTGCATCGCTGTCGCCGAACACGGCGCGGCGTTCCGAATGCCCGACGATCGCGTATTTGCAGCCGAAATCCGTCAACATGGTCGACGTGACTGCACCAGTGTACGCGCCGGCACCGAAATGGCTGACGTCCTGACCGCCCCAGACCACACTCGAATCGCCGAGAATCTGCTGCGCCTGGGCCAGATACGGATAGGGCACGCAGACGGCGGCTTCGACCCCGTGCATCGATGCTGCAGACGCACGAACCTGCTCCAATAAACGGCGGTTGGCGACCAGGTCGCCATTCGATTTCCAGTTGCCTGCTACCAACTTGCCGCGCATTGTCCTGCCCACCGCCTAAAACCGTGGAATTCTACCGGCGACAGCCTGCATGGTCAATGCAAATTAAGCTCAAAAGTTGTCCGAGCGCCTTGATATTTTTGAATATTCCGCCGGGTTTCGCGACTAGGCAGCAGCGCAAACCGCAGCGGCAATAGCTTCCGCGCAACGCTCGACCAGCGGCTTGGCGCGCCCCTCCACCATCACCCGTATCAACGGCTCGGTACCGGAGGCGCGCAGCAAAACACGGCCGTCGCCCTTTAATGCCTTTTCCGCCGCAGCAACCGCCCGTTTAACGCCCCGGTTGTCTGAAAAATCGAAGCTTTCTTGCACGCGCACATTAACAAGCACCTGCGGATACAGCCGCACACCCGCAGCCGCCCGGGGCAGCGTCAATCCGGCGCTGCGCAACGCTGCCAGCACCTGCAATGCCGAGACGATGCCATCCCCTGTCGTGTGCTGGTCGAGACAAACAATATGTCCCGAGTTCTCGCCGCCCAGATGCCAGCCGCGTTTGTTCAGCATCTCCAGCACGTAACGGTCACCGACTGCTGCGCGGGCAAACGGAATTTTCAGTTTGGCGAACGCCTGTTCCAGACCGAAATTGGTCATCAACGTACCAACCACACCCCCGCTCAATCTGCGATTGCGACGGCGATCCATTGCAATGACATAGAGCAGCCTGTCACCGTCGTAAATCTCGCCTTTGCCATCAACCATGACCAAGCGATCGCCATCGCCATCCAGTGCAATGCCCAGATCGGCGCGTTCACGCGCGACTGCTTTCTGCAAAGCTGCCGGATTGGTCGCGCCGCAATCACGATTGATATTAATGCCATCGGGCATATTGCCGATCGCTACCACATCCGCGCCGAGTTCATGAAAAACATGCGCGGCAACGTGATAACTCGCGCCATTTGCGCTATCAACGACTATGCGCATGCCGCGCAAATCCAGACGTGAGGGAAAAGTGCTTTTGCAGAATTCGATGTAGCGCCCGGCCGCATCATCCATCCGGCGCGCCTTGCCGAGGCCTGCCGATTTACGGCTTTGCATCGGCCGCGCCAGCTCTGCCTCAATCGCCATTTCGACTTTGTCCGCAAGCTTGGCGCCGTCACCCGAAAAAAACTTGATGCCGTTATCGTCAAACGGATTATGCGAGGCGCTGATGACAATACCGGCCGACAATCTGAGCGCGCGCGTGAGATAGGCTACACCGGGCGTCGGCATGGGGCCAACCAGAAGCACATCAACACCTGCGGCGGCCAGCCCGGCCTCCAGTGCGGACTCCAGCATGTAGCCCGAAATACGCGTGTCCTTGCCAATCAAAACCGCCGGGCGCTCGCCATGCTTGCCGGCGCGGGCAAGCACCTGCCCTGCCGCATAACCAAGCCGCAGCACGAACTCGGGCGTGATCGGCGTTTCGCCGACCTTGCCGCGTATACCGTCAGTGCCGAAATATTTTCTTTTCATTTCATATCCACCGCTAAAACCCGCGCGATTATTTATTCTGCCGCCGCATTGCGTACCGCACTCAACACCGCAAGGACATCGCGGGTTGCCGCTACATCGTGCACGCGCACAATATTCGCCCCGTTCTGCACAGCAATCATGGCGGCCGCCACGCTGGCGTAAGTACGTTCGCTCGCATCGCGGCCGGTGATTTGACCGAGCATCGACTTGCGCGAAATGCCTGCTAACAGCGCAACCCCCTCCGGCGCAGTGCCGCGCAAACTGCGCAGCAGTTGCAGATTATGCGCCAGCGTCTTGCCAAACCCAAAACCCGGATCTACTACAAGCCGTTCGCGCGCGATGCCGGCAGCACAGGCTACCGCCACACGCGCCGCCAGAAACCCGGCAACGTCGGCGACCACATCATCATAGCGGGGATCGCGTTGCATGTTCGCCGGTGCGCCGCGTTTGTGCATCAGGCAGATTGCAACGTTGGCACCTGCCGCAATTTCGAGCGATGCCGGCGTTTGCAGCGCTTCGATATCATTGAGCATGGACGCGCCGGCAGCAATTGCATCGCGCATGAGCGCGGATTTGCGCGTATCGACTGATATCGGCACGGCAACATCCGACAAACGCTCCAGCACTGGCAGCACGCGGCGCCGCTCTTCATCAAGGTCAACCTCTGCCGCGCCGGGGCGTGTCGATTCTCCGCCGATATCGATGATATCGGCGCCTTCAGCGATCAATTGATGCGCATGTGCGACGGCAGCGGCGGCCGATTCGAAACGCCCGCCATCGGAAAAAGAATCCGGCGTCACATTGACGACCCCCATGATCAGAGGCCGTTCGAGATCAAGCCGGTATTTACCGCACTGGAAAAACATCGTAAGAGGCAAAGAGCGAGGCGCAATTCTACGGTAGACGGCACCGCCTATCGCCTCACGCCTTTCTCCTCACAGATGCGCCAACGGCGCGTCAGGTGCTCTGGGCAGCGGTCGCTGCCGCGCTCGGCGGCACGTCTTTCGGCGGTACACTGGTCGTCGCCGCTGCCGGTTTCGGCGGGCGCGGTTCGTGCCCGTCCATGATGTCCTTCAATTGCTCGGCGTCCAGCGTTTCCCACTCCAGCAGAGTCTTGGCAATTTTTTCGACTTTGTCGCGCGTGTCTTCAATGATCTTGCGCGCAACGCCGTATTGCTGGTCGATGATGCGGCGAATTTCGGCATCCACTTTCTGCATGGTCGCTTCGGAGACATTTTTGTGCGTCGTCACCGAGCGTCCGAGGAATACTTCTCCGTCATTCTCACCGTAAACGACAGGGCCCAACGCATCCGACATACCCCATTCCGTCACCATGCGGCGCGCGAGGTTGGTCGCGTTCTGGAAATCGCTGCTGGCACCGGTTGTCATTTGACCGAGAAACACTTCTTCGGCAATACGGCCACCGAGTGAAACCGATATGTCCTGGAATAAACGTTCGCGGTCTTTGCCGTGGCGATCTTCTTCCGGCAACATCCAGGTCACGCCGAGCGCGCGGCCGCGTGGAATGATGGTGACCTTATGCACCGGATCCGCCTTCGGCAGCGTGTAGGCAACCACGGCGTGCCCCGCTTCGTGGTACGCCGTGGTGACGCGTTCATCCTCTGGCATCACCATCGAGCGCCGTTCGGCGCCCATGTAAATCTTGTCCTTGGCCTGCTCGAAGTCGTGCATATCGACCAGACGCTTGCTTTTGCGCGCCGCAAACAACGCCGCTTCATTCACAAGATTCGCCAGATCGGCGCCCGACATACCGGGTGAACCGCGGGCAATGATTTCCGCTTTCACGTCCGGCGCCACCGGCACCTTGCGCATGTGCACGAGCAGAATCTGCTCGCGACCGCGAATGTCGGGCAGCGGCACCACGACTTGACGGTCGAAACGGCCCGGCCGCAATAACGCGGGGTCGAGTACGTCCGGACGGTTGGTTGCAGCGATCACGATAACGCCAGCCGCTCCCTCAAAGCCGTCCATCTCGACCAGCAATTGATTGAGCGTCTGCTCGCGCTCGTCGTTGCCGCCGCCGAGTCCGGCGCCGCGCTGACGGCCGACCGCATCGATTTCATCGATGAAGACGATGCAAGGCGCGTGTTTCTTCGCTTGCTCAAACATATCGCGGACGCGCGCTGCGCCGACGCCGACGAACATCTCGACGAAGTCCGAACCTGAAATGCTAAAAAACGGCACCTTGGCTTCGCCGGCAATCGCGCGCGCCAGCAGCGTCTTGCCGGTGCCGGGGTTACCAACCATCAGCACACCGCGCGGAATGCGTCCGCCCAGCTTCTGGAACTTGCCGGGATCGCGCAAAAATTCGACGAGTTCCGCCACTTCTTCCTTGGCTTCCTCGCAACCAGCGACGTCTGCAAACGTGACGGTGTTATTGCTTTCATCCATCATGCGCGCGCGGCTCTTGCCGAACGAAAACGCGCCGCCACGACCGCCGCCCTGCATCTGTCGCATGAAGAATATCCAGACGCCGATCAACAACAGCATCGGCCCCCACGAGAAAAAGAAGGCCGACAAAAACGATTGTTCCTCTTCGGGCTTGGCATCGACTTTTACGCCGGCCTTGAGCAGATCGCTCACCATCCAGAGGTCGCCCAGGGTGCCCGGGCTATAGGTTACGTATTTGCGTTCGTCGATTGCCTGCCAGCGCACGGTACGCCCTTCGACCAGCGCTGCTTTGACGCGGCCGTTCTTGACCTCGTCCATGAATTGCGAATAGGGGACGACGCTCTGCGCCGACTGGTTTTTGCTGTACTGGTTAAACACGGTCATCAACACCAGCGCGATGACCAGCCAAACAGCCACGTTCTTAATCAATTGATTCAAAGTACTCCTCGCTATTCGCGATGAAAAACAATGTGTTCCGGCGGCAATTCTAAACCCTTTTCTGGAGTTCCGTCAGTTCACCCCGGTGCGCCGCCGGAACCCTTTTTGCGGGATTTGCTGCCAAGCAAATATAGTTCGTTGCTGCGGCCACGGGAGGCTTCCGGTTTGCGCGTCGAAACCTTCTCAAAACAACCCTGCATTTCCTTAAAAAATTCTTGAAATCCAGAGCCTTGGAACACTTTGACCAGGAATGCGCCGCCAGGTTTCAAATGGTTTACGGCAAATTCCAACGCCAGTTCAGTCAAGTGCATGGCGCGCGCCTGGTCGCTCAGCGCAATACCACTGATGTTGGGGGACATATCGCTCAATACAAGGTCAATCGGTCGCGTCCCCAGGGCCGCGCTCAATTGCGCCTCCACCGCCGCCTCGCGGAAATCGCCCTGAAAAAACGTTACGCCGGGCAAGGGCTCCATTTCGAGGATATCAAGGGCGTATACCCGGCCGTGCGGGCCGACCTGTGCGCGCGCCACCTGCGACCAGCCGCCCGGTGTTGCACCGAGATCGACCACCGTCATACCCGGGCGCAACAATTTATCGCGTTGCGCAATCTCCAGCAGTTTATAAGAAGCGCGTGAGCGGTAGCCTTCGGCACGCGCACGTTTGACGTAAACGTCATTGACGTGCTCTTTCATCCATTGTTGGCTGGTTTTCGAACGCTTCATCGTGAAATCGGCTGTCGAAATAAATCGATGTGCCCGAAAAAAACAGCTGTGCAAATAAAATCAATAGCAGCAAACATACCGCAGCAGCCTCAAATGTGGGGGTTCAGAAGGGGGCGTGCCCCCTTCCTCTACAACCTGATAGACTCCGGCGCAATCATGACACTCACACTCACTTCGGCCCAGCGCCGCGAACTGCGCGCCCGCGCGCACGTACTCCATCCCGTTGTGATAGTCGGCGACGGCGGACTCACCGCGACCGTCCTGCAGGAAATCGATCGCGGCCTCGACAGCCACGAACTGATCAAGGTGCGAGTTTTTTCCGATACGCATGAAACACGCGGTGCCTTGCTGCAGGAAATGTGCGACACGCTGTCGGCCGCCCCTGTTCAGCACATCGGCAAAATTCTGATTATTTACCGTCCTCGCACCGACGCTCCTGCAGCGGCGAAGAAACAAGTGCGCAAACGCAAACTGCCGCGCCGTACCAAGCGCAGCTACCAGAGTTAACCACTCTATTCCGGGTTGCGGCCCTGCAGCCAGATCAGCAGCACACCGAGCAGACATTCGATCAGGTAGAGCACGCTGGCGACGCCATGCCAAGTCGCAAAGCGGTCGCGAAACACGCTTTCCATCACCTCGGCGGGCAGTGCCTGACTTTTGATCGCCGCGAGCACCGGCTGCACACCGAATTCGCCGACCAGCACCAGCGTCAGCATGGCGAGCACGATCCAGAAGCGCCCGTGTTTCAGCCCGCTCGCACCGAACCGGATCAGCCGGTACAGCAACAGATAAATGGCGCAACCAATGCCGATGTAAGCAATCAGCGTAAACAGCTTGCCGGCAATACTGCCGGCGACCACGCGGTCGGTCATGGTGTGAAACAGCGCCGGCGCGACCAGCAATCCAACCGTCCACATGCCGCCGATCCACAGCGTCAGTGCAATTGCATGCAATCCATCGGCGAAACCGCGCATGGCTAAACGTATTTGACCTCAATGATTGAGAACTTACGCACGCCGCCGGGCGCCTGTACTTCTGCGACATCGCCCTCGGATTTGCCGATCAATGCGCGCGCTATCGGTGAACTGATTGAAATCTTGCCGGCCTTGATATCGGCTTCATCATCGCCGACGATCTGATAGGTCACCGTATCGCCGCTGGTCTGATCTTCGAGTTCAATCGTCGCACCGAACACGCAACGGCCATCCGCATCCAGCGTCGCCGGATCGATAACCTGGGCATTGGACAACTTACTTTCGATTTCAGCGATGCGGCCTTCAATAAAGCTTTGCCGCTCTTTGGCCGCAGCATACTCGGCATTCTCCGACAGGTCGCCGTGCGCACGCGCCTCGGCAATCGCCGCGATAATCTGCTGGCGCTTCACCGTTTTCAGATCGTGCAGTTCGGCACGCAGCTTTTCCGCGCCGAATACTGTGAGTGGAGTCTTGCTCATGGTGGCACCCGTTTTTAACGCGGTTTAAGCGTTGCTCAAAGAACCGGTTGGGCGATGCGCGCGTGCAAACCCTGCACGTCGTACGCCTTGAGATCGCGCGATTGCTGCATACCGGTACAGGACGCGCGCGCGCCGGCGAGTGTCGTGTACGCAGTAATTCTGCTTTGCAGCGCCGCACGCCGGATCGCGTAAGAATCGCGCACTGCAGCGCGCTTTTCTTCAACCGTATTGACGATCAAGGCTATCTCCCCGTTCTTGATCATATCAAGAACGTGCGGCCGGCCTTCGGCTACCTTGTTTATCGCCAATACCTCCAGACCAGCGGCAGACAAGGCCGCGGCGGTACCGCGCGTTGCAACGAGCTGAAATCCGAGCGCCACCAGCTCCTGCGCAATCGGCACCACAGCGCGCTTGTCGGCATCGCGCACACTGACAAAAACCCTGCCCGACACCGGCAGTCGATCGCCGGCAGCCAGCTGCGACTTGAAAAAAGCCTCGCCGAATGTCGCGCCAACGCCCATGACTTCACCGGTCGACTTCATTTCAGGCCCGAGTATGGTGTCGGCGCCGGGGAACTTGATAAAGGGGAAGACCGCTTCCTTGACCGAGAAATAAGGCGGCACCACTTCACGCAAACTGTTCTGCGCGGCAAGCGATATTCCCGCCATGCAGCGTGCCGCGATCTTCGCCAGCGGCAAACCGATCGCCTTCGACACGAACGGCACCGTGCGCGACGCGCGCGGATTGACCTCGAGTACGTAGATCACGTCCTTGCCGTCGTTCTGCGCGTCCTTCTGGATTGCGAACTGCACGTTCATCAGGCCAACGACCTTGAGCGCATGCGCCATTGCGATGGTCTGGCGTCGCAATTCGTCCTGCACCGCCGGCGTCAGACTGAACGGTGGCAACGAGCACGCCGAATCGCCCGAGTGCACGCCCGCCTGTTCGATGTGCTCCATGATGCCGCCGATCAGCACGTCCTTGCCGTCGCAGATCGCGTCGACGTCGACTTCGGTTGCATCGTTCAAAAAGCGGTCGAGCAACACCGGCGAATCATTCGATACCTTGACGGCCTCGCGCATGTAGCGCTCGAGGTCGCTTTGCTCGTGGACGATTTCCATTGCCCGTCCGCCCAGCACATAGGACGGACGCACCACTAGCGGGTAGCCGATTTCAGTTGCCAGCGCGAGCGCCTTTTGGCTGCTTCGCGCAGTGCGGTTCGGCGGCTGCTTGAGCTTGAGTTTGTGCAACAGCTTCTGGAAACGTTCACGGTCTTCGGCGACGTCGATCGAATCCGGCGAGGTGCCGATGATAGGCACGCCATTCGCCTCGAGATCACGCGCGAGTTTGAGCGGCGTCTGCCCGCCGTACTGCACGATGACACCGAAGGGTTTCTCGACATGCACGATTTCGAGCACGTCTTCGAGCGTCACCGGCTCGAAATACAGGCGATCCGAGGTGTCGTAATCCGTCGATACGGTCTCCGGATTGCAATTGACCATGATCGTTTCGAAACCATCCTCGCGCAGTGCGAGTGAGGCATGCACGCAGCAATAGTCAAACTCGATGCCCTGCCCGATCCTGTTGGGACCACCACCGAGCACGATGATTTTTTTGCGTTCGGTCGGCTGCGCCTCGCACTCTTCTTCATAAGTCGAGTACATGTATGCCGTGCGCGTCGAAAATTCCGCCGCACAGGTATCCACCCGTTTATAAACAGGACGTATGCCCAGCGCGTGCCGGTGCTTACGCACCTCAGCTTCGCTCGCTTTCATCAAATAGGCAAGCCGGCGGTCGGAAAAGCCCTTGCGCTTCAACATGCGCATGGTCAGCGCATCTATCCCGCCAAGCTCGCGATCGTCTAGTTCCATTTCCAGATCGACGATTTCCTTGATCTGGGTGAGAAACCACAGATCGATTTTCGTCAACTGGTGCACTTCCTCCAGCGTAAAACCATTCTCGAACGCGTCGCCGACATACCAGATACGTTCCGGCCCCGGTTCGCCGAGTTCTTTTTCGATGGTTTCGCGGTCGGTCGTTTTTTGATTGAGGCCGTCGACACCGACCTCAAGCCCGCGCAGGGCCTTCTGAAACGATTCCTGAAAGGTGCGGCCGACCGCCATCACCTCGCCCACCGACTTCATCTGCGTGGTCAGACGGTCGTTCGCCTGCGGAAATTTTTCAAAGGCAAAACGCGGCACCTTGGTCACCACGTAATCAATGGTCGGCTCGAACGACGCCGGCGTCGCGCCGCCGGTAATCTCGTTGCGCAATTCGTCGAGCGTATAGCCGATCGCCAGTTTCGCTGCGACCTTGGCAATCGGAAATCCGGTCGCCTTCGACGCCAGCGCCGATGAACGCGACACCCGCGGATTCATTTCGATGATCAGCATGCGGCCATCGTCAGGGTTGATCGCGAACTGCACGTTCGAACCACCGGTATCGACGCCGATTTCGCGCAAACAGGCGATCGAGGCATCGCGCATGATCTGGTACTCTTTGTCGGTCAGCGTCTGCGCCGGCGCCACCGTGATCGAATCGCCGGTGTGCACGCCCATCGGGTCAAGATTCTCGATCGAACAGATGATGATGCAATTATCCTTGCGGTCGCGCACGACCTCCATCTCGTATTCTTTCCAGCCGATCACCGATTCTTCGATCAGCACTTCCTTGGTCGGCGAGGCTTCGAGGCCGCCGCTGCAAATCGCGATAAATTCTTCGCGGTTGTAGGCGATGCCGCCGCCGGTGCCGCCGAGCGTAAATGACGGCCTGATGATCGTCGGAAAACCGACCGCCGCCTGCACCTGCAGTGCCTCTTCCAGGCTGTGCGCAATCGCCGAGCGCGCCGATTCGAGGCCAATTTTTTTCATCGCGACTTTGAATTTCTCGCGGTCTTCGGCCTTGTCAATCGCCTCTTTTTTGGCGCCGATCATTTCGACGCCGTAT
This sequence comes from Betaproteobacteria bacterium, assembly GCA_025363435.1. GTDB lineage: Bacteria > Pseudomonadota > Gammaproteobacteria > Burkholderiales > SG8-41 > PALSA-1004. Next base: position 25,605 of record JANYDY010000039.1, read on the forward strand.
TTTTCGAGCACGCCGTGCTTGGCCAGATCAAGCGCGCAGTTCAACGCGGTCTGCCCACCCATCGTCGGCAGCAAGGCATCAGGCCGCTCGATGGCAATAACTTTTTCGACCATGCGCCAGGTCACCGGCTCGATATAGGTCGCGTCGGCCATGTTCGGATCGGTCATGATGGTCGCCGGATTCGAATTCACCAGCACCACGCGATAACCTTCTTCGCGCAGCGCCTTGCAGGCCTGCGCGCCCGAGTAGTCGAATTCACAGGCCTGACCGATGACAATCGGACCTGCGCCTATGATTAAAATGCTTTTTATGTCGGTACGTTTCGGCATATCAGACCGTCGCCTGCTGGCGGTGTTTTTCGATTAATGCAATAAAGCGGTCGAATAAGTAACCGATATCCTGCGGGCCGGGACTCGCTTCGGGATGCCCCTGAAAACAGAAGGCCGGACGGTCTGTGCGCGTAAACCCCTGCAGCGTGCCGTCGAACAACGACTTGTGAGTTATGCGCGTATTCGCCGGCAGCGTTGCAACGTCCACCGCGAAACCGTGGTTCTGGCTGGTAATCGCGACGCGTCCGCCATCAAGATCCTGCACCGGATGGTTTGCGCCGTGGTGGCCGAATTTCATTTTCATGGTCTTCGCACCGCTGGCCAGCGCCAGCAACTGGTGACCAAGGCAGATGCCGAAAACCGGTATTCCCGTTTCGACGATTTCGCGGATTGCTTTGACCGCATAGTCGCAGGGCTCCGGATCGCCGGGGCCGTTGGAAAGAAATACGCCGTCGGGTTTGCGCGCCAGCACATCAGCAGCCGATGTTTGCGCCGGCACGACTTCGAGCGCGCAACCACGCGCCGCCAGCATGCGCAGAATATTACGCTTGATGCCGAAATCGTAGGCGACTACTTTGTATTCGGGTTTTTCCTGTTTGCCATAGCCGCTGCCGAGCGCCCAGGTCGTTTCATCCCACTGGTACGGTTTTGCGCAACTGACAACTTTGGCGAGATCCATGCCGGCAAGTCCGGGAAATTCACGTGCCGCGCGCAAAGCCGCGGCTTCGTCAATTTTTCCGGCCATGATGCAACCCTCCTGCGCCCCCTTCTCGCGCAGGATCCGCGTCAGCTTGCGCGTATCGATATCGGCAATCGCAACCACGTTGTTGGCGCGCAGATAGCCCGACAAATCCATCGTGTTGCGGAAATTACTGGCAAAACGCGGCAGATCGCGGATGACCAGACCGGCTACATATACCTTGTCCGATTCGACGTCTTCCGGATTGGTGCCGGTATTACCGATATGCGGATAGGTCAGCGTGACGATCTGCCGGCAGTACGACGGATCAGTAAGAATTTCCTGATAGCCGGTCATCGAGGTATTAAAGACCACCTCGCCCGCCGACTGGCCCGTGGCGCCTATCGAAATGCCGCGGAAAACCGTGCCATCTTTAAGGACAAGGATGGCTGGTTCGTGTTGCGGCACGTGAAACTCCCGGAGTAGATATGGAAAGCGGGACAGGTCTCGGACCCGTCCCGCTTCGATCGAGCGAATTATACGCTAAAGAGCGCCCGACGACAACGCGCGCGCCCCCCCCTGATTCAGTCAAGCGCCTGATTAGACGCCTGAATCAATGCAGCGCCAGCACATCCTGCATATCGAACAAGCCCGATTTCCTGCCGGCGAGAAACCGCGCGGCGCGCAGGGCTCCCTGCGCATAGGTGGCACGACTCCCCGAACGCACGATGATTTCGACCCGTTCGCCGGGCCCCGCAAACATTACGGTGTGCTCGCCGACAATATCGCCGCCGCGTACGGTGGAGAAACCGATGGTCGAATCCTTGCGCTCACCGGTAACGCCCTCGCGGCCGTAGACCGCGCACTTATCGAGGTTGCGATCCAGCGCCTTGGCGATAATTCCACCGATATGCAATGCAGTGCCAGACGGCGCATCAACTTTATGCCGGTGATGCGCTTCGATAATCTCAACGTCATAGCCATCTTTGAGCACACCGGCGGCAATTTCCGCAAGTTTGAAAACCAGATTGGTACCGATGCTCATATTCGGCGCCATCACGATGGCGATATCGCGCGCGGCTTCGGCAATGGTTTTTTTCTGCGCGTCGCTGAAACCGGTGGTCCCGATCACCAGATTGACGCCCAGTTTGCGACAGGCGGCAAGATGCAGCAGCGTTCCCTCGGGCCGCGTAAAGTCGATCAGGGCCGAGCAGCCGCGAATCGCCGGCTCAATGTCGGCACTGATTACAACTGCCGATGCAGCGCCAATCAATTCACCCGCGTTTTTACCTATGCCCGGACTGCCCGTGACTTCAAGCGCGGCGCCCAGTTCGGTATCGGCGCCCTGCACAACGGCTTCCAGCAATGCGCGCCCCATGCGTCCGGAACTGCCGGCTACCGCTATCCTGAGTTTGGTCATACCGCAATATCCTATATTCCGAGCTTATCGAGCATTCTGCCGAAAAACCCAGGTTTGGGTTTTTCCTTTTGCGCATCCTTCTTTGCAGCCTCAGCTTTTTTCTCATCCACTGATGCCGGCACTACAGCCTTGGCCGCTTCAGCGGGTTGGGCCTCAGCCTCGGCTTTCGCCGCTTCAGGCTTGACCAGCGGCGGTTTCGGCACTTCGGCCACCGGTTCGATTTTTTCGGGCGCCGTAACGACTGCTTTCACCGGCTCGGCTTTTTGCACTAACGGCGCTGCCGGCGGCGGTTTTAGCGCTTCAGGTTTCGCCACTACCGGCGCCACCGCTGCAGGCTTAACGACAGCTGCAGGTTTTGCGGGCTCAACCGGCGCAACCGTTTTAAGCGGTGTTTTTTCCACGACCGGCTCCTGTATCAATGCATTGTCGGTCAGTGTCACATCGCCTTCGATGCGTATCAGCTTGTCCTCGTCAAATATAACTGTGACGCGCCGGCGCTCGACCTCCTTGCCCTGCTTCTGGAACAGTGACACATAGTCCCAGCGGTCGCCGCGAAACGGATCGACCACCAGCGGTGAACCAAGCACAAATCTCACCTGGGCGCGCGTCATCCCCGCTTTCAATTTGGAAAGCATTTCCTGGGTGATGATATTGCCTTGCTGGATATCGATTTTGTACGGGCTGATGATGGTGGGCAGTTCAAGCGCCTGTTTGCAACCGGCAAGTGCGAACACAACGCCCGCACAAACGGCCATCAGTCTGGACATGCTTTGACACTCGACTTGCATCATTCAACTTTCCATGACAGCGGCGGAAACGCGGTATGATAACGCAGCCCCGTAGCAGAGGGCTGGCGAATAATATTTACCCGCAGCGTTCTAGGATGTACGTTACGCCCGTGAGTTCCCCGAACAGTTTAAAAACCAAAGGTCTCAAGGCGACGCTGCCGCGGCTGCGCATACTCGAATTATTCGAGAAAAGCGATGTCCGCCATCTCGCCGCAGAAGACGTCTATCGGATTCTGCTTAAGGAAGGCACCGACACCGGCCTTGCCACGGTTTACCGCGTGTTGACGCAGTTTGAGCAGGCCGGATTGCTGGTACGCCATCATTTCGAGACCGGCAAGGCGGTTTTCGAACTGAATCGCGGCGGACACCACGATCATCTGGTCTGTCTGCAATGCGGGCGTGTCGAAGAGTTTTACGACGAGGCGATTGAAAAACGCCAGACTGCCGTCGCCCTGGAACGCGGCTTCGAGATCCGCGAACATTCGCTGCATCTCTACGTCGATTGCACCAAGAAGAACTGCCCGAACCTGAAACGCTGAGCCGGTCGCAACTGCGGCTTACGCCTTGCCGTCGAGCATTTCCGCCGCGTGTTTGCGCGTCGTCTCGGTAATTTTGACGCCGCCCAGCATGCGCGCAATTTCCTCAACCCGCGCACTATCGTCCAGCACCGTAACCCGACTCATCACTTTGCTGCCCGCATTCGATTTACTAACCTGCCATTGCTGATCGGCCGACGCTGCAACCTGCGGCAGATGGGTCACGCACATCACTTGATGCTTGGTGCCCAGCTCTTTCAACATGCGGCCGACGATTTCGGCGACGCGACCGCCGATGCCGGCGTCAACCTCATCAAAAATCAGCGTCGGCACCGCCGCCACTTCGCTCGATGCCGTCTGCAATGCAAGGCTGATACGCGACAACTCGCCGCCGGAAGCCACTTTGGCCAGCGACCGCGCCGCGACGCCTTTGTGCGCCGACACCAGAAATTCAACCTGCTCAAGGCCGTGCGCGCCGCCCTCTTCAAGCGGGTTCAGGGCAATTTCAAAAACGCCGCCGGCCATCGCCAGCGTTTGCATTGCCTCAGTCACACGCGATGACAATTTTTTTGTCGCCTTTTTGCGCCCTGCGCTGAGTTTCGCGGCATCGGCGCGAAATGCCACACCCGCGGCAGCAGCGCGTTCGCGCACTGCTGCGATGTCGCTCCCGGCATCGAGTTCCGCCAGGCGCTGCCGCGCCCGCGCCTGCGCATCAGGCAGCGCTTCCGGGGAAACGCGGTATTTGCGCGCGCAGGCATGCACCGCCTCCAGCCGTTGATCAACCTGACGGAATCGTTGCGGATCGATGTCGAGGCGTTGCTGGTAATCGCGCAGCATATATACCGCTTCCTGCGTTTGCGCCTGCGCCGCCGCAAGCACCTCGACAATCTCTTTCAAACGGGCGTCGTAATCGAGCAAATGGTTCAGACGCGACGCCACCTGCGCCAGTTGCGAAAGACTCGACGGGTCACCCTCGGCGAGCATGTCCATGGCGAATTGCGCGCCTTCGATCAGGCTCTGCGCGTGCGCCAGCCTGCCATGCTCGCCCTGCAGTTCCTGCCATTCGTCCGCCGCCAGATTCAGGGCGTCCATTTCGCGCAACTGCCATTCCAGCTGTTCGCGCTCTGCGGCAATCGCCGCGGCATTGGTTTCGAGCGCGCGCAAATGCTCACCAAGATCCTGCCAGCCGCGCCAAGCAATGGACACCGCTGACGCCAACTCATCCAGACCGCCGTAGGCGTCGAGCAATTGGCGTTGCGCTGCCGGCCGCATCAACGACTGATGCTCATGCTGGCCGTGTATGTCAATCAACTGCTCGCCCGCTTCGCGTAATTGCGCCAGGGTTACGGCGCGGCCGTTGATAAAAGCGCGCGAACGACCGCCGGCATCGATGACGCGCCGCATCAGGCAGCTATCGGCGTCGCCGGTGAGATCGTTATCGGCCAGCCAGCGTTTCAGCACGGACTTTGCGGCAATCTCGAACTCAGCCGAAATTTCGGTGCGTTCGGCGCCCTGCCGCACCACCGTCGCATCGCCGCGTTCGCCGAGTGCAAGTGCCAGCGCATCGATCAGGATTGATTTGCCGGCGCCCGTCTCGCCGGTAAGCGCTGTAAAACCAGCAGCGAATTCAAGTTCGATGCGATCGACGATGACAAAATCGCGGATATTGAGGCTGCGCAGCATGATTTTAGCGGCTTACACAGTGCGACGCTTATCGCGCCGCGCTAGTAAAACTCCGTCCAATGCAGTTTCTTGCGCAGCATGCTGTAGTAATCATGCCCTGCCGGATGCAAAAGCCGGATCGTATGCTCGTAGCGGCGCACGAGTATGCGGTCGCCGTTGCTGAGATCGAAATGCGAATGGCTGTCGAAATGTGCACGCGCATCGGCTGCGCTGCGCACAGTGATTTCAACCACGCTCTTGTCGCCGATCACAATCGGCCGGCTCGAAAATGTGTGCGGGCAGATCGGTACCAGCGCCATTGCCGCCAGCGACGGATGAATAATCGGCCCACCTGCTGACAAGGCATATGCAGTCGAACCGGTCGGCGTCGCCACGATCAGACCGTCGCCGCGCAACGCATAGAGAAAACGCCCGTTGATCTTGACGTCGAACTCAATCATGCTGCCCTTGAGCCCCTTTGACAACACCACGTCGTTGAAGGCCAGCACGCCGAAAACCTTGTCGCCACCGCTGAAAACTTCAGCTTCGACCAGCAAACGCTCTTCGGTAACGCAGTTGCCGTCGAGGATCGCGCCTATGGTTTCGCGCATGGTGTCGATTGAAATATCAGTCAAAAAACCGAGGCGCCCCTGATTGATGCCGACCAGCGCAACGTCAAATGGCGCCAGCACGCGCGCGATGTTGAGCATGGTGCCGTCACCGCCGAGAACGATCGCGAGTTCGGCATCGCTGCCGATCTCTTCGAGTGTACGCACCGGAAAACGGTTGTCGCCGATATGTTGTGCGGTGAGTCCGTCGATTATGACTTTGACGCCCCGCTCCTCGAGGATATCGCCGAGCTTAAGCAAAGGCGCCGCGATTTCGGGGCTCTTGTACTTGCCGATCAGGCCAACGGTTTTAAACGCTGCGTTCATGTCTGCATTATAGGTGAGCTTATGCCTTTATCAATGCAGTCAACGCGCCAAACAGGGAATCGCACCCCGACGGCACGTTTTGTGTAGAATTCTTCGATGCCCGCCGACTTCCCGAACCTCAATGAACGCGCGCAGACGCTGCTCAAGGCTTTAGTCGAGCGCTACATCGCCGATGGCCAACCGGTCGGCTCGCGTGCGCTGTCCCGCATGTCGGGCCTCGATCTTTCGCCGGCCAGCATCCGCAACGTCATGGCCGATCTTGAAGAGATGGGTTTTATTACCAGCCCGCATACCTCCGCGGGGCGCATCCCCACGCCGCGCGGCTACCGCTTGTTTGTCGATACGCTACTCAAGATCAAACCGCTCGACAGTGTCGAAATCCACGAACTCGAGGAGCAATTGCAGACGAACAGCCGCCAGAAGCTGGTGGCTTCGGCGTCTCATGTGCTCTCCGACCTCACGCATTTTGCCGGGCTGGTGATGACGCCGCGCCGCGCCGCCATGTTCCGCCATATTGAATTTGTCAGTCTCAACGAGAAACGCATACTGCTGATCATCGTGTCGCCCGAAGGCGACGTGCAAAACCGCATACTCACCACCAACCGCACCTACAGCCATTCGGAACTGGTGGAGGCTGCCAATATGCTCAATCAGCATTATGCCGGCCTCTCCTTTCACGAAATTCAGCATCGCGTCCATGACGAACTCAAAAAGCTGCGCGAAGAAATGTCGCATCTGATGTCGACCGCACTGGAAGCCGGCAGCCAGGCCCTGATGGAAGCAACCGATGAAGTGGTGATTTCGGGTGAACGCAACCTGCTCGAAGTCCATGATCTTTCCGGCAACATGACAAGCCTGCGCAAACTCTTCAACCTGTTCGACCAGAAAACCAGTCTGCTGCAACTGCTTGATGTGTCGAGTCGCGCGCACGGGGTGCAGATTTTTATCGGCGGCGAATCGGGCCTGGTGCCGCTCGACGAATGCAGCATTGTGACCGCGCCCTATGAGGTCGACGGCCAGATCGTCGGCACCCTCGGCGTGATCGGCCCGACGCGCATGGCCTACGAACGCGTCATCCCCATTGTCGACATCACTGCCAAACTGCTGTCGAGCGCGCTCTCGCAGAATTAAGCGTTAAGCAAGGCGCGCGAAAACAGGCGCAGTTTTTTCTCGTGCTTGACGTTCAATCCTTTACCCGCCCCCCCATCACCACGATGCCACGCTATCTTCCAGAACCGCCCTTCAGCCACGGCAACGCCACGCAAACCGGCATCCTGCTGATCAACCTTGGCACGCCCGAAGCCGCAACGCCCGAAGCCGTTCGTACCTACCTGCGCGAATTTCTGTCCGATCCGCGTGTAGTCGAAATTCCGCGCCTGGTGTGGTGGTTGATCATGCGCCTGTTCATTCTGCCGTTGCGCCCGAAAGAATCGGCAAAACGCTATGCGCAGGTGTGGACTGCCGAGGGTTCGCCGCTGAAATTTCATACCGAGCGGCAGGCGCGCATGCTGCGCGGCTATCTTGGCGAACGGGTCAAAGCGCCGCTGCAGGTCGAGTACGCAATGCGCTACGGCAAGCCTTCGATTGCCGCGACGCTGGCGCACATGAAAGCTGCGGGCTGCACACGCATACTTGTCTTGCCGCTCTATCCGCAATACGCCGCCAGCACCACGGCGACCGCCATCGATGCGGTCGGCGCAACGCTGGCGCGCCAGCGCAACCAGCCGGCGCTGCGGACAGTGCGCAACTTTCACGACGATCCAGGCTACATTGCCGCACTCACACAAAGCGTTCGCGACTATTGGACCGCCAACGGCCGCCCCGACATTCTGTTGATGAGTTTTCACGGTGTGCCGCGCTATACGCTCGAGCGCGGCGATCCATATCATTGCGAATGCCAGAAGACGGCGCGCCTGCTGGCTGAAGCACTTCAATTGCCGCCGGAAAAATACCGGCTGACCTTTCAATCGCGCTTCGGCCGCGCCGAGTGGCTAAAGCCCTACACCGCCGAAGTGCTAAAGGAACTGGGGGCGCAGAAAACCGGCCGTATCGACGTCATCTGCCCAGGCTTTGTCAGCGACTGTCTTGAAACGCTGGAAGAGATCGCCATTGAAGGTAAAGGCATCTTTTTGAACGCCGGTGGCGGCGAATATCGCGCCATCCCCTGTCTCAACGAAAATGACGCCTGGATACACGCGTTGGCCGATATCGCACTGAACAATCTGCATGGCTGGCTTGATGCAGCGCCCGGCGCAGATGATCTGGCACGCAGCCGCGAACGCGCCCGGGCGCTCGGCGCTAAAGCCTGACCGCCTTTGGCGGCTTTTCTTTGTGTCTCAAGGGCTTGCCGGCTCTTGAAATCGCCGCGCCCGCCCCCATAAGCTCTGGATTGACCAATTTTGCGCAAGTTCCAGAGGTATTGAATGCAGGAAACGCCACAAACAGCCGGCGAGGCCGCAAATACAGCGGCCACCGGAGAAGAAGCAGCCACCAACGGCACGGTCGGCCCGGACGTCATGCCCAGCATGGAAGAACTACTGAAAAAGGCCGAACTCGCCGCGCAAGAGCACCACGATGCGTGGTTGCGCGCCAAGGCCGATGGCGAAAACATACGCAAACGCGCGCAGAGCGACATCGCCAGCGCGCACAAATACGCGATCGACAATTTCGCCGGTGAATTGCTGCCGGTCAGAGACAGTCTTGAAGCGGCGCTGGCCACCAACAACGCCACGCTCGAAAACATGCGCAGCGGCGTCGAACTCACGCTCAAGCAATTGAGTTCGGTGTTCGAAAAATTCAAGGTCGTAGAAATCAATCCGGCCGGCCAGAAATTCGACCCGCACAAGCATCAGGCGATCAACGCAGTTGAGTCTGACGCCGAACCGAATACGGTGCTGCAGGTTTTCCAGAAGGGCTACATGCTCAACGAACGCATCATGCGGCCCGCGATGGTTTCCGTGGCAAAGGCAAAAAGCGGTTGAAAGCTAGGTAGTTAGCCCCATATAGGCAGCATGGGTTAACGGGCCGCCGGCTCTACGGAGCGGAGCGGCGGGCAAACAGAATCAGCGAAAAGAGGTCAGCAATGTCAAAAATCATCGGAATCGATCTGGGCACCACCAACTCCTGCGTCGCCATCATGGAAGGCGGCCAGCCGAAGGTAATTGAAAATTCGGAAGGCGCGCGCACCACGCCGTCGATCATCGCATACACCGAGGACGGTGAAGTGCTGGTCGGCGCCTCGGCCAAACGCCAGGCAGTGACCAATCCGAGAAATACGCTGTATGCGGTGAAGCGCCTGATCGGTCGCCGTTTCGAAGAAAAAGAAGTGCAAAAAGACATCGACCTGATGCCGTACAAAATCATCAAGGCCGGCAACAACGACGCCTGGGTCGAAGTACGCGATAAAAAAATTGCGCCGCCCGAAGTATCGGCACAGGTCTTAATGAAAATGAAAAAGACCGCCGAAGACTATCTCGGTGAAGCGGTCACCGAAGCCGTCATCACGGTGCCGGCCTACTTCAACGACTCGCAACGCCAGGCCACCAAGGACGCCGGCCGCATCGCCGGTCTTGACGTCAAGCGCATCATCAATGAACCGACGGCGGCAGCCCTCGCCTTCGGCATGGACAAAAAAGAAGGCGACCGCAAGATCGCGGTGTATGACCTGGGTGGTGGCACCTTCGATATTTCAATTATCGAAATCGCTGCAGTCGATGGCGAACATCAGTTCGAAGTGTTGTCGACCAACGGCGACACCTTTCTCGGCGGCGAAGACTTCGACCAGCGCCTGATGGATTATCTGTGCGACGAGTTCAAGAAAGAGCAAGGCATTGATCTGCGCAAGGACATGCTGGCCCTGCAGCGCCTGAAGGACGCCGCGGAAAAAGCCAAGATCGAGCTGTCATCGGCGCAGCAGACCGAAATCAATCTGCCTTATGTCACGGCCGATGCCTCGGGCCCGAAACATCTGGCGATCAAGATCACACGCGCCAAATTTGAAAGCCTCGTTGAGGAACTGATCGAAAAGACGATCCGGCCGTGCGAACAGGCGGTCAAAGACGCCGGTGTCAAACTCTCAGACATCTCCGACGTGATTCTGGTCGGCGGCCAGACACGCATGCCGAAGGTGCAGGACAAGGTCAAGGAGTTCTTCGGCAAGGAACCGCGCAAGGACGTCAATCCGGATGAAGCCGTTGCGGTCGGCGCGGCGATCCAGGGCGGTGTGCTGAAGGGCGACGTCAAGGACGTGCTGCTGCTCGACGTCACGCCGTTGTCGCTCGGCATTGAAACGCTGGGCAGCGTGATGACCAAGCTGATCCAGAAGAACACCACGATCCCGACCAAGGCTGCGCAGGTTTTCTCGACCGCCGAAGACAATCAATCGGCGGTGACCATCCATGTCTTGCAGGGCGAACGCGATGTCGCTTCTGGCAACAAGAGTCTCGGCCAGTTTAACCTGACCGATATTCCGCCTTCACAACGCGGAATGCCGCAGATCGAAGTCACTTTCGATATCGATGCGAACGGCATTCTGCATGTGTCGGCCAAGGACAAGGCAACCGGCAAGGAAAACAAGATCAAGATCCAGGCCTCGAGCGGTTTGTCGGAAGACGAAATCAAGCGCATGGTGAAAGATGCCGAGGAACACGCGGAAGACGACAAGAAGGCGATCGAACTGGTGACCGCCCGTAATCAGTGCGACGCGCTCGTGCATTCGGTGAAGAAATCCCTGACGGAGCATGGCGACAAGGTCGGCGCTGAAGAGAAAGCGAAAATCGAAGCTGCGCTGAAGGAAGCCGAAGAAGCGCTAAAGAGCGACAACAAGGAAGACATCGAGGCAAAAACGCAGGCACTGGCTACCACCTCGCAAAAGCTCGCTGAACAAATGTATGCGAAGGAACAGGCCGCGCAGCAGGCGGCCGGCGGCGCGCAGTCGAAAGACGGCGCCGAAGCGACGAAAGACGACGGCAATGTGGTCGATGCAGAATACGAAGAAGTAAAAGACAAGAAATAAGCGACAGGATTGAGGATCAAGGATTGAGGGGTGGTGCAAACCGCCCCTCAATCCTTTTTGCTGTTTCACTCAATCCTCGATCCTGATAACCCAATCCTGAATTTTGATCATGGCCAAACGCGATTATTACGAAGTCCTCGGCGTCAACCGCGACGTTTCGGAAGACGACATCAAGAAGTCCTATCGCAGACTGGCGATGAAGCACCATCCGGATCGCAATCCGGACAATCCGAAGGCCGAGGAACAGTTCAAGGAGGTCAAGGAAGCCTACGAAATACTGTCGGACGCCAACAAGCGCACAGCCTACGATCAATACGGCCATGCCGGCGTCGATCCGTCGGCCGCCGCGGGCGCCGGCGGCATGGGTGGATTTGCCGATGCCTTCGGCGATATCTTCGGCGATATCTTCGGTGGCGGGCGCGGTCGATCCAATGTCTACCGCGGCGCCGACCTGCGCTACAACCTCGAGATCGGGCTCGAAGAAGCTGCGCGCGGCACCGAAACAAAAATCCGCATTCCGACCATGGAAGAATGCGAAACCTGCAGCGGCAGCGGCGCCAAGCCCGGCACCAAGCCGGTCAAATGCACCACCTGCGACGGCCACGGCCAGGTGCGCATGCAGCAGGGTTTTTTCTCCATTCAGCAAACCTGCCCGAAATGCCGCGGTGCCGGCAAGGTCGTTGAATCGCCCTGCCCGACCTGCCGCGGCGCCGGCCGCATCAAACAGCACAAGACGCTGTCGGTAAAAATTCCGTCCGGAGTCGACGAAGGCGATCGCATCCGTTTATCCGGCGAAGGCGAAGCCGGCGTCAACGGTGGCCCGCCGGGCGACCTTTACGTTGTCATTCACCTCAAGCAGCATGCGGTGTTTCAGCGCGACCACAACGATCTGCATTGCGAAATGCCGATCAGCTTTACCACTGCAGCGCTCGGCGGCGAAATCGAAATCCCGACGCTGGACGGCTACGCCAAGATCAAGATTCCGCACGAAACGCAGTCGGGCAAGGTGTTCCGCCTGCGCGGCAAAGGCATCAAGGGCGTGCGTTCGTCGAGCCACGGCGACCTGATGTGCCATGTCATCGTCGAAACGCCGGTCAATCTGACCGCGCGCCAGCGCGAACTGCTCAACGAGCTCGAAGCCATTAATGAAAAAGACGCCGGACAGCATAATCCGCGCGCCAAGTCGTGGATGGACAAGGTCAAAGAGTTCTTCGCGGAATAGCGAAGAACTCCACCAGTGATTTTCAGGTTGCTCGCTGGGTGGCGCGTTTGACCATCGCCGGCCACACGGCTGCAGCGTCAGGCGCGAATATCGTATCGGCATCGGCCGGCAACAGATACCAGCCGCCGGCGGTAATCTCCGCTTGCAACTGGCGCGGCGCCCAGCCGGCATAACCAATGTAAGCGCGATAGTCTTCGGCCTTGAGTTCGCCGCGTGCGACTTTTGCCGGCAGTTGCGCATCGCCGGTCATATAAACGTCGTCGAGCACCCGCAGACTGCGCGCCGCCGGCTCGCGGCTGCGCACCAGAAACAGCACGCGGTTGCGCGCCACCGGCCCGCCGCCGTATAGCTGATTGGATGATTCAGGGATCACGCTGAGTTTCGGCAGCAGATCGTTCAGGCGTGCCGCCAAAGGCCTGTTGATAATGACGCCCAGCGGGCCGCTGCCAGCCTCCGGCTGCGTAATGAGTATTACCGTCTCGCGAAAATTGGCGTCGGGCATATCCGGTTTGGCGACCAGAAAAACGCCGTTAGCCAGCGTGCTCGCGGATTCAGCAGCGTTGGCAAGCGGAGCAAATGGCGCGACCAGCGCGACGGCGAGCAAACGCCTGCGCGTGCCATTCATGAAGGGCGCTCAGCTGCTACAGGCGAACGGGTCGGAAGTCGCCGCCGCGGCGACCGGCGCAACAACACCGATGCTGTCGAGTTTTACACCGCGCCGGACTGCAGTCATCTCGGCAATGATCGCGATGGCAATCTCCGCGGGCGTCTTGCTGCCGATCTTCAGTCCAACCGGACCGTGCAGGCGCGCAATCTCGTCTGCCGACAGGTCAAACTCGGCCAGACGCTGGCGCCGCTTCTCATTGTTCTTGCGCGAACCCAGTGCGCCGACGTAGAACGAAGGCGACTTCAGCGCTTCGGTGAGCGCGGCATCATCGAGTTTCGGATCGTGTGTCACCGCGACCACCGCCAGATGCGGATCGGAATTCAGCTCGAGCACCGCGTCATCCGGATAGCTGCGGATCAGATTGACCCCGGGAACATTCCATTCGTCGGCGTATTCCTCGCGCGGATCGCACACCGTGACCTGATAATCGAGCGCTTGTGCAAATTGCGCCAGAAAACGCGAGGTCTGGCCGGCGCCGATGATCAACAAACGCCAGCGCGGGCCGTGTATGCTTTTCAATACGGCGCCGTCGAACTCCAGCACATCGGACCAGCGCCCCGATTCGAGTTTGACTGCGCCAGTCTTCATTTCCAGCGTGCGCGCCACCAGTTCATGGCGGCCGATGATTTCGAGCAGCTCCTTCAGCTGCGATTCCTGCCGCACCGGCTCGAGCACCAGTTGCAGCGTGCCGCCGCAAGGCAGGCCGAAACGCGCCGCCTGCTCGGCGGTAACGCCGTAAGTCACGACTTCCGGCGCGCCGCCGGTCATCTGGTGCGCTTTGACGCGTTCGATCAGATCGTCTTCCACGCAACCACCGGAAACCGATCCGACAACATGACCGTCATTGCGTATGACCAGCATGGCGCCAACCGGACGCGGCGCCGAACCCCAGGTGCGCACCACGGTTGCAAGAGTGGCTTTATGCCCGCCTTCCAGCCAGGCAACGGCGCTTTTCAGAACTTCGGTATCTACACTATCCATATTTGCAGTCGTTAAATGTGGATGCGCTCTAGGCGCAATTGGTCTAGGGTAGTTCACGCCGTATATAACGGTCAAGAGCAGGCGTTATAAACGCGAAGTTGCGGCTGTAACATCCATGAACTAGCATCAAGGACAGTTAACGCAAATAGAATTGCGGCCCGCTGCCGCAGCCGAACAGTTTCCATAGCCGATGAATCGATGACAACGCGTAATTTTCTAAAAGACCTGATCAGCAAGGTTGCCGCGCCGGTAGACCCGAACCGCGGCGCCAGGCGCCGCGCCGGCGAAGTCGCCGCACTGTGCCATGCACTGATGTCGGAACGCGGTGAGGTATCGGGCGCGGCGCTGGCGCGTGACGTACTCGCCGCCTATAGCGCTCTCCCCGCCAACGCGCATACGCCGTTCCTGCATCTGCTGGCCGCTGAATTTTCGCCGGATGCGGCGGCTATTGACCGGGCTGCCGCCGCCTTTGCCGGCGGTCGCTCGCCACAGCTTCTGATCAAGCTGCAGCAGGCAGTGGAATCGCCGCGCCAGGAATTGTTTCGCCGGCTGAATGTCGCACCGGGCGCTACTGCGGTACTGGTCGATCTGCGGCGGCGCGTGTTGCGCGAACTCAGGAACAGTCCGCAACTGGCCTCTGTCGATGCCGATCTTGCCCATCTGCTTGCTTCGTGGTTCAACCGCGGCTTTCTCAAACTCGAACGCATCGACTGGCGCACACCGGCAATCGTGCTCGAAAAGCTGATCACCTATGAAGCTGTGCATGAAATCGCCGGCTGGAAAGATCTGCGCAGACGGCTCGCCGCCGACCGTCGGTGCTTCGGCTTCTTTCATCCGGCGCTGCCCGACGAACCGCTGATATTCATCGAGGTCGCGCTCACCGACCGCATCAGCGATGCGGTGCCCCCCCTGCTCGATCAGGATGCGCCGGTAGCCGATCCGACGCGCGCCGACAGCGCGATTTTTTACTCCATCACAAATTGCCAGGAAGGTTTGCGCGGCGTTTCGTTTGGCAACATGCTGATCAAACAAGTGGTCGAGCAACTCAGCCGCGAATTTCCGCGTCTGAAAAATTACGCAACGCTGTCACCGATCCCCGGTTTTCGCGCATGGCTGGACCTCGCGGCACGCGACAATGAAGCCGTTGCCACGCTGCTTCCGGCATTGAAGAATCGCGACTGGCAGCAGGATGCCGCGATGACGGCAACCATGCGCGATAAACTGATGCAATTGTGCGCGCACTATCTGCTGCGTGCGAAAAAAGACAGCGCACCACTCGATGCAGTCTCGCGATTTCATCTCGGCAACGGCGCGCGCCTCGAACGCCTGAACTGGCTCGCCGACACCTCGCCGGCCGGCATGCAGCGTTCGGCCGGCATGATGGTCAATTACGTTTACCGTCTTGATGAAGTCGAAGCAAATCACGAAGCGTTCGTACGCGAAGGTAGCATCGCAACTTCACACGCCATCAAAAAACTGGCGCGCGACTGCGATTTAACCGGTCGTCACACGGTCGCCAGGAACACTGATGCCAATTAAGCGCGCGAAAATGCGGCGGCAGTAGTAAACTAAGCCCCTATGGAAATCATCGGCCAGCAATTAATTCCTCAGCCCCAGCAAAAAACATGGAATGCAATCTGCGATCCTGCCGTACTCCAACTCTGCATTCCGGGTTGCGAATCCATGGTCAAGACCTCCGATTCGGAGTTCGATCTCACCATGAGCGCAAAAGTCGGTCCGGTCAGCGCCAAATTCAAAAGCAAAATCACGCTGACTAATGTAGACGCGCCCAACTCCTACATGCTGATATTCGAAGGCCAGGGCGGTGTCGCCGGTTTTGCCAAAGGCCAGGCTGAAGTCAAGCTGGTGCCGGAAGGCGAATCGACGCGACTGGAATACGTTGCCAAGGCCACCATCGGCGGCAAACTCGCCCAGGTCGGATCGCGTCTGGTTGACGGTGTAGCCAAAAAAATTGCCGAACAGTTCTTTACTGCATTCAACAAGCATCTGTCTTCTTTGAGCTGAACCGCAGTATCGCGAACCGCGGCATTCGAGTGGCGCCGCACGGTAGAATGCCGCCCATGCAAAATTTCAAACGTCTGAGCCCGCTGCTATTCGCAGCCGTGTCGATGTTCGCAACGTCCGTTATTGCGCAAACCTATCCATCGAAACCGATACGCATGATGGTGCCCGCCGCACCCGGCGGCGTCACCGACATCGTCGCACGCATCATCGCGCCGCAGCTTACCGAAATGCTCGGCCAGCCTATCGTTGTCGATAACCGCGCCGGCGCCGGCGGCATTCTCGGCACCGATACGGTCGCCAAAGCGGCTGCCGACGGTTACACCCTGCTCGCGGTATTCGACAGTTTCATCTCAAATCCTTACGTGTTCGGCAAGGCGCCCTATGACACAGTCAAGGATTTCGCGCCGATATCATTGCTGATCCGCGGTCCACAGCTTTTCGTTACGCATCCCAAACTTGGCTTGAAGTCGTTTAACGAATTGCTGGCCTTCGCCAAAGCGCGCCGCGCGCCGTTGAATTTCGCCACCGCCGGTGCGGCGACATCGAGCCGCCTGACGGTGGAATTGTTTAAAACAACTACGCAACTCGACGCCACACTGATCCATTACAAAGGCGGCGGCCCCGCGCTCACCGATCTGCTCGGCGGCCATGTCGATGCCATGATCGCCTCCGCCGGGCTCGTCATGTCCCAAGTAAGAAGCGGCCGCCTCACGGTACTCGCCGTCACCTCGCGCGAACGCAGCCTGCTGGTGCCGGGCGTGCCGGCAATCAGCGAGTTCGTGCCGAATTTCGAGGCGCAATCGTGGGTCGGCGTGCTGGCGCCGGCGGCAACGCCACGCCCCATCATTCAGCAGCTGAACAGCGCCTTACTCAAAGCGGTCGCGCAACCGGATGCGCGCGAGCGTTTTGCGCAACAGGGTTATGAAATCATCGGCAGTACGCCGGAGCAGTTCGGCGCATGGATACGCAGCGAATCCGCCAAGTGGAGTAAGATCATTCGCGAGCGCGGCATCACCGCGGAATAGCCGCTGCGAAGTCGCGTCCCGCACCTTCAAATGCTTTGAACGAGGAACACCGGCAATGTTGAAAATCTGGGGACGCGCCAATTCCATCAATGTGCAGAAAGTGCTGTGGTGCTGCGCTGAACTCAAGCTCCCGTTCGAGCGCATCGATGCCGGCATGAAATTCGGCGTCAACAATACGCCGGAATACAAGGCGATGAATCCGAACGGGCTGATCCCCACCATCGACGATGACGGTTTCATCCTTTGGGAATCACAACCCATCGTGCGTTACCTTGCGCGTAAACACGGCCTCGGCACGCTGTGCCCCGCCGATCCAAAAACATGCGCGGATGCCGACCGCTGGATGGACTGGTATGCCACAACGCCGTGGCCGCACCTGCAACCGATTTTCTGGAACCTCATCCGCACCGCACTGGAACAACGCAATATGGCATTGGTTGCCGAACTCACAAAAAAAGTTGCTGCGGCGATGGACACGCTGGACGCACACCTCGCCAAGCGCAGTTATGTCACCGGCGAAACCTTCACCATGGGTGATATTCCAATCGGTTGCGCCGTCATGCGCTGGCTCAATCTGCCGGTCGAACGCGGGTCGCAACCCAACGTCGAGGCTTATTACAAACGCCTGCAGCAGCGCCCGGCCTATCAACAATGGGCCAACGTGCTGCCGCTGACCTGAATCCCGCCTGTTGTTTTACAAAATCCCGGCCTGTCCAATCCCATGTTGAAGCAGTTTCTTGCGGCTATCGCCGGACGCGCCGGTAATGAGGTCGTCGATGCGGTTGAATTTCCGCTCGAACTCGAAACCAGACTCGCCGCATTGCACAGCCGCGCACCGGTCGAACGCCATCTTGAAATGCTGTTTCGCGATATCAATATCGGCAGTGAAAATTTCGCCGCACTGTTTCAACGCTGCCTGACCGAGACGCAAACGCCGGTTACACCGTTCAATGTGTTTCACCGTTTTCAAAGCCGCCGCGACCTCCTGCAGTACTTTTTCTCCAGCATGGACGTGCCGGGGGCGCGCGCCGAATGCGGCGTCTATCGCGGCGCCACCGCGCTGCTGCTGGCCCGTGCGTGGCGCAGCCGGCAGCCGGCCTTTGACGGCGACGGGCTGTACCTGATCGACAGCTTTATCGGCACCAGCGCTTCCGGCAAACAGGACCTCATTCCGGTACGCGACGGCAACGGCCTGCGCCGCGAGCCGTTTTTCGCGGTTGCCCAGGCCGGCCTGACGCCTGAACTGGTGCGCGGGTATTTCGGCGAATTTCCCGGAGTTCAAATCTGCGCCGACTGGATTCCGCAGGTCTTCGCGCCGATGGCCGACATCAAATGGGCCTTTGTTCATCTGGACGTTACTCTGTATACGCCGACCCGCGGCGCACTCGAATATTTTTATCCGCGCTTGAATACCGGCGGCGTAATCGTCTGCGACGGCTCGCCCTTCTGCCCCGGCGCGCGCGCGGCCTGGGACGAATTCTGCGACAAGCACAACATTCGTTATGTCGTGCTTGCCAACCGTGAGACGGTGCTGATCAAAGCCTGATGCGGCTCAACGAAACAGGCGCGCCGCGCGTGCGCGCAAGTTATCAAACATGCCGCGCGCCGCCTTCTCGCCATCAGCGTCATTTGCAGACGCCGGATAACCTGCCAGCAGAAAACGGGACTTGACCCCCGCGGCCCACATCGCACGTTCGATGTCGCGCTGCGCAGCGCGCGGATATTGCGCAATTTCAGTCGCCGGCAAAGTGCCGATCACATTGAGTCCTCCATCATCCGCCAGTTGCAACAGGCTGCCGTCCGCCGGATCAACAAACCGCCGGTCGAAAATATGCAGCAAGGATCTGCGCCGCCCCTTGCCGTCGCTCAATTCGACCATGGCGCCGCATTCCGGCGACGGCTGCCCGACAACTGTGATGCTGTGCAAAACCATACGCGTCAGCGAATCCAGTGCGGCAAGCCCTTCTTTATCTATCTGAAAATTGCGCGGCGGCGCCGACTCGATCTGCCAGAGCACTCTTCCCCACTGGATTGACGAGTTGGCGTCGCCGAGTTCAAGGAAAAATGGATTGGGAACAGATTCCGCGCCGGCGCGGTAACCATGGCACTCCAGCACCCAGCGCTCCATCTGGTATTCGTCTGTCGAATACGAAGTCCCTGCCAGCAGCGTCCCCGATGCAAGAAAATGTGCAATGCCGGAGTCCTGCAGCCAGCCGCGGTGTTTTTGAAATCCCGGTTGAAACAACAGCGCCAGATCAAAACGCGCGCCGTCATGTTTGGCGAGAAATTCTGCAAGACCTTCGCGCGCACTGTTTGCAGGCAGCTTCGGCGCCTGCGCAGATACAGAGGATGTAAACGCAATATCGAGCTCGGCGCCAACCAGCGTAACCTCGAGCGCCCCTTTGAATGCAAGCATGGCGGCGACAGCCTGATACCAGCGGCCCTGGTCCGGTGCATCGGTGGATTCCGCGCCAATGACGATGATCGAAAGTTTTTCCCGAATGACAAGCTGAGGCGCGTACACCGCTATCCAGCGCGCGATTGCGGCCGGCGCCGCCAGAACCGCCGACGCGGTGTGCGGGTCAATTGATCTGAGGCCGCGATATTCATCATGCTCTGCCAGTACCGCCAGCAGCGCCTGCCAGTCATTACAGTGGCGAACCGGCGCCGTGTTCATCACGCGCTCCACAAAACACCGACCAGCGCCCCCGTCATGCAGGTCGCCAGCGTGCCGGCCACAATCGACTTCATACCGAGCCCGACAATTTCATCGCGGCGCTCAGGGGCCATCGCCGCCATGCCACCGATCAGAATTCCGAGGCTGCCGAAATTGGCGAAGCCGCACAACGCATAGGTCATCAACAGGCGGCTGCGCAATGACAAGGCGTCTGCCGGAAGCTGCGCAAGATCAAGGTAAGCAACAAATTCATTCAGCACTGTTTTTACACCGAGTAACCCGCCGGCCGTCGGCGCTTCGCTCCACGGCAGGCCTATCAGCCAGGCCAGCGGTGCGAGCAACCATCCCAGCACGCGCTGCAATGTCAACGCCTCGCCGTTAAACGCCGGCAGCCCGCCGAGCATCGAATTGGCGAGCGATACGAGCGCGATCAAAACAATCAACAACGCAACGATGTTCAGCAGCAGATTCAAGCCGTCGACTGTTCCGCGGGTAATCGCATCCATGCTGCTTGATGCCGCCTGCGGCGGCGTCAGCCTGCCGGACGTTGGCAACCCCGTCAGCGGCACCATCAATACGGAGACAACGATCGCCGCCGGCGCGCTGATAATCGATGCGATCAGTATGTGGCCCAGCGCATCCGGAATCGCCGGTCCGAGGATGCTTGCGTACAACACCATCATGGTGCCGGCAATGCCTGCCATGCCGCAGGTCATGACAATAAACAATTCGCCGCGCGACAACTGGTTCAGGTACGGCCGTATGAACAACGGCGCTTCAACCATGCCGACGAATACATTCGCAGCCGTCGACAAACCGACCGCGCCGCCGACGCCCATCACTCTCTCGAAAACACGCGAAATGGCGCGCACGATCCACGGCAGAATCCGCCAGTAAAACAGCAAGGACGACAATGCGCTGATGACAAGAATGAGCGGCAGCACGCGGAAGGCCAGCACAAATGTCGAGCCGGCGCCGCTTTCCGTAAACGGCTGCACGCCGCCACCGAGAAAACCGAAAACAAATGCGCTACCCGTCTGAGTGGCGCGCTCAACCGCCTGCAAAGCCTCATTCAGCAACAGAAAAAACTGTTTGAACAGCGGCAGTTTGAGCAGTGCAATGGCCAGCACGGCCTGCAACAGAACGCCGCTGATAATGGTGCGCCAGACGATGACGCGACGGTTTTCGCTGATCAGCCAGGCCAGAATCAGCATGGCCGCAAACCCGAAGGCGCTTTGCAGATTTTCCACGCGTCGGTTCGCCGCTCAGGCGCGGCGCCAGGTCGTACCCTTGGCGGTGTCTTCAAGCACAATGCCGGCATCCAGCAGAGCATTGCGTATGCGGTCGGCTTCAGCGTAATTTTTGGATTTCTTGGCGGTGACACGCGCATCGATTTCCGCCTGTACCCGTTCCGACGTCCAGTCGTCCGCAGCAGGTGCAGCTTTCAGAAATTCGTCGGGACTACGCTGCAGCAAACCAACGATTGCAGCGAGCGACTTCAGTAGCACCGCCGTGTCGCGCTCACCGCTGCGATTGACCTCATTGGCAAGATCGAACAGTACCGCCACGGCTTCCGGGGTATTGAAATCGTCTTCCATGCACTCGCGAAAGCGCACTGCCTGCGGCAGGTTCCAGTCGACCGGCGCGGCATCGACTGTGTGCGCTTTCAGCGCAGTGTAAAGCCGCGTCAGCCCCTGACGCGCGTCGTCGAGGTGCTGATCGGAGTAATTGAGCGGGCTGCGGTAATGCGCGCGCAGAATGAAGAAACGCACCACTTCGGCGTCGTAGCGAGCGAGTATTTCGCGCACGGTGAAGAAGTTGCCGAGCGATTTCGACATCTTCTCGTTATCGACGCGGACGAAACCGTTATGCATCCAGTAATTGACGAAGGTGCCGCCGTGCGCGCCTTCGGACTGGGCGATTTCGTTCTCGTGATGCGGAAACTGCAGATCCTGCCCGCCGCCGTGGATATCGAAATGTTCGCCGAGCAGCGCGCCCGCCATCGCCGAGCACTCAATGTGCCAGCCGGGCCGGCCTTCACCCCACGGGCTGGACCATGACGGTTCACCCGGCTTGGCGCGTTTCCATAAGACAAAATCGAAGGGATCGTGTTTGGCCTGCGTCACCTCGACACGCTCACCGGCATTCAGGTCATCGAGCGATTTGCCCGATAACTTGCCATAGCCGGGAAAGTCGCGCACCGAGTAATTGACGTCGCCGTCCGGCGCCACGTAAGCCAGCGCCTTCTGCTGCAATTGACCGATGATCTCCTGCATCTGCGCAATGTACTGGGTAGCACGCGGCTCGGCATCGGGTTTGATCACGCCGAGAGCGGCGGCGTCCTCGTCCATGGCAGCGATAAAGCGTGCCGTCAGAACATCGATCGGTTCTTTGTTCTCGGCCGCCCGTTTGATGATTTTGTCGTCGATATCCGTGATGTTACGGACGTAGGTCACCGCGTAACCGTCGCCACGCAGCCAGCGTGTTGCCATGTCAAAGACCACCATCACCCGCGCGTGGCCAAGGTGGCAAAAGTCGTAAACCGTCATCCCGCACACGTACATCCGCACCTGCCCGGGCACCAGCGGCTTGAATTCCTGCTTTTCGCGCTTAAGGGTGTTGTAAATCTTGAGCATGCGGGTTTCGCTGGCAGAAGCGCACAGATTCGGGCGGCGCCGGTCATCGTTTTCGAGCCGCCGGCGGCAGCCCGTTATCATTACCGACGATACGTGTTTAAATTAGCCGGGGAAGTTGGTAAAATCGTTGGGATTAGCGGACTAACGCCCTGAAATTACGAAAAGTATAGCACAATGACGCCCATGCTCCCGCGCGCCCTGATGACTCGGATTACCGCCCTGCTTGCCGCGCTGCTTTTTGCCTGCGCGGCCGGTGCGCAAACTGACGAATATCAGGAAGCGCAAAAGCTGTTCCGCGGCGGTCAGCACGCCCAGGCGCTCGAACGCGTCGACAACTTCCTTAAAGGCAACCCGAAAGACGCGCGCGCGCGTTTTCTCAAGGGGCTGATCTTCACGGAACAGAATAAGAATGCCGATGCGATACGCATATTTACTGGGCTGACGGAAGACTATCCGGAACTGCCGGAACCGTACAACAATCTTGCTGTGCTCTACGCGCAGCAGGGCCAGTACGACAAAGCACGCAGCTCTCTGGAACTGTCGATACGAACGCACCCGAGTTATGCCACTGCGCATGAGAACCTCGGCGACATCTACGCCAAGATGGCATCACAGGCGTACGACAAAGCGCTGCAGCTCGACAAAGCCAACACCGGCGCACAAACCAAACTCGGCCTGATCAAGGAGCTGTTCTCCAGTTCAGGCAAAGGCGTGAAGCCCACGTCCGGCAAAACCGATACCAAGGCTGCGGCAACGATCGTCGCCGCGGCAAAACCGGTGCCCGCGCCGGTGGTGGCCGCAGCGCCTGCCGCCCCCGCCAAGGCCGCCGAACCCGTCGCAAAAGCGGCAGAGCCCGCAGCCAAAGCCACGCCGGCCGGCAACGCCTCCGCCGATGTGCTCATAGCAGTCAACGGCTGGGCGCAGGCTTGGTCGACCAACGATGTCGGTGGTTATCTCGGCTACTACGCAACGGACTTCCAGACCCCGCGTGGCGAACCGCGCAGCGACTGGGAAGCCGCGCGCAAAGCGCGCATTGCCAAGCCGAAGAAAATCGACGTCAAAGTCGAACTGCCGAAAGTCGTCTTTAATGATGCAAACCGCGTCTCGGTCACTTTTCGCCAGAATTACAATTCGCCGAACCTGAAGGTTTCCAGCATGAAAACGCTGGTGCTGGTGAAAAGCGGCGAGCGCTGGCTGATCCAGCAGGAACTCGTCGGCAGTTGATGGTCGGCATGCCAGCCCCGCTCACCGTCAATGTCAAACCGGCTTGGCGGCTGATTGCAGCGTTTGCAGCCGTTTCGCTGCTGTTTTGCAGCGCCGCCAACGCAATGGGGCGCAAGCCGCATAAGAAAACCGAAGCCGCCGCCGTTGTGCCTGCCATGGTGGAGCCGGAAACCGCGCTAGTCAAAACGCTGGTCGAAATTCGCAACAACCGGCTTGAGAACGCACTGCTTGAAGTCGAGAATGTTCTTACCAGCTACCCGAATTTCCGTCTCGCGCATCTGGTCAAGGGTGACCTTCTGCTGGCGCGCTCGCGGCCGCTGCGCGAACTCGGCGAAGCGCCCAATGCGCCGCGCGAACGCGTTGAAGATCTGCGCGATGAAGCAAGAGTCAGACTGGCGCGTTATCAACGTGAACGCCCGACCGATCGAGTGCCGAAATTCCTGCTGCAACTCAATCCGGAACAAAAACACGCGCTGATCGTCGATACCCGGCAATCGACGTTGTACGTTTTCGAAAACCGCAACGGCGAACCGCACTACCTCGCTGACTATTACGTGACCATCGGCAAAAACGGCGTCGACAAGTTCAAGGAAGGCGACAAGAAAACGCCGCTTGGCGTCTACCACGTCACCAACAACCTGCCGCGCGCGAAGCTGGCCGATCTGTACGGCAGCGGCGCGTTCCCGATCAGCTATCCGAACGAATTCGACAAGCGCGAAGGCCGCGGCGGCACCGGCATCTGGCTGCACGGCACGCCTTCCGACACCTACAGCCGGCCACCGCGCGCCAGCGACGGCTGTGTTGCGCTGACCAATGAAGACCTTGACGCTATCAGCAAGAACCTGCAGGTCGGCGTCACACCGGTGATCATCAGTGAAGGCGTCGAGTGGGTAAAACCGGAGGTTGTCGACGGCTTGCGCCGCGAGTTGCTTGCGCAGGTCGAAGGCTGGCGCCGCGATTGGGAAAGCCTCGATACCGAGACCTATCTCAAGCACTACGCACCGGGATTTACCTCGGGATCACAGGATCTCGCCGCGTGGTCTGAGCAAAAACGCAACGTCAATGCCGGCAAGACCTGGATCAAACTCGCCGTTGAGCGCGTCAGCGTCTTCCTCTACCCCGGACGCGACGATCTGGCAGTCGTTGCCTTCGACCAGAATTACAGCAGCAGCAACCTTTCCAATCAAATGCGCAAACGCCAATACTGGCTTCGCGAAAAAAGCGGCTGGCGCATTCTTTACGAAGGCGGCGCCTGAACGATTTTTTTGCCCCGTATCAGTTCCCCCGCAGTTTTCTTCAACCTTCCACTCCGAGTACACACCATGAACGCCAAACTTTGCATTGCAGCAGCCTTGTTGTTTGCTTTTAACGCCTGTGCCGCCGATCCGCAGGTTGAATTGAAAACCAGTATGGGCAGTATCGTGATCGAGCTGAATCAGGAAAAAGCGCCAAAGACGGTTGAAAATTTTCTGCAATACGTGAAAGACGGTTTTTTCAAGGGTACGATCTTCCATCGCGTCATTCCCGGCTTCATGATCCAGGGCGGCGGTTTCACCGGCGACTTTGTGCAAAAGAAACCCCGCGCGCCGATACAGAATGAAGCTGCTAACGGGCTCAAAAACGACATTGGTACGATTGCCATGGCACGCACGAATGACCCGAATTCGGCGACCGCGCAATTCTTTATCAATGTAAACGACAATCAGCCGCTCAATTTTACGGCGGGCAATCCGGGCTACGCAGTGTTCGGCAAAGTGGTCAAAGGCCTCGATATCGTGAAAAAGAT
This sequence comes from Betaproteobacteria bacterium, assembly GCA_025363435.1. GTDB lineage: Bacteria > Pseudomonadota > Gammaproteobacteria > Burkholderiales > SG8-41 > PALSA-1004. The sequence goes on from JANYDY010000039.1 coordinate 51,211, forward strand.
AGAAGCGGTAGAAACCGGCTCCGGCCCCGCACCACATCAGAATGTGCCGCGCAAGGCAATCGTGATTGAAGACGCGCGCATTCTGACATCCGATAAACCTGCAGCCAAATAAGGTCATCAAAATGGTCAACCTGCACACCAACCACGGCATCATCAGCATTGAGCTTGATGCCGCCAAAGCCCCGGTGACGACCGAGAATTTTCTCGGTTACGTCAAAAGCGGTCACTACGACAACACCATTTTCCATCGCGTGATTGACGGCTTCATGATTCAGGGCGGTGGCTTCGAACCGGGCATGAAACAAAAATCGACCGGCGCGCAAATCAAGAACGAAGCGGACAATCAGCTGAAAAATGATCGCTACACCGTCGCCATGGCGCGCACCGGCGACCCGCATTCCGCCACCGCGCAATTCTTCATCAATGTCGGCGACAACGATTTTCTCAACTACAAAGCGTCAAACGCCCAGGGTTGGGGCTATTGCGTATTCGGCAAAGTTACCGCCGGTACCGATATCGTGGACAAGATCAAGGATGTCAAAACAGGCAGCAAAGGCGGCCATCAGGATGTGCCGGTCGAGGACGTCGTCATCACCAAAGCCGAAATAGCCTGAAGGCGGAGTTGAGAGCAAGATAGTTGGAAGTAAATCTATGCAATCCTCGCTCCTCAATCCTGTGACTCAAAGTTTTTTCATCTCAGACCTGCATCTATGTCCGACACGCCCGGCGATCACGGGCGTTTTTTTTGACTTTCTGCGCGGTCCGGCGGCACAGGCTGATGCCCTCTACATACTCGGTGACCTGTTCGAATACTGGGCCGGCGACGACGACGACACGCCGTTCAATCAAAGCATTGTTGCGGCGCTGAAAGAATATTCTGGCCGCGGCATTCCGCTTTATCTGATGCACGGCAACCGGGATTTTCTGATTGGCGAACAATTCGCCGCCGCTACCGGTGCAAAGCTGCTGCAAGACCCGACGCTGCTGGATTTGTACGGCATACCGACGCTGCTCCTGCACGGTGACACGCTGTGCACCGATGACGTCAAATACATCGCCTTTCGCACGAAGGTGCGCGACCCCGCTTATCAGCAACAGTTTCTGGCGCAGCCGCTGGCCGCGCGCAAGCAGATCATTGCCGGTCTGCGCGCGGAAAACGCCGGGGAAAAACAACAAAAATCCGAAACCATCATGGACGTTGTCGCCGCAACCGTCGATGCGGTGTTTCGCCGGCACGGTTATCCGCGCATGATCCACGGGCATACCCACCGCCCTGCGCTCCACCATCACGCGGTGGACGATAAAAGCTGCGAACGTTGGGTGCTTGCCGATTGGTACGACAGAGGAAGTTATCTGCTCTGCGACGCCGGCGACTGCCGCAGCATCGCGTTGTAGCGCGCCCTAGTAGCGGCCGGGCGATGCGAAATTTTCGAAACGCGTGTATTTTCCCATGAAGGTCAGCTTGACCGTATCGATCGGGCCGTTACGCTGCTTTGCGACGATGATTTCAGCGGCGCCCTTGTCCGGAGACTCAGGGTTATAAACCTCGTCGCGATAAATAAACATGATCAGGTCAGCATCCTGCTCAATGGCGCCTGATTCCCGCAGATCCGACATGACGGGTCGTTTGTTCGGCCGCTGTTCAAGGCCGCGATTCAACTGCGATAGCGCCATCACCGGCACATTGAGTTCCTTGGCAACGGATTTGAGCGCCCGTGAAATCTCGGCAACCTCAGTGGCGCGATTCTCAGTGCTGTTGCCGGTTTCCATCAACTGCAAATAATCGACGACGATCAGGCCCAGCCCGGGACCGCCACACTGGCGTGCCAGGCGTCGCGCGCGACCGCGTAACTCGCTCGGATTGAGCATGCCCGATTCGTCGATATGGATAGGCGCGTCGTTAAGCCGGCCGACAGCGCTCGTCAGCTTCTGCCAGTCTTCGTCATTGAGTGCGCCGGTGCGCATGCGCTGCTGATCAAGCCGCCCCAGTGAACCCAGCATACGCATCACCAACTGCGTGCCACTCATTTCCATGCTGAAGATCGCCGCCGGCATGCCAACGTTCAGCGCGACATGTTCGGCTATATTCAGGGCGAAAGCTGTCTTGCCCATACTGGGACGCCCGGCGACGACAACCAGATCGCCCGGTTGCAATCCCGACGTCAGGCGGTCTAGATCAGTGAATCCGGTTGAAATTCCGGTGACGTCGCCGGGATTGTCGCGCTTGTAGAGGGTATCGATACGCTCAACAACTTTTGTCAGCAGCGGTTGAATGTCGCTGAAGCCTTGCTGGCCGCGCGCGCCGGCTTCGGCAATCGCAAAAATCTCCTTCTCCGCCTGGTCAAGAAGATCCTTGGCAGACCGTCCAAGCGGTGAAAACACCGACTCCGTGATGCCTGTCGACACCGCTGCCAGGCGGCGCATGATCGAACGCTCACGGACAATTTCCGCATAACGCCGGATGTTTGCCGCGCTCGGCGTATTGACTGCCAGCGAACCGATATAGGCACGGCCTCCAACCTCTTCCAGCTTGCCGCTGCGCTCGAGGCTCTCAGTCACCGTCAGCGCGTCCGCCGGTTTGTTGTCGTCGATCATATCGGCGATATGGCGATAGATTTGACGGTGGTCGGCACGATAGAAATCGGCATCGGTCAGCACGTCGCCGATTTTTTCCCACGCCGTGTTGTCGAGCAGAAGCCCGCCGAGCACCGACTGCTCGGCTTCGAGCGAATGCGGCGGCAGCTTCAGCGCATCGATTTGAGGGTCACGGGTAAGCGGTGTAACGGCCTGGGCCATCGAGTGTGCCGATCGTAAGAATCCGGGGGCGCTGCAAAGGATTTTTGCAGAAGTCTGGCGGCACGCAACAACCACACCGCAAGCTGCAATTTACCAAAAAAAAGGGCTGTCGCCAGCCCTTTTTTTGTTACCTGATTTCGGTCGAAAAAACAGCGTTTAAGCCTGTTCTCCCAGGACTGAAACCTTGATCGAGACAACGACGTCGGCGTGCAAAGCCACGTTCACAGTCTGATCGCCGATTTGTTTAATCGGCCCGAGCGGCATGCGTATCGCGGCACGCGGCACATCGAAACCCTGCGCCTTTAACGCTTCAGCGATATCGATATTCGTCACCGAACCGAACAGCTTGCCGTCGACACCGGCTTTTTGCGAGATTTGAACCATCAGCCCGTCGAGCTTGGCGGCACGTTCCTGCGCCTGCTGCAGCGTTTCGGCCTGCGCCTTCTCCAGCTCGGCGCGGCGTTTTTCAAACTCGGCCAGATTGGCCTGCGTCGCACGCTTGGCCTTGCCCTGCGGGATCAGATAATTCCGCGCGAAACCGTCTTTTACTTTGACGACGTCGCCGAGCTGGCCCAGATTGGGCAGTTTTTCCATCAATATGATTTGCATGCGTATCCCCTTAGTGCAGGTCGGTGAACGGCAGCAGCGCGAGAAAACGCGCGCGACGGATCGCCGTACTCAATTGACGCTGATAGTGCGCCTTGGTACCGGTGATGCGAGCCGGCATGATCTTGCCGTTCTCGTTGATGAAATCCTTCAATACACCGATGTCCTTGTAGTCGATTTGCTTGATCTTCTCGACCGTGAAGCGACAGAACTTCTTGCGACGGAACAGGTTTTTCGAACCGCGTTTCTTGTCCTTGTCGTTCTTGCCTTTGCCCTTGCCTCTTGAAAATGCCATCGTAATCTCCTTGAATCCTGATTTTATTCAGCGCCGCTACTTGAATCGATTTCTGTCACACGCAACAGCAACTTCGTGTTTCCCACACTGTTGCGCGCCAAAAACCCCTTCACTTGCAACGGCTGATTAATTTTCACTTTCTCTATCCTGACCGCCAGCTCGCCGACTGCTACCGCATCCACATCGCACTGCACCTTGCGTTTTGTTCCTGCCTCGTTTTGCACAGAACCATGTGCAATCACAAAATCAACGACGGGAATACCGGCCGGTGTGTAACGAAGTGCGCTGCGTTTCGCCAATCGACCGCCAATGACGGCCTCATTGCGCATCCGTTACGTGCGTGCTGTTTCCGGTGCCGCTGCTACAGGAGGCGCGGCTGCAGGCGCAGTTGCAGGCGCAGCTCGCGCTGCTCCGTCCGGCGCACCGGTGAGCGAACGCGATTTTTCTTCCTTCATCATCGGCGACGGTGCCGTATGCGCTTCCGTCATTTTCACGGTCAGGTGGCGCAGCACTGCGTCATTGAATTTGAAGGAATGCTCGAGTTCTTCAAGCACGTCGGTGCCGCACTCGATATTCATCAGCACATAGTGTGCTTTGTGCAGCTTCTGGATCGGGAATGCCATCTGACGCCGGCCCCAGTCTTCGAGGCGGTGTATCTTGCCGCCCTTGGCGGTGACCATCGAGCGGTAGCGCTCGACCATCCCGGGGACCTGTTCACTCTGGTCGGGGTGTACGATGAACACGATTTCATAATGTCGCATGCAAAATCTCCTTATGGGCTGGTGAGGCCTCCCGTTATGCGAAGACGGTGAGGCAAGGAAAATCGCCGCACAAGGCGGCGAAAGAGGGGCGAATTCTACAGAAAAGTCAGGAAGATAGCAACGGCGCGCGGACACGTTACCTGCGCAGGCGGCCGTTTGCGGGTAGCGCGCCACGCACTCGCTTCGCCCCTCCCTTTATTACCCGAATGCCTCGTTGCGAGGGCGCGCGGACACGTTACCGGCGCAACCGGCCGCTACCAACTAGAACTGGATAGCCACCGTGGCGTTGAGCATCTGGTCGTTTTTCGCCTGATTACCGGCGGAATCAATGACATTGGCCCAATCCAGGCGCATGGTCAGATGCTTGCCGTAGCCCATTCTGGCGCCGAAGCCAACCGCGGAACCGCCCGCCCCCTTCGACAGGTCACCGAGCTGCAGGCTGTTGCGCCCGGTCGCGCCGACGTCGTAGAAACCCAGCAAACGCAGTTTGACGTCCTTCAGATTGAATTTGCCGCCGAGATCCGGTGTGTAAACCTCAAACTGGGCGGAATAGCCCTTGTCATTGGAGACTTCGCGAATATTGAAGCCGCGCACCGAGTCCGGACCGCCGTAGCCGAATTGCTCGCCGGCTACCAGCGCATCGTCGCTGTACTGCCCGGTCGCCACGGCGCGAAACTGCCATTCCTGCGCAAACACCCGCGTGTAATTCGCGCCGATGCGCCAGATCCGGTAATCGGCGGTTGCATCCGCACGCGACGCCTTGAAATCGCTGTCCGCGCCGTCGTTGCCGCCATGAAACAGATTGCGCGAGTAGCTGACGTTAAAACCGGCCTCTGAATTGGTCATCCGCCACAGGCCGTTATAGGTAAGACTCGCCGGGTGTATGGTGATATCCGGCACGAGGCCGCCACCAATACCAACCAGCGTCACATTATTCTTGAACGCGCGATAGTCAAGCCCGGCGGCAACGCGATGTTCGTATTCACCGAATTTCGGCAAATGAATGTTGTATCGCGCGCCCAGAATAGTGCCGCTGCCGCTGACGTTAAAGAGCCCCTGCAGCGTTCCCGAACTGACGTCCGAATAGCCGCCGAAAACGTCGATAGAACTGTTCAGATCGTAAAGCGGAATGCGGTAGCCGGCGCCGAAAATTGAAACCTTGTTCGGGTTCTCGGGCGACGTCACATATTGGAAGCTGCCAACGTGATCGCGGTTGAAAAGATTCGAGTGCTGCACAGCGATGCCGGTGCGAAAGCGCCCCGTTTCATTGCTGCCCGAATTGTCTGCGGTGAAAACGAATTTGTACGGCCGCTCATCAACCACCTTAATCGACGCATCGACTTCGCGATCGTTAGCGCCGGCCTTCAGCAACAAGGTGGTCTGCTTGCTCGGATTCTCGGTCAACAACTGCAGATTCTGCGCGATGCTACGCGAGTTGGGGGTTTCCCCCGGCTTCAGAACCGGCAGGCTGCGCCGTATATTGCCTTCGTCATAAAACTGGTTGCCCTCGACGCTGATTTTGCCGATGCGCGGCTCGATCACGCGCAGCTTGACGACACCCTTTGTAATGTCCTGCTCGGGCAGCAGAACCTGCACGACACCGTAACCGCGATCGCGATATACGCCCTCAAGCACCTCAAGCGCGCGCTGGATATCGCTGAAATCCTTCTGCGTACCGGTAAAACCGGTGACCGCCGCGTCAATTTCAGCGGGCTTGAGCAGGGTATTGCCGTCAACCTCAAAGCGGTTGATCGCAAAACGCGGCGCGACGGACTCTGCCGCCGGCGCATCCGCCGCATGCACGACCGATACCGCGCTTGCCGCCATCAAGGCACTGGCTACGCAAAGCGCAATATTTCGTCGCAAGTGTTTTCCGACCAATTCCATAGCGTCGCCAGGCGCCTTCAGTTCAAAACTGGTTGAGAATATACATGTATTCCAATGAATTAACAACGTTTTTACGCTGAGTATACAACCGGAAATGCGACGAGTTTCGCCGCGCTGCAAGGTGGGAGATCAAGCATTCCACTGATTTTTCGTAAAATTCCCGAAAAATGTCCGGAAATGGACAACGACGCAGCCTGGCAAAACCCGCTACGCTCAGCCAGCGGGCCGCGACTTGCGCTGCCGCGCGGTTTCGAACAGACATACGCCGGCCGCCATCGAAACATTAAGACTCTCAACCGTGCCCGCCATCGGGATGCGCACCAGCTCATCACAATGTTCACGCGTAAGTCGCCGCATGCCCTCGCCTTCGGCGCCCAGCACCCAAGCCAGCGGCCCTTCAAGGCGCGCGTCGTAGAGCGATACCTCGGCGTGTTCATCAGTGCCGATAATCCAGACCCCGGCCTCTTTCAATTCGCGCAGCGTGCGGGCGAGATTGGTGATGGTGATATATGGAACAGTTTCGGCGGCGCCGCTGGCAACCTTGGAAACCACCGGCGTGATGCCGACCGCTCTGTCCTTGGGCGCGACAACCGCATGCACCCCGAATGCATCGGCAACGCGCAGACAGGCGCCCAGATTATGCGGATCCTGCACGCCATCGAGAACCAGCAACAAAGCCGCCTTGCCGGCGTCTTCAACCACACCGTCAAGATCGTGCCGCAGCGCGGCGACCGCGACACGCGCGGCGACGCCCTGATGTCGCGCGTTACCGGTCAGGCCGTCGAGTCGTTTCGCGTCTACCGGAATGACACGCGCGCTGCGTTCGGCCGCAAGCTTGCCGAGATCACGCGCCCGCCCGTCCTGGCGTGACGCCTCGAGATAAATTTCCTGTATGCCCGCGGCGTCCTGCCGCAGGCGGCTGGTCACCGCATGAAAACCGTAAATGATGCGTGTGTCGCTCATGTGCTATTCCGTCGATTCCGCTCAATCGTCGAGCACAAAATCGATTTTGCTGGTTTCGATATCGACGCGCACGACCTTCACGCGCACGCGGTCACCGATACGGTAGCGTTTTGCCGTGCGCTCGCCGAGCAGCAGGTGCTTGGCCGGATCAAAATGAAAATAATCGCTGCCCAGATCGGAGACATGCACCAGCCCCTCGACATATAAACCGTCGAGCGAGACGAATATTCCGAATGCCACCGCCGAACTGACCGTACCATCAAACGACTCACCGACACGATCGCGCATGTAATAGCATTTGAGCCAGGCATCAACGTCGCGTGTTGCTTCATCGGCGCGGCGTTCCGTCATCGAACAATGTCCGCCCAATTCCTGCCAACTGCCCGGATTGTATTTCTTGCCCGCGAGCACTGCCTTGATTGCACGGTGCACCAGCAGATCGGGATAACGACGGATCGGCGAGGTGAAATGCGTGTAACCCTCGTAGGCCAACCCGAAGTGGCCGAGATTGTCCGGGCTGTAGACGGCCTGGCGCAGGGAACGCAACATCACGGTCTGCAATAACTGCGCATCCGGACGGCCCTTGCATTTGGCCAGCACCTCGGCGTAATCGCGCGCCTGCGGCTTCTCGCCGCCACCGACCTGCAAACCGAAACCGCCGAGGAACTGGCGCAGTCCGGCGAGACGTTCCGGCGTCGGCCCTTCGTGCACGCGGTAGAGAACCGGATGACCGGCGCGCTGCAGAAAACCGGCGGTGCAAACGTTGGCCGCCAGCATGCATTCCTCGATCAGGCGGTGCGCATCGTTGCGCACGACCGGCACGATACGTTCGATTTTTCCGTTGGCATCGAAAATCATCTGCGTTTCGGTGCTGTCGAAATCAATCGCGCCGCGACGCAGCCGCGACTTCAGCAGCAGTTGGTACAAAGCGTGCAAATGCTGCAGGTGCGGCAACAGACGTTTGTTCTGCAGGGCGAGACTGCCTTTGGGCTCGGCCAGCATCGCCGCCACCGCGGTATAGGTGAGCCGCGCATGCGACCACATCACTGCCGCATAAAATGTGTAGTCGGTAATCTCGCCGCGGTTGTCGATCGTCATGTCGCACACCATGCACAGGCGGTCGACTTCCGGATTGAGCGAGCACAAACCGTTCGATAAAACCTCGGGCAGCATCGGAATAACACGGCGCGGAAAGTACACCGAGTTACCGCGGTTTTTCGCCTCGGCATCCAGCGCATCACCGGGCACGACGTAATGACTGACGTCGGCAATGGCGACAACCAGACGAAAACCCTTGCCCTTCGGTTCGGCGTAAACGGCATCGTCGAAATCGCGCGCGGTTTCGCCATCGATGGTCACCAGCGGCAGTTTGCGCACATCGGTGCGCCCCGCCATGTCCTGCTTTGAAACCTTGGGCACGATGGCTGCAGATGCACGTTCAACCGCCGGCGGAAAGATATACGGCAGGTCGTGCTTGCGCAGCGCGATCTCGATTTCCATGCCGGGGTCGGCATAATTGCCGAGCACCTCAACGACGCGGGCAACCGGCCGCACATGCGGCGCCGGCTGCTCGATGATTTCAGCAACCACCACGTTGCCCGGCTTGGCTTTCATCGATTCGCCCGGCGGCACCAGAAAGTCCTGACTGATGCGTTTGTTTTCCGCGATCACGATAAGAATACCGTGCTCGCTATGCAAGCGACCGACTACACGCAGATTCGCGCGCGTCAGCACTTCAACGATTTTTCCTTCCGGTCTGCCACGCCGGTCGAGCCCCGACTCGCGCGCGGCCACACGGTCGCCGTGCAAAACCTTGGCCATCTCATGCGGCCCAAGAAAAAGATCGGGACCTTTATCGTCGCGCGTCAAAAAGCCGAATCCGTCCGGATGTCCCTGCACGGCGCCGGTAATCAGGTCAAGCTTGGTGACGACACAGATGGCGTCGCGCCGGTTGCGCATGATCTGGCCCTCGCGCTGCATGGCCGAGAGGCGCCGCTCAAAACCTTCCTGTTCGCTGGCGGTGACGTGCAACAGCTTCTGCAGCAATGCATCACTGACAGGCACACCCTGTGCGTTGAGCGTTTCCAGAATCAGTTCACGGCTTGGTACCGGCTCTTCATATTTGCGCTGTTCGCGCGAAAGATGCGGATCAACACGCCGCCCGGCACCAGGAACTGACGCGATTTTTGTCGACTGCAACGTGGCGCCAGCGCGACGCTTGCGCGGTTTTTCGTCTTTGCGCCGGCTTGGTGTCGATTTCTTCATTTGACAACAGAGCCTTTTGTGATTAAATTTGCCCGCCTTGTATGCCCGGGTGGCGGAATTGGTAGACGCACATGGTTCAGGTCCATGCGGTGGTAACACTGTGGGGGTTCGAGTCCCTTCCCGGGCACCACAAGACAGGCTTCAGATTTGAGGATAGCGTTTTCGTCCTCACTTCTTTCTGAATCCCGGATTCTATTTGAATGGATGACGTCGCACGATGGTCTGTGCGCGGTCCGCGCCGGTTGAAATCATATCGACCGGTATTTCACAAATCTGTTCTATACGCTGCAGATAATGCTGCGCGGCTTTCGGCAACTGATCGTATGCCGTGAGACCAATTGTGCTGTCCTTCCAGCCGGGAATTTCCTCGTAAACCGGCACGCACTGCGCCAGCATTTCGGCACCGAACGGCAGGATGTCGAGCTGTTTATCGCCGGTTTTATAGCCAACGCAGATCTTCAGCGTTTCAATACCGTCAAGCACATCGAGCTTGGTTACGCACAAGCCGGAAATGCCGTTGATCTGGATCGAGCGTTTGAGCGCGGCGGCATCGAACCACCCGCAACGCCGCGGCCGGCCGGTCACTGAACCGAATTCATTGCCGCGTTCGGCAAGAAATTTTCCGGTGTCGTCTTCGAGTTCGGTTGGAAACGGCCCCGAGCCGACCCGTGTAGTGTAAGCCTTGGTAATGCCCAGGACGTAATGCAGCATGTGCGGCCCGACGCCGGCACCGGCACAGGCCGCACCAGCGACACAATTGCTCGATGTGACGTACGGATAAGTGCCGTGATCGATGTCGAGCAGCGTGCCCTGCGCACCTTCGAACAACAGGTTGTTGCCGGCCTTGTGTGAAGCCGCCAGCAGGCTCGGGATATCCGCCACCATCGGCTTGATGCGTGCCGCCAACTCCAGCGCCGCGTCATGCGTCTTGTCGAAATCCACCGTCGGTGCATTGAAATAATTCTTCAGCACGAAATTGTGATAACCGAGCACATCGCGCAATTTTTCGGCGAAGCGCACCGGATCCATCAAATCCTGCAGGCGCAGCGCGCGGCGCGCCACTTTGTCTTCATAGGCTGGCCCGATGCCGCGCCCGGTGGTGCCGATCTTGCCCTTGCCTTTGGCAGTTTCACGCGCCAGATCGATGGCAACGTGATGCGGCAGGATCAGCGGACAGACTTCGCTGATGCGCAGACGGTTTTTCACATCGACGCCGGCGCTTTCGAGTTCGCCGATTTCCTTGAGCAGTGCTTCGGGAGACAACACCACACCGTTACCGATATAGCAGGCGACGTTGGCGCGCAGAATTCCCGACGGGATCAGCCGCAGCACGGTTTTTTTGCCGTTGATGACCAGCGTATGCCCGGCGTTATGACCACCCTGGAAACGCACTACACCGTGCGCATGATCGGTCAGCCAGTCAACGACCTTGCCCTTGCCTTCGTCACCCCACTGGCTGCCGATTACGACTACGTTCCTTGCCATGAAAATTCCACTTTCCGTTCTGCCAGCGCGGTGCCGGCACTGTGTTTCAAATTTTGACGATTTTCCAACCGCCGGCGGATTTTTTGATCTGACGCTTGCAACCAAATTCCGCGCGCGATTTTTCGTGCCCGGGCAGATCAACAATAACTGTTTCGCCAGCGCGGCGCAGCGTCGCAATGCGGCGTTGCAGGGCCGCATCCCGCGGCCGGTACGGCGCCAGAATAGACGGTCTGGCGGCAGCGGGTGCGGCCACTGCAATGACGTCCCGCAAGTCCATGCTAAAACCCGTTGCCGGACGTGCCCGGCCAAAGGCTTTTCCTACCTCATCGTAACGACCGCCGAGTGCCAGCGCGTTGGCGCAGCCTTCTGCGTACACCGCAAATACAACACCGCTGTGGTAATGCAACCCGCGCAGTTCGCCCAGATCAAAGCAGATCTCTGCGCCGCCGTCACGCATGGCGGTGGCAATAGCGCGCAATTGTGCCAGCGCGTGGCGGATTTCAGGAAAATCCGGCAATTTTCGCGCGGCCAGCGCGAGCACGTTGGCGCCGCCGGCGAGCTCCGGCAGTGCCAGCAGTGCAGCACCGGTGCACCGGTCGAGTTTCTGCACGCGCGCGGCAAGCGCCGGCATGTCCTTGGCTTGTACCGCGCGAAACAGCTCGTCCTCAAGTTCGGCATCAAGCGCAGCACGGCGCACCAGCGAGCGGAATACGCCAACGTGGCCGATATCCAGCTGCATACGCTGCACGCCTGCCAGCCGCAGCGCATCGAGCATCAGGCGCTGTACTTCGAGATCACTCTCTATACCGGCATGGCCGTATATCTCGGCGCCGATCTGCAAGGGTTCGCGCGAGCGATTGATGCCAGACGGCAGCGTATGCAACACACTGCCGGCATAACACAGGCGATTGACGCCGCGCCGGTTCATCAGATGCGCGTCGATACGCGCAACCTGCGGCGTGATGTCCGCGCGCACCCCCATCGTGCGGCCCGACAACTGATCGACCAGTTTGAATGTTTTGAGATCCAGATCGTGACCGCTGCCTGTCAGCAGCGAGTCGACGTATTCGAGCAGCGGCGGCAGCACCAGCTGATAGCCATGACTTTCGAACAGATCAAGCATCGCCCGCCGCAACGCCTCAATGCGGCGCGCAGGAGCGGGCAGGATGTCCTCAATGTACTCGGGTAAAAGCCACTTACGCATGGGAAGTCAAAAGGCTGAAAAAACGCCTAGAAGCATACACTTGAATTGGTCCGGCGGCGATGCCGGATTACCAGAAAAACACCAGCATCATGACGCCGGCAAGCATCGAGCTAAGTCCGATAAATCGAATCTGCCCGTCGGACAACTCAGTCACACGCCGGAATGTATCCCGCCACACGCGCGGCGCCACGAATGGCAGTATGCCTTCAATAACCAGCATCAAAGCGAGGGCGGCAAGCAGCGTATCAGCCAAAGGGTCCGCACCGATCGAACATCCACCGGGCTATTTCTGCGGTTTGCTGTTTTTGAAGTATTTAAAGAACTCCGAATTGGGATCGAGCACCATCACATCGCTCTTGTTCTTGAAACTCTGACGGTACGCTTCGAGGCTGCGATAAAACGAATAGAACTCGGGGTTCTGTTCATAGGCGCGCGCGTAAATCGCCGATGACTTGGCGTCGCCCTCGCCTTTCATGCGCTGCGCTTCGCGGTAAGCCTGTGCGATGATGACTTCACGCTGCTTGTCGGCATCGGCACGAATTTTTTCCGACTCTGCGGCACCGGTCGAACGCAATTCGTTAGCGACGCGTGTGCGTTCAGCCTTCATGCGGCCGTAAACCGACTCACTGACTTCGTTCGGCAAATCGACGCGCTTGAGTCGAACATCGAGCACCTCGACGCCGATCTTCTGCGCGTCCTCGTTGGCCTTCTGGCGCATCAATTCCATGATCTTGTCGCGCTCACCGGAGACGACATCGTGCACCGTGCGGTTGCCGAACTCGGCGCGCAGGCCGTCGTTGATGGTCTGCAACAACCGCGTCTGCGCCTGGGCTTCGTCGCCTCTCACGCTGATGTAGTACTTCTCGACCTCGGCAATGCGCCACTTGATGAAGAGGTCGACCAGCACGTTTTTCTTTTCCGAGGTCAGAAAACGCTCCGGCTCCGGCGTATCGATGGTCAGCACGCGCGTATCGAAATAACGCACGTTGTCTATCATCGGCAGCTTGAAGGCCAGCCCCGGCTCCTTGATTACTTTTACGATTTCACCGAAACGCAGAACAATCACGTTCTGGCGTTGATCGACCACAAACAAAGACAACGAAAGCACAATCAGCAAAATCAGCGTGCCGGCGAGCACCCCTGCAATGTTATTTTTCATTAACGCGGCTCCCGTTCACGGCTGCGCAAACCCTCGCGCGAACGGCTCGCCGCCGGCGGAGTCACTTCGGAACCCGGGCTTGCATCTGCCGGCCTGCTCATTGCATCAACCGGCGGCGCCACTGCAGGTGCTGCCATCTGCATGATTTTATCGAGCGGCAGATAGAGCAAATTGTTGCCGCTCTTCTGGTCAACCAGTATCTTGCTGGAGTTGGTCATGATTTCCTGCACGGCATCGAGATACAGGCGGTCGCGCGTCACGCCCGGCGCCTTGTTGTACTCGGTAACAATCTGGCGAAAACGGCTGGCGTCACCTTCAGCGCGTTCGATTACGCGCTGTTTGTAGCCCTCGGCCTCCTGCAACAGCCGCGAGGCGGTGCCGCGCGCCTTCGGTATCACGTCGTTGGCGTAGGCCTGGCCTTCATTTTTCTGCCGCTCGCGATCCTGCCCGGACTTCACTGCATCGTCAAACGACGCCTGCACCTGCTCCGGCGGTTGCGCGTTCTGCATTGTCACCTTGCTGATGCTGATGCCGGTTTTGTAACGATCAAGCACTTCCTGCATCAGTTTCTGTGCGCGCACTGTGATTTGCGCACGCCCCTCCTGCAGCACAAAATCCATGGTGCTGCGACCGACGATTTCACGAATAGAAGTTTCAGCCGCCTGCAGCACCGAGTCGTCGGGACTGCGATTGTTAAACAGGTAATCGCGCGGGTCTTTCAACACGTATTGAACCGCGAACTGGATATCGATGATGTTTTCGTCATCGGTCAGCATCAGCGATTCTTTCGGCACCTTGCTCTTGACCGAATTGCGATAACCGATTTCCACCGTGCGCACCTGCGACACATTAACCACCTCGGCGGTCTCGACCGGATACGGCAGGTGCCAGCGTGGTCCGGGCTGCGTTTCCTCGACAAATTTGCCGAAGCGTAGAACGATGCCGCGCTGGCTCGCGTCAACAATATAGAATCCGCTCGCCAGCCACACCGCAACAACCAGTGCCGCCAGCACGCCAACACCGCCGCCGAGTTGCGCCATGCCTGGACCATCGCCGGACGGACCGTCGCCACCACCGCCGCCCTTCTTGCCGAACATGGCGCCGATCTTGCGATTGAAGTTACGCATCAATTCGTCAAGATCCGGCGGCCCCTGATTGCCGCCGCGTTTACCCCATTGCGGATCGTTGATCGACATCAATGCAATCAGCGCGCGGCACATGCGCTCGCTGACAAAGCCGCGGAATGACCGCCAGTAGCTAGTCATGCTGAAATAATCCTGTGTCAAGCTGCCGCGGATCGCGCAACCGGAATGCGGGTTGCTGCGGCAGATTCTTCCAAAGTCGAACGTAAGAGATCAAGTCCGGCGCCGGTTTGGGCGCTGATCCTGACCGCACAAATTTTACCATACTCGTCGCGTTCAACCCGGGCGCTGTCGTCGCAAAGGTCAATCTTGTTGTAAACGAGTATTTGCGGCAGATCTGCCGCGCCGATTTCAGCCAGCACCGCGTTGACCGCTGCAATCTGCTCGTTTCGCGTCGGACTGCTCGCATCGACCACATGCAGCAGCACGTCGGCCTGTACCGCCTCTTCCAGCGTGGCGCGAAAGGCCGCCACCAGCGTATGCGGCAGCTCGCGTATAAAACCGACCGTATCCGAAAGGACGACCTGCGCACCGCCCGGCAAAAACACCCGCCGGGTCGTCGTGTCGAGCGTCGCAAATAACTGGTCTGCGGCGTATGCGCCGGCACGGGTCACGGCATTGAACAGCGTACTTTTCCCGGCATTGGTGTAACCCACCAGCGAAACCGAGAGCACATTCGCGCGGTGCCTGGCGCGGCGCTGCACTTCGCGCTGATTGGCGTGGCGCGCCAGTTTGTCCTTCAATACTTTGACGCGTTTTCCCAACAGGCGGCGGTCGGTTTCCAGCTGTGTTTCACCGGGGCCGCGCATGCCGATACCGCCTTTTTGGCGCTCAAGATGGCTCCAGCCGCGCACCAGGCGCGTCGCCAGATGTTCGAGCTGCGCCAGTTCGACCTGCAACTTGCCTTCGTGGCTGCGCGCGCGCTGCGCGAAGATATCGAGAATCAAACTTACACGGTCGATCACCCGCACCTGCAGTTTTTTCTCGAGATTACGCTCCTGCGCCGGCGACAACTCGTGATTGAAAATAACCAGCCCGGCGTGGTGCTGCGCCAGTGCCGCAGCAATTTCCTCAACCTTGCCGGTGCCGGCGAAATAAGCCGGATCGGGGCGCTGGCGACGCCCGCGCATGGTCGCAGCAACGCCGATGCGCGCGCTTTGCGCCAGTTGCACGAGTTCTTCGGTGGATTCGGCGTAGCCGGGCTCGCCAAAATCAAGGCTTACCAGCACCGCCTGGGAAGCGGATCCCGGACGATCAAACATCAGTAACGCAATACGGCGTGACGAAAAGGCTAACTCTCAGGGGGAGAATCCACCGTCATATTGACCGGACGCGCCGGCACCACGGTCGAAATCGCATGTTTGTAGACCATTTGCGTAACCGTGTTTTTCAGCAACACCACATACTGATCAAACGACTCGACCTGCCCCTGCAATTTGATGCCATTTACAAGGTAAATGGAGACCGGAACATGCTCCCTGCGCAGGGCGTTCAAAAACGGGTCTTGTAGCAGCTGCCCCTTAGTACTCATGTTGGCTCCATCATGTTATTGGTATTCGTCATCTCACTGTACTGCATTTTCCGGGGATACGCCATATCGTGCGAAATCAGCGTTTGGCATGCCTGCGCTCGTAGGGATTCATGCCCTGTCGGAACTCGATTTTGAGCGGCGCCCCGCGCAATTTGAACGCATCCCGGAAGAAATGTTCCAGATAACGGCGATAAGTTTCAGGGATCCGTTCAAGGCCGCTGCCGTGGATGATGACCCGCGGCGGATTGCTGCCGCCCTGATGGGCATAACGCATCTTCGGCCGGAACATGCCGACCCGCGGCGGCGCCTGCTTGGCAACGGCCGCCATCAGGGCGCGTGTCAGCTTGGGCGTCGCCAGTTTGGCCATCGCCGACTGATAGGCGACTTCGATCGAAACGAACAGTTTCGGAATGCCGGTGCCGGCCAGCGCCGAGATGTGATGCACCTCGGCAAAGTCCATGAAATTGAGCGTGCGCGCCAGCGTCTGTTTCGCCCACTCGCGCTGCTGCACCGTCAGGTTGTCCCATTTGTTGACGGCAACCACCAGCGCGCGGCCCGCATCCAGCACGTAGCCAGCAATATGCGCGTCCTGATCGACGATTTTTTCGCTGCCGTCGAGCACCAGCACAACAACGTTGGCATCTTCGATCGCCTGCATCGTTTTCACCACCGAAAATTTTTCGACGGCGTCTTCGACGCGGCCACGCCGGCGCATGCCGGCGGTATCGATCAGGGTGTATGGCCGGCCGCCGCGCTCGAAGTCGATATAGATGCTGTCGCGCGTGGTGCCCGGCACTTCGGACACGATCACACGATCTTCACCCAGTATGCGATTGACCAGTGTTGACTTGCCGGCGTTCGGCCGCCCCACCACCGCGATGCGCGGATGCTTGGCGATTTCCTCGGCTTCTTCAGGCGGACGTTGCAGCGGTGCATCCGGAAATTCAGCGAGGATCAGATCGGCCAGTTCACTCACACCCTGGCCATGCGATGCTGAAATGACCAGCGGATCACCCAATGCCAGCTCATGAAATTCCGCGGCGACATTTTCCGGGCGCATGCCTTCGGCCTTGTTGACCACCAGCCACGACTTGCGACCGGTCTTGCGCAGCTGTTCGGCGATGATGCGGTCATGCGGCGTCAGCCCCTGCCGGCCGTCAACCAGCAGCACAACGCCATCGGCTTCGTCGATCGCCTGCAAGGTTTGCCGCGCCATCGAGCGCCTGATGACATCTTCGGTCTCCGCTTCGAAACCCCCGGTGTCGACCACCAGATAACGCTTGTCGCCAAGCCGACCGCGCCCGTAGTGACGATCGCGCGTCAGCCCCGGCATGTCGGCTACGATGGCGTCACGGCTGCGCGTCAGGCGGTTGAACAGCGTCGATTTGCCAACGTTCGGACGGCCGACGATGACTAGAGTCGGAATCATGGCCTAGACAATGCACTGCAACTGCAACGCCGTGGCTATACCGTGGCTGCCGTGGTTACTGCACGGCAATCGCATAAACCCCGCCCTTCAACGTCTGCACGATAATATTGTCGTCAAGCGTAACCGGTTGCGCGATGACCGGACTGCCGTCGGTGGCGACGCGCGCGACAAATGAGCCATCCTCGCGCGACATGAAGTGTACATAGCCCTGCAGATCGCCGACCGCAAGATAGCGCCCGGCCAGCACCGGTGCTGTCACATTGCGACCGTACAATTTATCCTGTTTCCACAAACTGGCGCCGTTGCTGCGATCGAAAGCGACGATCGCGCTTTTTTCGTCTGAGGCGTAGATATTGCGTGTATCCATGGCCAGTCCGGAGACACTGGAAAAATCGCGCGCCCAGATCAATTCACCTTTGACCGTGCCAAAACACGCCACGCGCCCCTGATACGCGGCGGCGCAGACCTGCCTGCCATCGGTCACCGGCACACTTGAGACGTCGGCAACGCGCTCGAGTTCTGTGGCGCCTTTGGGCTGCGCGACTGTCGACTCCCAGATCAAATTGCCGTTGGCAGCCGCAACCGCGACCAGCCGGCCGCCCGGAAAACCGGCAAATACCGCGCCGCGAAAAGGCAGCACCGTAACGTGGGTACGCACGGTGAGCGCCGGCAGGGTGCGCTGGTAGATCCATTTGCGCACACCGGTGGCGACATCGAGTCCGAATAAACGCCCGTCGCCGCTGCGCACAATGACGATTTCCTGCTCCACTTGCGGCGAACTCAGCACATCGCTGGTAATTTGCGTTTTCCACAATTCCTTGCCGGCGGCGTCGTAGGCCAGGACCTCGCCTTTCGGCGTGCCGACGATGATCATGCGCTTGTCACCGCCGACACCACCGGACAATTGGCCCTTGGTGTCAATACGCGACAGCTGCTTGCCGCTGGCCGCGTCCAGGCGCGCGATCTGACCGGCTGCGCCGGCAATTGCAACAACCTTGTCACCGACCAGCGGTGTAAATACAAAACGCTCGGCCGACCCCGCGCTGGCCTGCCAGAGAATTCTGGTCGTCGCAGTCGGTTTGAGCACCACCAGTTCCGCAGGCTTGATCACCGGCCCGCTGCCGAACCAGCGATCGAAATAATCACCGACCGGCGTCGAGCACCCACTGCTCAACGCGAGCAGCAAAAGCGCCGCAGTGAGGCGTAAAAATTTCACTTGGTGTCGCCTAATGCTTCCAGTTTTCCCTGGATAATGCCGCGATAAGGACTCTTGGCGTCAGTCTTGTCCAGCGCTAGCTGATACGCGCCGCGTGCGTCGGCGGCTTTCTCCTGCGCGCTGAGTATGTCACCGCGCAAATCCGCGAACAACGCGGTCATCGCCTCGACCGGTACAGACTGCAAGGTGGCGAGCGCCTCATCGTACTTTTTTTCATCAAGCAGGACGACCGCGAGGCGCAAACGCGCCAAATCCCGCGTGCCATCGTCCTTGGCGCGATCGACTACCCATTTCAGGGAGGTGCGCGCCTCGGCAAAATTACCGGCATCGAATGCCGCCTTGGCGCCGGCAAGCGCTGCGAACTGCGCATAGGCTGTGCGCGGATACTTGTCCATCATCGCCGTGGCGATGTCCTGCACTTTTTTCGGCTCGCCGCTGCCGACAGCACCCTGCAACTGGACGAACAACTCGCCGGCCTCCAGCGACTGCCGGTCGCCATAGCCACGCCAGCCGAAGTAACCGCCAATCGTCAACGCGATGACCGTGATGAGCAGAATTACGGCGTTGCCGTATTGCTTCCACCACGCTTTAAGCTCGTCTATCTGTTCCTGCTCTTCAAGATCGTAAACCGCCATCATTTCCCCCGTATCAAATCCACCGCCTGCGCAAGCGCGCAGCGCGTCTGTTCACCGTTGCCGCGCAATGGCTTCACCGTCAATTGTTGCGCTGCCGCCTCGTCGTCACCGATGATCACGGCAAAACGCGCGCCGCTGCCGTCGGCCTTCTTCATTTGCGATTTAAAACTGGCACCGCTGCAATCAAGCCCCACTGCCAGATCGTCATTGCGCAGCGCCTCGGCGACCGAGAACGCATAACGCGCCGCCGCTGCCCCCTGATGCACGACGTAAACGTCAGCGGCGCGCGGCTCGGCGCGCTGCGCATGTTGCATCAGTTCGAGCAGACGTTCAACACCCATCGCAAAACCACAGGCCGGCGCAGCTTTTCCGCCGATCTGTTCGACCAGACCGTCGTAGCGGCCGCCAGCACATACCGTGCCCTGCGCGCCCAGACTCGCGGTAACCCATTCGAATACGGTGCGGTTGTAATAGTCGAGGCCGCGCACTAGCCGGTTATTGAGCGTGAAGGCAACGTTCGCCGCCTTTAACAATGCCTGCACGCCCTCGAAATGTTGCATCGACGCGTCGTCGATATCGTCGAGCAGGCGCGGCGCATCTGCAATCAGGGTTTGCATTTGCGGATTCTTGCTGTCCAGTATGCGTAACGGATTTGTCTGCAAGCGCCGTTTCGAGTCGGCATCAAGCGCTGCTTCGTGCCCGGAAAAATATTCGACCAGTCGCACACGGAAACGTTTACGCGCTTCACTATCGCCGAGCGTATTGAGTTCCAGCGTAACGTCACTGATGCCCAGCGTGCGCCACAGGCGCGCGCACATGACCATATGCTCGGCATCGATGTCGGGGCCGGCGTAACCCAGCGCCTCGACGCCAACCTGATGAAACTGGCGATAACGCCCCTTCTGCGGCCTCTCGTGGCGGAACATCGGGCCCATGTAGCACAGGCGTTGCGGCCCCGCGTACAGCAAATTGTGTTCGATCGCGGCGCGCACGCACGACGCCGTGCCTTCAGGCCGCAACGTCAGGCTCTCGCCATTCATCTCATCGACAAAGGTATACATCTCCTTTTCGACAATGTCCGTCACTTCGCCGATCGCGCGCACGAACAATTCGGTGCGCTCCAGTACCGGCATGCGGATGGTTTTATAGCTGTAAGCGTGCAGCCAGTCGCGAACGCAGTCTTCGAATTTTTCCCACCATTGCGCCTGCTCGGGCAGCACGTCGTTCATCCCGCGCACCGCCTGTATGCGTTCGCTCATGATTGCGCCGTGTAATGCTCGCGCACGTAGCGGTCGATCAACGCCTGAAATTCGCCGGCAATATTGTCGCCCTTGAGCGTCACCGATTTGACGCCGTCAATGTAGACAGGCGCTACCGGATTCTCGCCCGAGCCCGGCAGACTGATACCGATATTGGCGTGCTTGCTTTCACCCGGCCCGTTGACGACGCAGCCCATGACCGCGACGTGCATGTTTTCAACGCCGGGATGCTCTGAACGCCAGACCGGCATTTGTGCGCGCAGATAAACCTGGATCTTGTCGGCCAGCACCTGGAAAAAAGTGCTGGTCGTGCGGCCGCAGCCCGGGCAGGCAATCACCAGCGGCGTAAACGACCGCAGCCCCATGGTCTGCAACATTTCCTGCGCCACCACCACCTCGCGCGTGCGGTCGCCGCCGGGTTCCGGCGTCAGCGACACGCGTATGGTGTCGCCGATACCTTCCTGCAACAACACCGCCATCGCCGCCGTCGAAGCGACAATCCCTTTCGAACCCATGCCCGCTTCGGTAAGCCCGAGATGCAAAGGATAATCGCAACGTTTTGCCAGATCGCGATAAACCGCAATCAGGTCCTGCACACCGCTGACTTTGCACGACAGGATGATGCGATCGCCGGGTAAACCAAGCTGCTCGGCCTGCTGCGCGCTCTCCAGTGCCGATTGCACCAGCGCACGCCGCGTCACAATCTGCACATCATCTACAACTGTCTGACGCGCGTTTTCATCCATCAAGCGCGCCAGCAATGCAGGATCGAGGCTGCCCCAGTTGACGCCGATGCGCACCGGCTTGTTATAGCGGCAGGCAAATTCGATCAGCTTGGCGAATTGTTCGTCGCGTTTGCTGCCCTGACCGACATTGCCCGGATTGATGCGCAGCTTCGCCAGCGCCTCGGCGCAGGCCGGATGCTGGGTCAGCAGACGATGGCCGTTAAAATGAAAGTCGCCGACCAGCGGTACATCAATACCCTTGGCGGCAAGTTGATCCCTGATATGCGGCACCGCCGCGGCCGCCTCGGCGGTATTGACGGTCACACGCACCAGTTCGGAACCGGCGCGGGCGAGTGCCGCTACCTGCGCTACCGTGCCGGCAATGTCCGCGGTATCGGTATTCGTCATCGATTGCACCACCACCGGCGCACCACCGCCTACAGCGACACCACCCACTATTGTTTGACGCGCGCTGCGCCGCGCAAGCACCCCGTACATGACTATTCGAGCGTCAGTCGCGCAACATCGACCTGCGTATGCGGCGCAAGATCGACCACGCGGTCGTTAAACAGCATCCTGACTGCAGCCGCATTGCCGATCACCAGGCGCAGCGGCGGCTGCCCGCTCACTGCCTGCGATGTTCCGGCCGGATTCAATTGCGAAAATATGATGCGCCCCTGCCTGTCGCGAACCTCGACCCATGATTCGCGCGTGAACATCATGCGTATCACCTGATCGTTGGGGCTGCGTTCCACCGCCGGCGGCGCGCTCGCGGCCACCGCCTCGGTGCGCGGCGCCGGCGGCACCGGCGTTGCGACAGGCGACGGAGTTGCCGGCGCTACCGGCGCGGCGGACGTCGCAATGACCGGTACAAGCTGCACGTTTTCCGTTGTCACTGTGCCCGCCGGTTTCGACTCGGAAATAATTTTGGCTTGCGGCAATTCAACCGCACTCGTGTCAACCACCGCCGGTGCGGAATCATCGCCATAAAATTCGTAGCCAACCAGCGCCGCAACAATCACCAGTGCGCCGATTGCATAGGGCCGCCAGTTGAAATTCTGCTGACCGGGAAATGGAATGGCCTCACTCGCGGCAGGCTCCGGCACTGCCGGCGCCTCAGTCTTGATCTGACCGGCGATCTCGGCGAGCAAGGGTGTCGGATCTATTTTCAGCAGCCGTGCGTAATTACGAATAAAACCGCGCACGAAAACCGGTCCGGGCAAACGTGCGTAGTCGCCGGTTTCCAGCGCCTCAACCTGCCATGGCGACAACTTGAGGTGACGCGCCGCATCGGCAATCGCCAAGCCCGCCGCCGTCCGCGCCGCCGTCAGTTGGCCCGGCGCAACAACCGCTGCCGGCTGCGCCGCCTCGACTGCGCCTTCGCTCATTCGTAGAGGCCTGCCGCCAAAGCACGCGCTTCACGCGATTCCGGAAAATTCTTTTGCAGTTGAAAAGCGAAGCTCTGCTCCGCATTGCGGTCGCCGAGCCGGCGCTCGACCCGCAGGGCGAGCCACAAAAACTCGGCAGAAGGCGAATTCGCATCACGCTGCATGCGCGAAAGATAGGTCTTGGCGCCGACGTAATCTTTGCGCTTGTAGGCAATGTCCGCCAGCTGCTGCAGGGCCATTGGCTGATTGGCGCGCAATTTGATCGCCCGCAGAAAATATTCTTCGGCATTGGCCTGATCGCCGGCCTGGCGTGCGCAGATGCCGGCATTGACCCACGATTTTTCCGGCGTCGCATAAAGCGGGTTGCGTAATGCGTCGAGGAAAAATTTGACCGATTCCTTCTCGCGCTTGCGCTGACAGAGGAACCAGCCGTAATTATTATTGCTGTCCGAATCAAGGCCGTTGATACGCAAGGCGCGCTGGAAGCTCGCCTCGGCGGCTTTATCGTCGCGCAGTTCCATATAGGCCAGGCCGAGCACATTGTGAGCAGCCACGTAGTTGGGATCAATCTTCAATGCTTCATTGGCTTCCTGCAAAGCCACACCGAGATTGCCAAGTTCGAGATAACCGGAAGCCAGTTCGGCGTGGATGCGCGCGCGCGATTGTATGCGCGTGTCTGAATCGGCAGTCTGAGGCGTGTAATCGGCGGAATCCTGGGTACGGGAGGAGACGCACCCGTGCAACAGAATAACGGCTGCCACAATCAGAAACTTCTGCATAAGGCCTCCTAACCTGCCACTTCAATACGTCGCTCGCGGCGACGCGTTTTATCCTGCACGCGGCCCGCAAGCTGCCCGCAAGCCGCGTCGATGTCGTCACCGCGCGTTCTGCGTACCGTCACGATCAATCCCGCCGTCGTCAACACATCCTTGAAGCGTTCGATCGCCGGCACGCTCGAGCGTGTGTAGCCTGAATTCGGAAACGGATTAAACGGAATCAGATTGATCTTGCACGGCACCGGCGACACCAGTCTGATCAGTTCGCGCGCATGCGCGACGGTATCGTTAACGCCGTCGAGCATGACGTATTCAAAGGTGACGAAGTCACGCGGCGCCTTCTCGATATAACGCAGGCAGGCCGCCATCAACTGCTTCAACGGATATTTGCGATTGATCGGCACCAGTTCGTCGCGCAGGGTGTCGTTGGGCGCGTGCAATGAAACCGCCAGCGCCACCGGGCAGGCGTCGCCCAAGCGGTCCATTTGCGGCACCAGTCCCGAGGTGCTGAGAGTGACGCGGCGACGCGACAAGCCGTAGGCGTTGTCGTCGAGCATTAATTGCATGGCCGCCACCACGTTGTCGAAATTCGCCAGCGGTTCACCCATGCCCATCATGACTACATTGGTGACGCGGCGCTCGTCGCCGTCGGCGGCAAGACTGTGATTCGCGAGCCACAATTGCCCGATGATTTCCGATAGCGTCAGATTGCGGTTGAAGCCCTGGCGCCCGGTCGCGCAAAACGTACATTCAAGCGCGCAACCGGCCTGTGACGACACGCACAAGGTCGAGCGCGTGCGCTCGGGTATGAATACGGTTTCAATCGCGTTGCCGGCATTGACGTCGAGCAACCACTTACGCGTGCCGTCACCTGCGGTGGAATCGCTAATCACTTTCGGCGGCCGCACTTCGCATGTGCGTTTCAATTCAACGCGCAAGGACTTCGCCATATCGGTCATGGCATCAAAATCGTCAACGCCCGACTGGTGTATCCAGCGCATCAACTGGCGGGCACGGAACGGCTTCTCGCCCAGCTCCGCACAAAACTGCGCGAACCCATTCTTTTCAAATTCGAGCAGATTGACGGTCATGATAAAACCAGATTAGCGCGAATAGATATTCAGCGTCGGGAAGAAATAGGCGATTTCGTCTTTGGCCGTATCAGGGCCGTCCGAGCCATGCACCGCATTAGCATCTATGCTTTGAGCAAAATCGGCGCGTATCGTTCCTTTGTCGGCCTTTTTCGGATCGGTGGCCCCCATCAGGTCACGATTTTTCTGAATCGCATTTTCACCTTCAAGCGCCAGCACCATGACCGGACCGGAGATCATGAAATCGACCAAGTCCTTGAAAAACGGGCGCGCGCGATGCACCGCATAGAAACCTTCAGCCTGCTGGCGCGACAGGTGAATCATGCGCGCCGCGATTACATGCAGGCCGGCGCGTTCGAAGCGCGCCATAATTTCGCCGATCACGTTTTTGGCAACCGCGTCGGGTTTGATAATCGAAAGAGTGCGTTCTGATGCCATTCCGCTTCCTTTGTCCATGAATATTAAGGATAATTTTCAAGTGTATCACGATAAGACCTTGAAATAAAGCGATTTCGTGCCGCCGTACACAGGGTAATCAGAGGGAATCCGCGCGCCATTCCGGCTCGATACCGGCCTCGCCTGCGGCAGCGCGAAAAGCCGCGTCAACGCCAACCCCGGCGACATAAGCCAACTCATCGCCGACGAACAACAAGGGAAACTTCCCCCGTTTCCATTCCGGAATGCGCAACTCCTGCCAGAGGTTCTTCAAAGTCCGGCTTGGCCGCACCGCGTCAAGTCGCAGCCGCTCGCCGCCCTCACGTCCGCGCAACGTCACTTTTTTGCGCGAAATCTTCGCCAGACTGATGCCTTTGCCGCGCCGCGGCGTCATCGCCAGCACGCCGCCGAACTGCGGCAGTTCGAGGCGCTTTTCACCACGCCAGCGCACCGCGGTTACCGGCATCGCCTTTTTAGCGGTCGCCGGCACAAGCTGCAGTTGGTCGCCGAAGCGGCGCAGGTCATAGCCGCCCAGTCGAACCGCCATGCGGCTGCCTGCAGTCGACTGCAACAACTGGCGCGCACACTCATCCAGCCGCCGCGCATTCGGCATCTGCACGCCATTGCGGGCAAGAAAATGGCGCAATACATTTTTAACCCGCAGCGCAGACAGACCGCGCAGTCGCACCACATCTAATACCGCGGCAGTGTCGCCCGCATCGGCGACCGCGCAGGCATCAATCAATTCCGCCGCTTCGGCAAAATGACGGCTCGCGCGCGCCAGTGTCTGCCGGTAGGCCGCATAGCGTTCAGCAATTACCGGCAGTACGCGATGGCGGATATAGTTTCGATCGAATGCAGTATCGGCGTTGCTATCGTCCTCGATCCACATCAATTTGCGTGACTGCGCATAACCAGCGATCTCGCTACGCGGCGCGTCGAGCAATGGACGAAGCAAGGCAGTATTGAGTTTAGCCTTGGCACTGGAACGCTCAACCCTGAATTCGGGCATTGCTGATGCCCCCTTCACCCCGGTACCGCGCAGCAGTTGCAATAACAGCGTCTCGGCCTGATCGTCCTGATTGTGGGCAAGCACAATCGCCTCGCAAGGCATGGCGGCATAAACCGCATAGCGCGCTGCGCGCGCCGACGCTTCAAGGCTGTTGCCGCGTTTCACCTCGACTTTTTTTACCGTCAGCGGAATGCCATAGCCGCGGCATAACGCACGGCAGAACTTCGCCCACGCATCTGCTGCCGGATTAATCTGATGATTGACGTGAACTGCGGTCAGCTTGAAGCCGCCGCTGCGTGCGGCGCGCTGCAGCAGATCAAGCAACACCACCGAATCGATGCCGCCGCTCAAACCGGCCACCAGGCGACCGCCGCGTTGCACATGCCGTTTGATTACCGCCGTGAACCGCGCCAGCAGCGTGCTATTTTTCGGCGACTTCCTTGAACTTGCCATAGCCCATCAGCCTTTCGAAGCGCGCTTCGAGCAATGTGGTGACCGGCTTGTTCTGCAACGGGCGCCAGGTTTCGAGCAATGCTTTTTTCAGATTCTGCATCATTGCATCGTGATCGCGGTGCGCGCCGCCCAGCGGCTCGGGAATAATACGGTCAATGAGACCGAGTGTTTTCAGGCGATTAGCGGTAATACCGAGCGTCTCTGCCGCCTCGGCGGCGTGTTCGGCGCTCTTCCAGAGTATCGATGCGCAACCTTCCGGCGAAATGACCGAATAAGTTGAATACTGCAGCATCAGCAAGGCATCGCCAACCGCAATCGCCAGCGCGCCGCCGGAACCACCCTCACCGATCACCGTGCAGATGATGGGCACGCGCAAATCCGCCATCATGTAGAGATTGCGGCCGATCGCTTCGGACTGCCCGCGCTCTTCCGCGCCGACGCCGGGGTAAGCGCCCGGCGTATCAATAAACGTAAATACCGGCATGCCGAATTTTTCGGCGAGTTTCATCAACCGCATCGCCTTGCGATAGCCTTCAGGCTTGGGCATGCCGAAATTGCGGTAGATCTTGTCTTTGGTATCGCGGCCTTTTTGATGGCCGATCACCATCACCGGCTGGTCGTTGAAGCGCGCCATGCCGCCGATAATCGCCGCGTCATCGGCGAATGCACGGTCGCCGTGCAATTCCTCGAAACCGGTAAACAGCGCCTGTATGTAGTCGAGCGTATAGGGTCGCTGCGGATGCCGCGCCACTTGGGCAATCTGCCACGCCGACAGCTTGGCGTAGATATCCTTGGTCAGCGTCTGGCCTTTTTTCTGCAGTCGCGCGATTTCCTCGGAAATATCGAACGCCGAATCGTCCTGCACGTAGCGCAGTTCATCGATTTTTGCCTCAAGCTCGGCAATCGGCTGTTCGAAATCGAGAAATGTTGTCTTCATGCACGCATCATGTAACGAATTGCCGCTAATGATACCGCAGAACGTGCAGGCGGCAGCGCATCAGAACAAATGCACCGCAAGCGGCGCAAAAAAACCGATGCCACAAAACACCACGCTGATAACACCAAGCCCGCATGCCACCCAGATCAGCACCGACATACCCGTGATGATCGCTGCCGACGCCAGCACGATGGCAATCTGCACGCCGGCCGAGGCGATTTCGTAGTGATGGTAGGCCGCCAGCGAACGATCGCGTTTGCCTTCGGCGACTTTGGCGCGCGCCGCGAGCTCCTTTCTACCTTCGCCGGTATCCGGCTCGGAGTCGTAACGGTCAGCGGCCTTGCGCCAGGCCGCAATGCGCTGCTCGATGGCCTCACGCGCCTTCGGCTGGGCGATCTGCGGCAGCGTCAACTCGGCCTGTTCTGCGGTGGTGCGCGTCACCGTCATACGAATGGTTTTCGCCTGAAAAAAGGCCCATAGATTCGATGCCTCGACGTTTTGATTCAACGCTGTCGTTTGCGCCGCCTTGCCGAGCGTTTCGGAAAACGCCAGCACCAGCGCCAGCACTGAAATCAGCAAGGCAACGTTTTTGTTGCCGCCGCCATGATCGCCGCCGTGTCCGTGTCCTGACATAACTTCCTCCTGTGGTTCGATGTACTTACGGTACGATGCGCCGGATTTTCACCTCTAGTACCAGCCGAAATCAAGTCCGCGCGGGTCGCTCGCCGCCTGCATGGCGCCGTCGCGCTTCGCCCTGAACACCAACTGCATATTGCCCCACTGCCGGGCTCCCACACGTATGACGTGTTTACGTGCCGTCATTGCCGCCTGCCACTCAGCGGAAAAGCCCGCCGGCTCAATCTCAACGCGATCCGGCCAGTATTGATGATGATAACGCGGCACGTTGACGATGCGCTCAAGATCGACGTCGCGGTTCTGCATGTAATCGAGTATGCCGAGCAGCACCTGGCTGATGATGCGCGAGCCACCGGGCGCCCCCAGCACCAGCACGCCGCGTTCGTCCTCGACAAAAGTCGGCGTCATGCTCGACAACGGCCGTTTGCGCGGTTCTATTTTATTGGCCGCGCCGCTACGCAAGCTGTAACCATTCGGCACATCCGGCGACACCGTAAAGTCATCCATCTCGTCGTTCAACAAAACACCGGTGCCGGCGGGAATCACACCGGAGCCGAACAGAAAATTGATACTGAGCGTAGCACCAACGCGATTGCCCGCCGCGTCGATTACCGAATAATGCGTGGTATTGCCGCTTTCGCTTTTTTCCACTGCACCGGTAGCAAGACCATCACTGGGTGTAGCCGCGGCAGCAACAATAGTTGCCGCGCGGTCGTTCGCATAACGTTTGTCGGTCAGGCGCGCCACCGGCACTTTTACAAAATCACTGTCGCCGAGATACAGCGTGCGATCCTGGAAGCCGCGCCGCAAAGCCTCAATTACCAGATGAGCATTCGCCGGCTCGTGCGCATCACCCAGCGCAAAGCGTTCGAGTATGTTGAGACTTTGCGCCAGCGTCACGCCGCCGCCGGAAGGCAGCGCTGCCGTCGTCACCGTCGCCCCGCGGTAGGTAAAGCGAACCGGCGCGCGTTCAATCACCTTATATTCCGCAAGGTCGACCAGGCTCCACACGCCGCCGCTCTTGTTGGCGCCGTTGACCAGCGCCTGCGCGATACGTCCGCGATAAAACCCGTCCTTGCCTTCTTTCGCCAGCAGTTCCAGTGTTGCTGCCAGATCCGGTTGGCGCAACATGAATCCGGTCTTCGGCGCATTCGAAGCATCGAGAAAAACCTGCATGCCGGGACCGTCACGCAAAAACCGCTCACGCATTTTTGCGAGACGCGAAAACCGCGGATCGAGCGCGAAACCCTCGCGTGCCAGCGCAATCGCCGGCGCCAGCGTTTTCGTCAGCGGCAAACGTCCGTAGTTGTGCGCGAGATGCACCAGCCCCGCCGGCACGCCGGGTATCGCCGCCGCCCTGCCGCCGTTGTGTGTAGCATCGGCGATCGGCCGGCCATTCGCATCGATAAACAGCGACGTCGTGACGGCCGCGGGTGCTGTTTCACGCGCGTCTATCATGACCTGATGATTATCGGCAGCGCGATGCAGCAGCCAGAAACCGCCGCCGCCGAGGCCCGATGAATACGGCTCCACCACCGCCAGTGCGGCGCCGACGGCGACCGCCGCATCGAACGCATTGCCGCCTTCGCGCAATATTCGATAACCCGCATCGGTAGCCAGCGGATGTGCCGACGCAATCGCCGCGCCGTCGCGCCCGGGTGCAGCCTGCGATGCCGGAAAAATAAAAAAACCAAGCGCAATCCCGGCCAGGCAGCGCAGCGCACACCGCGCTGCATCCGGCAATGCGGCAGTACGCAGACGAACAAAGGATAGTTGCTTGCTCACAGCGAACTATTCTACCGCGGCCCCTGCCGCCGGCGATGCTATGATTTTGCGATGCAAAACAGCGCATCAAAAAATCACGTCGATCGACCAACGTTCGCGCGCTGGCGCGTGTGGTGGTTTGCGCTCTGCCTGCTGACTGCAATGCCCGCCGTCTACTTCACCAATCAGGCCTTGTTGCAAACGCAGCTGGAACTCGATACACGCCTGATCATCGAACAGAAGCTGTGGGAAACCGACCCCGCCTATGCCGGCTCGACGCGCAACTGGACGCGCTTTGCGGCATGGCTGCTCGACAGAGAACAGTTGCTCGAGCGCGCACGCGCACTGCGGCCTGCGCAAGCCGAATCAATTGAAGAAGAATATAACCGCGACGCGTTACTGGCTTACGGCGGTGTCATCCTGCGTTGTCTTGCCGCTTGGGGCCTGCCGTTCGCACTTGCCTATGCCGCCGGCGTACTGCTGGAACGCCGGCGCAAACTGCGTTCAGCCTGAGGCCTTGCGCCGCGCGCGGTCGTTCGCATCGACTTTCATCAGCGCGGCGCCGCTCGCCAGAAACGTCGCGTTGAGCCAGAACGCCGGTCCGAGACCGAAGGCGGTACCAAGCGTGCCGAATAACAGCGGCATCACGACCTCGATAAATTTGTTGAAGCTCTGCCGCAATCCCATCGCTTCGCCGGCGCGCCCTTCGGGTGCGCGGTTGTAGGTCAGAATCATCGACAACGGACCGCAGCAGCCGAGGCCAAGCCCGAACACGCAGGAAATCACCGCCAGCATCAGCGGGTCGGAAACGAACGGAAACAAAACACAGGTCGCCGCGGTCAGCGCCAACGATCCATACAGCACGGTTTCTTCGTTGCTGCGGCGAACCAGCGCCGGCATGAGCACGCGCGCCAGCAGCAATGCCGCGCCGAAGACGCCGATGATGAGGCCGATGCGCGACGCCGACAGGCCGATGGTATGACCGTAGATCGGCATGTAGAAATTGTAAAGTTCGCCACCTGTTTCAACAATGCCGGCGGCGATCAGGGCACGCCGCAGCGACGCATTGCGCAGCAGATCGACCGCACGATGCTCAAGGCGTGCAGTTGAATTATTCGAGCGCGGCAGCGCGCGACGGAAAAACAGCAGAAAAACCAGCGGCCCCAACGGCAACAGGGCGAGCAATGCATACGTCATTTGGTGCCCAAAATGATCGATCGCAAAGCCGGTCAGCGGCGGCGCGCACAACGACGTAATGCCGACACCGAGACTATAGACGCCGAAGTTCCGCGTGCGCGCGTGCCCTGCGCCCGACGCACCGATCAGATGCTGCGCCGCCACCGTGAAAAATATATACAGCGCGCCGATCAGCGTTGCCGACAGATACAAAACGCCCATGCGCGGCCAGATGAAAGGCAAAAGCAGACCGCCGGCCAGTCCGCAGCAGCCGACCAGCATCAGCCGGCGCGGCCCGACGCGATCGGACAAGCGGCCGACGTGCACCGCGATAAAAAGCGAAAACAGCGAATAGAGCGAAAACAGAATACCGACTTCGAACGGCGTGCCGCCGAAATCGATCGCGTACAGGGACACCAGCATCTTGCTGCCCTTGTAAGCGATGTGATTGAGTACCGTCAGTGCGACGACAATGTAAAAAGTCATGTCGCTCCGAAGCACGTTTGCATGGAGATTTGCGCCTGCATTACTGCGATTGTAAACCAAGCACCCTGCTCCCCGCCGAAGCACGCGCGCTGGAGTAAACTCAGCGCCACGCGCGCAGTCGGCGGCGCATTCCGGAGACAGCAAGCATGCAAATCAAAACAATCGGCGTCATGAGCCCCGGCGACATGGGCCAGGCCATCGCTTATCAACTCAAACAGGGCGGATTCGCCGTCAACACCGCGCTCGACAAACGCAGCGCGCGCAGCAAAACGCTGGCGCATGAAGCCGGTTTGACCGACGTCGGTTCGATCGAAAAACTGACTGCCGGCTGCGATGTCATTCTGTCGATCATGAATCCGGCGTCGGCGCTTGAGTTTGCACAGGAGGCGGCGCGCGCCATCGCTGCCGGCCACGGCAAACCGCTGTTCGTTGACTGCAATGCGATCTCGCCGGCAACCCTGCAGGCGGTCGAGGCCGCCATCAGCGGCGCCGGCGGCCGCTGCATTGACGGCTCGATTATCGGCATGCCGCCGCGCGACAAGGCGCGCTGCAATCTGTATTTCTCCGGCCCCGGCGCGCAGGCGCTTGCGGTGTTCGCCGGCCCGCAGCTGAATGTGCGCATATTGAGCGAGCGCAACGGCGACGCCAGCGCACTGAAGATGTGTTACGGCGCCATGAACAAAGGCATCACTGCATTGATGCTGGAAACCCTGATGGCGGCGCGCCGGCTCGGCGTCGAGGATATTTTTGAAGAACAGATGCGCGAAACGCGCAGCGACGTGCACGACTGGATGATCAAAGCCATGCCGGTGATGCCGCCGAAAGCCTATCGCTGGGTGCCCGAAATGCTGCAGATCGCGCAAACCTTCGAAGATGTGGGCATGACGCCACGCATATTTCAAGGCGCGGCCGACCTGTACGAAACTGTTGCAACCACTGCTCTGGGACGACAAACGCCGGAGAGCCGCGACAAATCGGTCGGCGGCAAGGAAGTAATCAAGCGTCTCGCGGACGAGCGCTGAGCACCGCGCCTACTGCAGCGCCCGATAAGCCCGGCGGTCGCGCGTAAAGACAACCAGTCCGGGTTTGCCCTCGCTGGCGCTGCGGCCAAGTGCAAAGCTGCCCGAACGCTCGAGCATCAGTTCCTGGCGTCGCAGGTGAATTTCTTCGCCGCCCTCAAGCGTCACAAAAGTACCGTTAAGGCTGAGATCGACCAGATAAAAATTTCCTCTGATTAGTCTTATGCTGACGTGATTGCGCGAAGCGTGCATATCGTCGACAGGGATATCACAGTCCTCGCCGCGTCCGATCGTTACCTCCGGCAGCGCCTCGCCCATGCGAACCTCACTATCGCGATAAGACACCAGCAGGCTGCCCTCATCACCGGGCTTGATCTGCGGCGGGCGCAGATTGCCGTAGGTCATGTCGCCGGTATCACGTTGCCATAACAACTGGTAAACCGAGGATGGCTCAGCACTCCCTTTGATGGCCGTGGTAAATATCACGCGCGCGCATTCCTTCAGTTCCGGCGACAGATTGTGATGAGTCCCTTCGGTGATCAGAATC
Source organism: Betaproteobacteria bacterium (assembly GCA_025363435.1). GTDB lineage: Bacteria > Pseudomonadota > Gammaproteobacteria > Burkholderiales > SG8-41 > PALSA-1004. The sequence continues at coordinate 84,289 of JANYDY010000039.1, forward strand.
TGCCCGGCGGTGGCGACTGATCTCAGGTAGGCGGCCGTATTGACGGTATCGCCGAAGACGTCATCACCTTCGAGCAACACCGGCCCGTGATGCAAGCCGATATGGATCTGCACACGCTGACCGCCCGGCCGCTTCGCGTCTATGGTCTCCTGCATTTCGCACGCGGCGGCGGCTGCGTCATCGGCGCGGCGAAACACGCACATAATTTCGTCACCGATGGTTTTTACTATGCGGCCCTTGAAGCGAATCGCCACATTGGAAAGCAGCGTCACACAGGTGTTGACAACAACCTGCGCAGCATTGTCGCCAAGGGAGTTGTAAAGCTTGGTGCTCCCCGAAATATCGGCGAAGAGGACGGCGAGCTGCTTCGTATCACGCGTAATCGTGTCAGCAAAGCGTAGCGCCGGGGTTTCAGGGGTGCGACTCATACCAGTTTTATGAAGCGGTCAAATTGATTCGATTGAAAGCACAGAATTACCATTTTTTGTCTTGCGGCCGAGCCAGGACAATGGCGTCCTGGCCGGCCTGCGGGGCCGCCGCAGGAAAAAGCAACGGCAGAGTTTACTGGATTAATGCTGCTGCAAATATTCAAATAGTCACATTGTTGACAATTTGGCAGGGCAGGAGCCCTGGACTACCGGCGATTCAACGCCGGGAATATTGCCGGCCACCGCTCCACTGACAATGCAGCGCGCTCAGACGCGGTACATCGAGCGGCGGTCGCGCGCGTAGGTGATGATTTCGCTGCCGCCCTCGCGGGTACTGCGGCCGAGCGAAATACTGCCGGCGCCATCAAGCAGCAATTCGGCGCGCAGCACGTGCACTTCATCGCCGCTTTCCAGCGTGACGAAAGTGCCGTTAAGACTATGGTCAAGCAGGTAGAAATGTGTGCGCAGCAGCTTGATGCTGACGTGTTTGCGTGAAGCCAGCTTCTCGTGCACCACAAGATCGCAATTTTCACCGCGCCCTATGGTCAGATTCGGCCGCCCCTGGTCCATGCGCAGCTTGAGGTTGTGGTACGACACCAGCAAACTGCCCTCGTCGCCGGGAATCGATTTGTGCGAACGCATGTTGACGTCGGTGAGTGCCGCGACGTCCTTGTGCCAAATGACCTGATAGACGGTCGATTCCTCGGTGCTGCCCTTGAGCACCGTCTTGAATACCGGACGCACGGTAGTTTTGAGTTCCGGCGACAAATTGCGTTCGGTCGATTCCGTCGTCAGTATCTGCTCGGCCGCCGCTACTGCGGTCAGGTAAGCCGCCGCATTGACAGTGTCGCCATAGACGTCGTTGTCCTCGACCAGCACCGGCCCGAAATGCAGACCGATATGCAGCTGAACATGGTATTTGCCGGGACGTTTGGCATCGACAACCGCCTGCATTTCGCTGGCGGCGGCCACCGCGTCGTCGGCACGGCGAAACACGCACATCGCCTCGTCGCCGATGGTTTTGACTATACGGCCATGGCAACGCGCCACCACGTCGCTGATCAGCGTAATGCAGGCATTGACGACAACACGCGCGGCATTGTCTCCAAGCGTGCTGTAGAGCTTGGTACTGTCCGTAATATCGGCGAACAGAACTGCCAGATTTTCGCTAGAACGCGCCATTAATTATTCCGGAAACGACAACATTATCCCACAACGTTCATACGGCACCGGAATTGCTGTGCCGCGCATAATAAAACCACGGCTAGCCCGTCTTTGTCACGCCCTGCCGTGCTCAATCGCGGCCGATCAGCTTCAACTTGTCCTGCATGCGCACGTCGAATTTCGCCAGATTAATGACGATGCGCTCGTGCGCGCCTTCACCGATACGCTCTTTTTCGTCCTCGGCATGCACGCGAAACCACAGCGTACGCCGATCCACCCGGATGAGTTCAGCGTGCGCGCGCACGCACATGCCCACCGGCGTCGCCGCCACGTGAGTCACATCGAGGTGTATGCCGACTGTCTGGTGCCCGGCCGGCAGCAGGCCTTCAACCGCCTGCAGCGCCGCCGCCTCCATCAAATTAATCATGATGGGTGTGGCAAGCACGCGCACGCGTCCGCTGCCTACGTGCGGAGCCGTATGCTCCTCATTAACGACAATTTCGACGAAACCTTTAAGCCCCGGCTGCAAATGTTCAAGATCCATTAACGCTTGATCCTTAAACCTGACTACTGAAATCGAATTTAAACCCCTTGCACCACCGGATTTTCCAGCGTGCCGACGCAATCGAGCTCGATCCGCACCTTGTCGCCGGGCTTGAGGAAAATGCCGCGCGGACGCCCCACCCCCGACGGTGTGCCGGTGGCGATCACGTCGCCTGGCAGCAGCGTCATGCGCCGACTCAGGTATTCGATCAGCTCGGCAATATTAAAAATCAACCCTGACACCAGCGTATTCTGCATGCGCTCCTGATTGACCCACAGCTGCAGCTGGCAGGCGTAAATGTCCGGCACTTCGTCGGCCGGCGTGATCCACGGCCCCATCGGCGCTGCGGTCTCGAAATTCTTGTGACCGAACCAGTCGATGTTCCAGCGCGGCCAGTCGGGGCGCCGCGACAGGTCGCGCGCCGAGACATCGTTCATGATCGTATAACCGGCGACGTGCTGCATGGCGTCGGCCAGCTTGATGTTGCGGCCCTTTTTGCCGATGACGACGGCGCACTCGGCTTCCCAATCGACTTTTTTCGACACGCCGGGCAAGCGGATTTCATCGTTGGGACTAATCATGCAATGCCGTGCCGACTTCAAAAACAGATAAGGCTGAGTCACCGCCTTGTCGACGCCACTGCCTTCGGCTGACATCTCTTCGGCATGCGCCATGTAATTCGCACCGGTGCAATAAATCGCCGGCGGATAATAAATTGGCGCCATCAGTTTCACGCTTGCCAGTGCTTTACCTTTCGGTGCGGCGTCGGCCAGTTTATGCAAGGCCGGGCAGGCCTCTTCCCACGCCCCCAGCACATCCAGCGTCGAGCGCGCCCACGCCGTGCCGGGCAGCGCATCCTGCAAATCGACCGCGGTATTGCCGCCAACCAGTATGCCGGCGCGCGGCGCGCCCTGCGCATCAGCGTAATTCAACAACCTGAAACTGCCCATCTGCCACTCCCCCTAAACTTTATATTCCGGAAACAGCTTGTCGGCCAGCGCCATGCTGGCAAACCAGTCGCGGCTGGTTTCGTTGTACTGGCCGATACGGCCGAATTTTTTTACACGCTCTGCGCACACTTCAGGCGACGGCATCACAAGTTCGGTGCCGCCGCCCAGCGCGCCGATTTGCGCGCGGCAGGCCAGCTCGAAAAAGTGGTGATAGATATAAGCTTCCGGCAGCGACGAGCCGCAGACCAGCGCGCCGTGATTTTCCAGCAGCATGGTCCATTGATCGCCGAGCGCCTGCGCCATATGGCGCGTGCCTTCCGGTGTGGTGTCGTCGTATTCGTTCTTGTAATAAGCAATACGCTTGTAAAAACGCATCGCCTGCTGGGTGATCGGCAAGAGGCCGCATTTCTGCGCCGACACCGCAAGGTTCGCCGGTGAATGGGTATGCACCGCGGCCATGATGTCGGGGCGCGCTTTGTAAACCGCGGCATGCACGTTATAAGCCGCCGGGCTCGCCTTGAATTCCGAGGCCATCACCTGATTGCCATCGACGTCGTACTTGACCACGTTCGACGCCGTGACCTGCTCCATGAAAACGTTTTCGGCCTTGACCAAAAAATGATACGGTTCGCCGGGGATGCGCACCGAGATGTGGTTGTAGGTCATGTCAACAAAGACAAAATGCGCAACGAGGCGGTGCGCCGCGGCAAGCTGACAGCGCAGCTTCCATTCCTCGTCGCTGACGCGTTCGCGCACCAGTTGGGGTTTCTTTTCGCTGTGTATCGCGTCGGTTGCCATCATCGTATTTCCACGATTTTTGAGTCACCAACTTTACCACGGCGAATCGTCTGCCGCCCTGCAGACGGGCTGGTTTGCTGCAGCGAAAACGCCGTTATAATGCCGCGCCTGCCTTCCTCTGCTGCGCAGCCCCCGGAGCCTCGATGAATTTCCGCACTACGCTCGCCGCACTCATCTGCCTCCTGCTTGCCGCGACTGCGGCAGCAGAATATCCGGTCAAACCGATCCGCATGATTGTGCCTAATGCACCGGCGGGCCTCGCCGACATCAGCGCGCGCATCGTTGCCGGCAAACTCACCGAAGCGCTCGGCCAGCAGGTCGTCGTCGACAATCGCGCCGGCGCCGGCAGCACCATAGGCACGGCGATGGCGGTGAAATCTCCCGCCGACGGCTACACCCTGCTCACCGTCTTCGACAGCCACGCCACCAATCCGCATCTGTTCAAAAATCTCGAGTACGACACACTCAAGGATCTCGCCCCGGTTGCGCTGCTGGTACGCGGCCCGCTGCTGCTCGCCGTGCACCCGAAGACCGGCGTCAAGACCACGCAGGACCTCGTGCAGCTGGCAAAAGCGCGCGCCGGCGATGTCAAATTCGCCACGGTCGGCCCCGGTTCACCGGCGCGCCTGCTGATGGAAATGCTCAAGGTCGAAGCGCGCATCGATGTCGTCAACGTGCCGTACAAAGGCGCCGGCGGCGCGGTCACCGACTTGATCGGCGGACAGGTCGACGCGATGTTCGCCACCATCCCGACGCTGAATCCGCATATCAAATCCGGGCGCCTGAACGCGGTCGCAGTCACCTCACAAAAGCGCAGTGCCGTGATGACCGGCGTGCCGACCATGAGCGAACAGTATCCGGGTTTCATCGCCGAATCGTGGGTCGGCATGCTGGCGCCGGCACAAACACCGCGCAACATCATTGCACGCCTGAACGCCGAAACTACGAAAATTCTGGCGCAGCCGGAAATCCGCGCACGCTTCGCCGAGCTCGGTTATGAAACCGTCGGCAGCACACCGGCGGAATTCGACCAATGGATACGTGCCGAGACCGCACGCTGGGGCAAACTCATACGCGTGCAGAAAATCACGCTCGAATAAGGAAAGCGGCGAAGTCCGGATTAACCCCGCGGCGCAATGCTAACGTCGTAGCGCAGGCGCCCCGCCTGCGCGAAGCACCAGCCGTCGAACGCAGGCGAGGCGCCTGCGCCACAAGGACGAAAATACCGGTTGTCATCACAACTCAATTCGGCTGCAAGCCGATCTTCTTGACGATATCCCAGTATTAACCCTGCGGCGCAATGCTAACGTCGTAGCGCAGGCGCCCCGCCTGCGCTAAGCACCAGCCGTTGAACGCAGGCGAGGCGCCTGCGCCACAAGACTGAAAACGCCGGTTGTCATCA
>JANYDY010000068.1 GCA_025363435.1 Betaproteobacteria bacterium
GAAAGACGATCAGCACGGCGAGTATCGCGCGCAACAGCCGGTCGCGCAGCTCGACCAGGTGGGAAATGAAGGTGTCCTGTGTACTCATGGGAGGTGCCGCGTACTCGCGCGACGTCGTGATCAGGCTTGCTTGCGCGCCGCTTGGGCGCCAGCGTCGAGACCCAGCTCGAGCTGCGCCGCGGATTCGGGCGCCGTCGCCGGCATGGCCGTGGGAGCGGGAGCCGCGGTCTCGGCCGGCGGCTGTACTGCTTCCTGCGCGGAGGCCGCGATGCTGTTCAACTGCGATTCGGTGGAAGTGATTTCCTTGTTGACCGTGTGCTCGATTGCGCGCGCGGCGTCCTGCACGGTCGCCTGCAGCTTGCGCAGTTCATCGAGTTCCATTTCGCGGCTGATGTCGGCCTTCACGTCGTTGACGTAGCGTTGCATGCGCCCGAACAGATGGCCGAGCGTGCGCGCAACCTTGGGCAGGCGTTCCGGACCGATCACGATCAGCGCGACCACCGCGACCACCATCATCTCGGAGAAACCGATATCAAACATGCGGTGAGCGCTGGGAAGTGAGGGCTGAGGGTTGGAGGACCGGGCGCCCGGGGACTTGCCCCGCCCGCCTCACGCAGTTCGCCTTACGACTTCGATGGCGTTTCCTTCTTTACTTCGCCTTCGATGGTCTGGCCAGTCGAGGCAGAGGCAATTTCCGCCTTCGCCTGCGACTTGTCATCTTCGGCGGTTTTCATGCCGTCTTTGAATCCCTTGACCGCGCCGCCGAGATCGGTGCCGAGGTTACGCAGTTTTTTCGTGCCGAAAATCAGCACGACGACCACTAATACGATCAACCAGTGCCAGATGCTCAGTGAACCCATGGGCTTGCTCCTATTACAAATCGAAACTGCGCGTCATTTACGCGCCGCTTTTTCGTCGATGCCGGAAATGCCTTCACGGCGCTCCAGCTCGGCCAGCACATCGTCGCTGCTCAAACCATGCCACGCCAGCAGAACCATCGAGTGAAACCACAGATCCGCCGTTTCGCGTACGACGTGCAGTTTATCACCGTCCTTGGAAGCGAGCAGCGTTTCGGCGGACTCTTCGGCAACCTTGCGCAAAATGGCGTCATGCCCCTTGTCAAACAGGCTCGCGACGTAGGAACTTCCGGCGGCGGCGGCGCGGCGCGAGGCAATGGTCGCCGACAGCCGGCGCAGAATTTCGGTGTCGATCATGAATATATCTCCCGCGGATCTTTCAAAACCGCATCTTTGGCAACCCACACGCCGCCGACGAGCTCACGGTAAAAGCAGCTCTCGCGCCCGGTATGGCAGGCAATGCCGCCGGCCTGCTCTATCGCCAGCAAAATAACATCGGCGTCACAGTCGATGCGGATGCTGCACACTTTCTGCACATGACCGGATTCCTCGCCCTTGTGCCAGAGTTTGTTACGCGAGCGCGACCAGTAATATGCTTCTCCGGTTTCGCGTGTCTTTTGCAGCGCCTCGCGATTCATCCAGGCGAACATCAGCACGCGGCCGCTCGCCGCATCCTGGGCGATTGCAGGCGCGAGACCGTCCGTGGTCCATTTCACTTCTTCAAGCCATTGGTCGGACATGATTGCACCGTGTATCCAGCCGCCAGCATACAGCAATCGGCAGTCCGGCTGAACTTAGGCGCCGCGCGCAGCTACAGTCTGACTTCGATGCCGCGCGAGGCCATCAACTGCTTGGCCTGCTGCACGGTGAATTCGCCATAGTGAAAAATACTCGCTGCCAATACCGCGTCGGCGTGCCCCTGCGCGATGCCGTCAGCCAGGTGGTCGAGATTACCGACGCCGCCGCTGGCAATCACCGGGATGTCGAGCGCGTCGGCAAACGCGCGCGTGAGTTCGAGATCGAAGCCAATGCGCGTGCCGTCGCGATCCATACTCGTCAACAGAATTTCCCCGGCGCCGAGACGCTGCAGTTCGCGTCCCCATTCGATCGCATCAAGGCCGGCCGGCTTGCGTCCGCCATGCGTAAAAACCTCCCAGCGCGGCGGGCCGTCGCCAGGCATGCGCCGTGCGTCCACCGCACCGACGATGCATTGTGCGCCGTAACGCGCGCTCGCATCCGCAACCAGTTGCGGATTTTGCACTGCCGCGGTGTTTATGCTGACTTTGTCGGCGCCCGCATTGAGCAAACGCCGCACATCCGCCACCGTGCGCACGCCGCCACCGACGGTCATGGGAATAAATACCTGCGCCGCGACGGCTTCGATAATCGGCAGAATGAGGTCGCGCTCGTCGCTGCTCGCCGTAATGTCGAGAAAGGTCAGTTCGTCGGCGCCCTGCTCGTCGTAACGCGCGGCGACTTCGACCGGATCACCGGCATCGCGCAAGCCGACAAAATTGACGCCTTTGACCACTCGGCCGGCTTTGACGTCGAGACAGGGGATGATGCGTTTGGCCAGCATGCAGGATGAGGATCAAGGATTCAGAATTGAGCATTCAGCGCAGAAAAACAGGTTTGCTGAATTCTCAATCCCGGGTCCTGAATCCTATTTTTTCTTCGCTGAAAGTTTGTCGGCGAGTTTCTGCGCGGCGGCAAAATCAAGCGTGCCCTGATAGACCGCGCGGCCGGTGATCGCGCCCATGATGCCTTCGGATTCGACTTTGCACAGCGCGGTGACGTCATCGAGATTGGCGATGCCGCCGCTGGCGATAATAGGCATCGACAGATGTTTGGCCAGTTCTACAGTCGCTTCGATATTGACGCCGGTCAACATGCCGTCACGGCCGATATCGGTATAGATCAGTGCTTCGGCGCCGTATTCCTCGAATTTTTTCGCGAGGTCGACCACATCGTGACCGGTCATTTTCGACCAGCCGTCAACCGCCACCTTGCCGTCGCGCGCGTCCAGCGCAACAAACACGTGGCCGGTGAAAGCGCTGCACGCATCGTGCAGAAAACCGGGGGTTTTTACCGCGGCAGTGCCGATGATGACGTAACTCACGCCGAGATCGAGATAGTGTTCGATGGTATCGAGATCGCGAATGCCGCCGCCCAACTGCACCGGGATGGCGCCGTTGACGCCTTCGAGTATCGCCTTGATACCTGCTTCGTTTTTCGGCTTGCCGGCAGCCGCACCGTTGAGATCGACCACATGCAGGCGGCGCGCGCCCTGCTTGACCCATTGCGCAGCCATCGCCGAGGGGTCGTCAGAAAATATCGTGGCATCGTCCATGTCGCCCTGTTTCAGGCGCACACACTTGCCGTCCTTGAGATCAATCGCCGGGATGATCAGCATGCTGCGTGATTGCTATAAGATTTCTGGGGTTCGAATGGGCGCCGCGAAAGCGGCAGCTGGAAAAGACGATGGCGGCGACAGTATTGAAAGAGGGCGACAACGCGTCTTGAAATTCGTGGCTTCATCATACACTACGTTATTTGGATTCGCCTAGTGGTCGCGGTCTAGCGTCCGCCAGCCGGCCGGGCCGGCTGCCATTGCACAAAGTTGGCGAGCAGGCGCAGTCCGGCCGCAGCGCTTTTTTCCGGGTGAAATTGCACCGCAAACACATTATCCCGCGCAATTGCGCAGGTGAAGGGGCCGGGATAGTCAGTCGCCCCCGCAACCAGCGCAGTATCAGCGGTCTCGACGTAATAACTATGCACGAAATAAAAGCGCGCGCCGTCGTCTATGCCGTCCCACAGCGGATGACTGTGCAACTGGCGCACGTGATTCCAACCCATATGCGGCACCTTGAGGCGTTGGCCTGCGGCATCAACCATGGCGTCGGTGGCAAATCTTCGTACGTAACCCGGCAATAAACCGAGACCTGCGACATCGCCCTCTTCGCTACGCTCGAACAACATCTGCAAGCCGATGCAAATACCGAGAAACGGTTTGGTATGCGCAGCATCCATCACGGCTTTGCGCAGGCCGCGGGCATCCATTTCGCGCATGCAATCGGGCATCGCGCCCTGCCCCGGGAATACCACACGCGCCGCACGCGCGACTTCCGCCGGGTCGTCTGTCACGATGACCGTGAGCCCGGGCGCAACATGCTCGATCGCTTTCGACACCGAGCGCAGATTGCCCATGCCGTAATCGATGACGGCGACGTCAGCCATAATGTGGATTACCGGAGGACAAACGGATTGGGATTAAAGGCTGCCCTTGGTCGACGGCACGCCCTGCGTGCGCGGATCGAGTTCGACCGCCATGCGCAATGCGCGTCCAAACGCCTTGAACACCGTTTCCGCCTGATGGTGCGCATTGTCGCCGCGGAGACTGTCAGCGTGCATGGTGACCAGCGCGTGATTGGTAAAGCCCTGAAAAAATTCGTGCACCAGATCGACGTCAAATTCGCCGATGCGCGCGCGCACGAAATCGACCTTGAATTCAAGGCCGGGCCGGCCCGACAGATCGACCACTACTCTCGACAGCGCTTCATCCAGCGGCACATAGGCATGCCCGTAACGCCGGATGCCGCTTTTGTCGCCGATGGCTTTGGCAAACGCCTGACCGATGGTGATGCCGATGTCTTCGACGGTGTGATGTGCATCGATATGCAGATCGCCCTTCGCCGCGACATCAAGATCGAACACGCCGTGACGCGCGACCTGATCGAGCATGTGGTCGAGAAAGGGCACGCCGGTCTCGAAGCTGCCGACGCCGCTGCCGTCAAGATTGAGCTTGACGCGGATCTGCGTTTCTTTGGTATCGCGTTTGACTTCGGCTATGCGCATGTTCGTGTTCGCTGCGCCGCAAATGCGGCAAATGAGATTATGCCCGAAGAGCGGCCTTAACAGAGGGTTGTCAGCACTTCGAGAAAACGCGCGTTTTCGTCCGGCGTGCCGACGGTCACGCGCAGGCAGTCCGCCAGCATCGGATGGCTGCCATGCAGATTCTTGATCAGAATGCCGCGCTGTTTGAGTCCGTCGAACACGCGGCCCGCCTCAGCGACACGAAATAAAATGAAATTCGCGTCGCTCGGGAACACCGTCACGCCGCGCAGCTTCTGCAGCGCCGCCAGCACACGTGTGCGCTCGCTGCGTATCGTCGCCGCCTGCGCATTGAGCACGTCTTCGTGTTGCAACACTTCGACAGCGACGCATTGCGTCAGCACATTGATGTTGTAGGGCAGGCGCAGCTTGTCGATGTGGTTTAACCAATCGCTGCGGCCGGCGAGCAAACCGAGGCGCAGACCGGCAAGCCCGAGCTTGGACAACGTGCGCATCACCAGCAGATTCGGAAATTCCGCGAGCCGCGGCATGAAGCTCGCACCGGCAAATGCATGGTAAGCCTCGTCCACCACGACAATGCCGGGGGCGGCCGCAATTACGCGCGCAATCACATCGGCATCAAACAGATTGCCGGTCGGATTGTTCGGATAGGCGATAAATACCAGCGCCGGTTGCTGCGTGCGGATCGCGTCCAGCAGCGCGTCTGCATCAAGACTGAAATCGGCTGTGAGCGGCACACCAACAAAACGCAAGCCGGCAAAACCCGCAATCATGCGGAACATGACGAACGACGGTTCGACGCCCAGCATGACCGCGCCGGGTTTCGCCACCGCCAGCGCCAGCATCTGGATCAGTTCGTCCGAACCGTTGCCGAGCACGAGTTCCACGCCGACCGGGATATTCATCACGGTGCGCAAACGCTGTTTCAACTCCGCCGCCGACGGATCGGGATAACGGTTCAATGCCGCAGCCTTGATTCGCGCAGCGATCGCCACCTGCAGATCGGCGGGCAGGCTGTACGGGTTTTCCATGGCGTCGAGCTTCACCATGCCGGCGGATGCCGGCACGTGGTACGCGCTCAGGGCGCGAATGTCGTCGCGGATGATGTCGTCCGGCGTTTTAGCCATGATTCTTTTTCATCCTGAATTCGGCCGACTGCGCGTGCGCAGTCAGGCCTTCGCCGCGCGCGAGTTCGGCGGCGATTGCGCCGAGGCGTTGTGCGCCCTTGGGCGAGACACCGATCACGCTGGTGCGTTTCTGAAAATCGTAAACGCCCAGCGGCGACGAAAAACGCGCCGTGCGCGAGGTCGGCAGGACGTGGTTCGGCCCTGCGCAATAGTCGCCCAGCGCTTCCGATGTGTAGCTGCCGAGAAATATCGCACCGGCGTTGCGTATTTTCGGCAGCAGCGCATCTGCATCCGCGACTGACAACTCGAGGTGTTCGGGGGCGATGCGATTGGCGATATCGCAGGCCTCGTCGAGATCGCGCACCAGTATCAGCGCACCGCGCTTTTCGAGTGCGGCGCGGATCACTGCCTGCCGCGGCATATCGGCAAGCAGGCGTTCGATGCTCGCCGCAACCTTATCCAGATAAGCGGCGTCGGGTGATAACAAAATCGACTGCGCGAGCTCGTCATGCTCAGCCTGTGCGAACATGTCCATCGCAATCCAATCGGGATCGGTCTTGCCGTCGCAAATAATCAAAATTTCCGACGGCCCCGCCACCATATCGATGCCGACAACGCCGAAAACACGGCGCTTCGCTGCGGCGACATAAGCGTTGCCCGGACCGACGATTTTATCTACGGCCGGAACCGTCGCAGTTCCGTAAGCGAGTGCCGCCACCGCCTGCGCACCGCCAACTGCAAACGCGCGATCCACACCGGCGATCGCCGCCGCCGCCAGCACCAGCGGATTACGTTCACCGCCGGGAGTCGGCACCACCATGACGATTTCACCGACACCGGCGACTTTCGCCGGCAGCGCGTTCATCAACACCGACGACGGGTAGGCGGCCTTGCCGCCCGGCACGTAGATGCCAACGCGTTCGAGCGCGCTGATCTGCTGACCGAGACGCGTGCCGTCCTCGTCGGTGTAGCTCCAGGATTGCGCCAGCTGTTTTTCGTGATAACTGCGCACGCGTGCGGCGGCGGTTTCGAGCGCTGTGCGTTGCGTCGCCGGCAAGCCCTGTAACGCGCGTTGCATATCGTCACGGGAAATTTCGAGCTCGCCGGCCGTACCTGCCGCAACGCGGTCGAAACGTTTTGTGTATTCGAGCAGTGCAGCGTCACCGCGTTGTTTGACATCGGCAAGTATCGCTGCGACCGTCGTATCGATCTGCGGATCCTGCGCCGATTCGAAGGACAACAGTTCGGCCAGGCTGGCGGCAAAATCCGGCGCGCTTGCGGCGAGCCGTTTTAACGCAATCATCGAACGGCCTTCTTCAGCCTGTCCAGCAGCGGCTGGATCGCCGCGCGCTTGAGTTTGTAGGCCGCCTGATTGACGACGAGGCGCGAGCTGACCGCAGCGATTTCCTCCACCGCGACGAGATTGTTGGCCTTCAGCGTATTGCCGGTGCTGACCAGATCGACGATCGCGTCAGCAAGCCCCGTCAGCGGCGCCAGCTCCATCGAACCGTAGAGCTTGATCAGATCGACATGCACGCCCTTGGCGGCAAAATGCTCGCGCGCGGTTTGCAGATATTTGGTGGCCACACGCAAGCGAGCGCCGGAACGCACCGCCTGTTCGTAATCAAAGCCGCGCCGCACCGCCACCATCAGACGGCAGCGCGCGATTTTCAGATCCAGCGGTTGATAGAGTCCGCTGCCGTCGAATTCGGCCAGCACATCGCCGCCCACCACGCCGAGGTCGGCGGCGCCATACTGCACGTAGGTCGGCACGTCGGTGGCGCGCACGATGATGAGGCGCACATCGGGTCGCGAGGTCGCAATGATGAGTTTGCGCGATGTATCCGGATTCTCGGATGCAACAACACCGGCCGCCTCGAGCAGAGGCAGTGTTTCATCGAGAATGCGTCCCTTGGACAAGGCAAGACTGATCACGGCTGAAGCCCGAAGCTGTTGAAGATGATTATTTTACCGCAAAGGTCTGCGCTGCCGCCGCGCAGGAAATGCGCCGAACTAGGCAGCGCGGGCCGGCAGATTCAGATCGTCGGTATAGGCCCGGTGCGCATAATGGAAAGGCACGGGACCGTCGTGTTCACCGTGTAGAAACTGGTGCACGAACGGGTCGGGAGATTTCGCCATTTCAGCCGCCGCACCTGACGCGGAAATGACGCCGTCCGAAATCAGATAAACGTGGTCGATTACGCGCATCGATTCTGCGGCGTCGTAGGAAACAACGATAGAGGTCGCGCCCAGCGCATCGTTCAGCTTGCGGATCAGATTACCGACGACAGAGCATGAAATCGGGTCGAGGCCGGCAAACGGCTCGTCGTAAATAATCAGCATCGGGTCGAGCGCGATCGCGCGCGCGAGGCCGACGCGGCGCGCCATGCCGCCGGACAGCTCCGACGGCATCAGTTGCTGGGTGCCGCGCAGGCCGACTGCGGCAAGTTTCATCGCAACCAGATCGCGGATCATGCTTTCAGGGAGAAGCGTATGCTCACGCATCTGGAACGCGATGTTTTCATAGACCGACAAATCGGTGAACAGGCCGCCCTGCTGAAACTGCATGCCCATTTTGCGGCGCAGGCGGTAGAGCGCGTCGCGGCTTAGTTTATGCACATCCTCGCCAGCAACCTTGACCGTGCCGGCCCGCGGCGCCAGCTGGCCGCCGATCAGGCGCAGCAGCGTCGACTTGCCGCAACCGCTGGAACCCATGATGCCGACCACCTTCCCGCGCGGAATATCGAGCGTGATATCGGTCAGCAAAGGGCGGTCGCCGTAGCCAAAGCGTACGCCGCTGATTTCGACGATGTTGTCCGTGTTGGTCGCCATAATCGTTACGTTAGCAGAAATTCGCGATCCGGTCGTCGCGTCAATGCACGCGGCGGATACGCGCGCCCAGTCGCGAGAGTTTCTCTTCAATCGACTCATAGCCGCGGTCGAGATGGTAGACGCGGTCGATGGTGGTTTCGCCGTGCGCCACCAGTCCGGCAATAACGAGGCTCGCCGAGGCGCGCAGATCAGTCGCCATCACGCCGGCGCCGTCAAGATGACCGACACCGGTAACAACCGCAGTATTGCCCTCGACATCGATGCGCGCACCCAGCCGGCGCAGCTCCTGCACGTGCATGAAACGGTTTTCGAATATCGTTTCGGTGATCAGCGCGGTGCCGCGCGCCACACAATTGAGCGCCATGATCTGCGCCTGCATGTCAGTCGGAAACGCCGGATAGGGCGCGGTGCGCACGCCTACCGCTTTGAGTTCGCCGTTCATGCGCAGGCGTATCCAGTCGCCGCCGGTTTCGATATCCGCGCCGGCTTCGCGCAATTTATCGAGCACAGCGTCGAGAATTTGCGGATTCGCATCGCGCAACCTGACGTCGCCGCCGGTGGCCGCGGCTGCGGCCAGAAAGGTGCCGCTCTCAATACGATCGGCCATCACCTGATGATTCGCTGCGTGCAAACTCGCCACGCCGGTGATGCGTATGGTGTCACTGCCGGCGCCGCTGATCTTAGCGCCCATCGCGATCAGGCAATTGGCGAGATCGACAACCTCGGGTTCGCGCGCCGCGTTCTCGATCACCGTTTCGCCATCGGCGAGGGTGGCCGCCATCATGATGTTTTCGGTACCGGTGACCGTAACGATATCGGTAACGATATGCACGCCCTTCAAACGCGGCGCGCGCGCCAGCATATAACCGTGCTCGACGGTGATCGTCGCACCCATCGCCTGCAAGGCCTTGACGTGCTGATCAACCGGCCGCATGCCAATCGCGCAGCCCCCGGGCAGCGAGACACGCGCTTCGCCGCAACGCGCCAGCAAGGGGCCCAGCACCAGCACCGAGGCCCGCATCGTTTTCACCAATTCGTAGGGCGCCACCGGATTGTTGAGCGTGGCAGCGTCGAGTTCGACGCCGAGTTTTTCGTCGACCGAAACCTGCACACCCATCTGCGCAAGCAGCGCCAGCATGGTCGTCACGTCGTGCAGATGCGGCACATTCGCCACGCGCAGCGGCTCGGCACTTAAAATCGCCGCGCATAAAATCGGCAGCGTGGCGTTCTTGGCGCCGGAAACGCGCACTTCGCCTTTAAGCGGCACACCGCCTTCGATGATCAGCTTATCCATATCTGTTTAGCGCGCGGCCCACTCTTCAGGCGTCAGCGTCTGCATCGACAGGGCGTGTATCTCTTCGCGCATGCGGTCGCCGAGCGCCTGATAAACGAGCTGATGCTGCTGTACTTTGCGTTTGCCGCTGAACGCCGCACTAACGATGACGGCTTCGAAATGGTGTCCGTCGCCGCTGACCTCGACGTGCGTACAACTCATGCCCGCTTCGATGTACTGCTTGATCTGTTCCGGTGTGGTCATGTTTCCTCTAATATTTTCCCGATTCACATCGGTGAATCGGGACTGTTTTCACCCTCTCCCGCCGGGAGAGGGTCGGGGTGAGGGAATGCTCATTAATGGCGCATTTTGTAACCGGTTTTCACCAGCCATAATGTGAGCATCGACAATACCAGCAGGCATACTGCCACGACTACGGCGGAAAGCCACGGCGAGACGTCGCCAACGCCGAAAAATCCGTAGCGAAAACCGTCGACAATGTAGAAAAAGGGGTTCAGATGCGAGAGCTTCTGCCAGAACGGCGGCAGGGAATACATCGAATAAAACACGCCGGACAAAAAGGTCAGCGGCAGTATGATGAAATTCTGGAATGCCGCCAGCTCATCAACCTTGCTCGACTGCAATCCGGCGATGATGCCGAGCACGCCCATAATGGCGCTGCCGAGCAGTGCGAACACGGCCACCCACAAGGGATGCTCGCAGCGCAGCTCGACGAACCAGACCGTGCATAACAACACACCGGCGCCGCAGACCAGACCGCGCGCGATCGCCGCCAGCAGATAGGCGAAGAAAAACTCGCGGTGCGACAACGGCGGCAACAACACGAAAATGATGTTGCCGGTCATTTTTGACTGCATCAGGCTGGAGCTGGAATTGGCAAACGCATTCTGCAAAATCGACATCATCGCCAAACCCGGCGCGAGGAAAGCGCTGTAACCGACCCCCGGATAGGGCTCGCCGGTATTGCGCAGCGTGTGCCCGAATACCAGCAGAAACAACAGCGCCGACAGCACCGGCGCCAGCACCGTTTGTATGTTGACCTTCCAGAACCGCAGCCATTCCTTGTAGAACAGCGTGTAAAACCCGGTCAGCGCGCCGGCGCGCGCAATCGTTTCGGGTTGTTTGAATTCAGCGCTCACGGCAGCCTCAATGATTCATGATCTTGACGAACACTTCTTCGAGATCGGGGTGGGCTACTTCCATTTCCAGCACGCCGACGCCGGCGCTGCGCAAGGTTGCCAGCACCTGTTCGACGCCGTCGTAGCTGTCGAGCGCGAGCCGGCAATCTTCGCCGCCGCCGTGAGCCAGCAGGTACTGCAGTGCCGCCGGCAGGCCCGGCGGCGCGAGTTTCAAATTGACCTGGCAGCCGGAAAAGCGCTTGAGCAGATTTTGCGTCGTGTCGTTGGCGACGATTTCGCCCTGCTTCAACATGGCGATGCGCCCGCACAAGGCCTCGGCCTCTTCGAGATAATGCGTAGTCAGAACGATGGTGTGGCCGTCCTGATTGAGACGGCGGATGAACTGCCACAGCGACTGACGCAACTCAACGTCAACGCCGGCGGTCGGTTCGTCAAGCACGATCACCGGCGGCTTGTGCACCAGCGCCTGCCCGATCAGCACGCGGCGTTTCATGCCGCCCGAAAGCTGCCGCATATTGGTATCGGCTTTGTCGTTGAGATCGAGGCAATCGAGCAATTCGTCGATCCACGCATCGTTGTCGCGCAGGCCGAAGTAGCCCGACTGTATGGTCAGCGCTTCACGCACCGTAAAAAACGGATCGAATACCAGCTCCTGCGGCACCACACCAAGCGCGCGCCGCGCGCCACGGTAATCACGCACCACGTCGTAACCCATCACCGAGGTGCTGCCGCTGGTGGCAATATTAAGGCCGGCCAGTATGCTGATCAGCGTCGTCTTGCCGGCGCCGTTGGGGCCGAGCAACCCGAAAAATTCGCCCTGCTCGATTTGCAGACTGACGCCGGCAAGCGCCGTCAGTCCGCCGTAGCGTTTGACGACCTGATCGACCTGAATAGCGGGAATCATCGCAACGGCTTTAAGCTCAAATTAAATAGTGTCCGGCGCTTCCTGCGCGGGAAAGGCACCGCGCGCGCGAAATCCAGCGCGATCGGTCACGCGCCGGCGGGAATCAGATCGGTGACCCCGTAGAGATCGGCGAGACTGGCCAGCGTGGCCGGCAGATTGCAAAACGATACATTGCACTTGCGGCGTTGCGCCGCGCGCTGCCATTCAAACATCAGGCTCAGCGCCGACGAATCGACTTCGGTCACCGCCGCGAGATCAACGACAACATCGCCGGTCAGGTATTGTTCGGCCGCCGCGCCCAGCTCCGCCGCGGTCAGCAGTGTGATCGGGCCGCTCACGCGCAGACGCCCGCCCTCGCTGGCGATTTGCGCGCTCATTTTTTTGCGGTCTGCTGCGCCAACGTCTTGTTCTTGGTGGTCAGCGAAGCGATCAAACCATCGATGCCGTTTTTCTGAATTTCGTTGGTGAAGGTGCTGCGATAGTTCTGCACCAGGCTAACGCCGGCGATGATCACGTCGTAGACCTTCCAGCCCTGCTCGGTTTTTTCCATGCTGTAGTTGACCTCGATCGGGTCGCCGCCGCCGGACTGCTTGATGCGCGACTGCACCGTGACTTCAGTGTCGGCCGGCTGCATTTTGAGCGGCCGGTATTCGATCACCTGATCACGATACTGCGAAAACGCACTGGCGTAAGTGTGCACGAGCAGCGTGCGGAATTCGTTAGTCAGCCCCTGCTGCTGCGCCGGATTGGCCTGACGCCACGGCGCGCCGACTGCAAGCCGCGTCATGCGCGTGAAGTTGAAATTCGGCAGCACCTTGGCCTCGACGAGCTCATAAACCTTGCGCGTGTTGCCGGACTGGATATCCTTGTCCGAGCGCAAAATGATCAGCACTTCGTCGGTAACTTTCTTGGCGAGCGCGTCGGGCGCAATGTCCTGCGCGAGCACGCCCTGCGCAAGGCAAAGCAAGCCGCCGAACAGGATGCCGCCAACCAGTCTTTTCGCAATATTAATCATCTTGATTCCTTCCCGTCTAAAACGTTTAACCCGATCATTCGGATTACTTGCTACCCGATCCCTCGGCTGCTTTGCTATACATAAACTGGCTGATCAGCTTCTCCAGCACCACCGCCGATTGCGTCAGCTTCACCGTGGCGCCCGCAGCCAGCATCTTGTCTTCGGCGCCACCTTCAAAACCGACGTATTGCTCGCCAAGCAGGCCGGCAGTCAGAATCGACGCCGACGTATCCTGCGGAAACTTGTAGTGACCGTCGATGTTCATGGTGACGCGCGCGACAAACTTTTCGTTGTCGAAAGCGATCGCGGTTACACGGCCGACCACCACCCCCGAACTCTTCACCGCGGCGCGCGGCTTCAAGCCACCGATGTTCGTAAACTCGGCCGACAGCTGGTAGGTCTCGCCGCCGCCGAGGCTACCCATATTGCCGACCTTCAGCGCCAGTATCGTCAGCGCGCCGAGACCGGCCACCATAAACAAGCCGACCCAGAGATCGATTGTAGAGCGTTCCATTAGACCCCCCGAAACATGAATGCAGTTAGGATGAAATCGAGACCCAGTATAGCCAGCGACGAGGTCACCACGGTGCGCGTCGTCGCGCCCGAAACACCTTCCGCTGTCGGCGGCGAGTCGTAGCCTTCGAACAGCGCGATCCACGTCACGGCGATGCCGAAGACAAAACTCTTGATCACACCGTTTAAGATGTCTTCACGAAAATCGACGGCACTTTGCATCTGTGACCAGAATGAGCCATCGTCAACGCCGATCAGCACAACACCGATCAGATAGCCGCCATAAACACCCATCGCGCTGAATATCGCCGCCAGCAAAGGCATCGAAATCACACCAGCCCAGAAGCGCGGCGCCACCACGCGCGCGATCGGATCCACCGCCATCATTTCCATCGCCGACAATTGCTCGGTCGTTTTCATGAGGCCGATTTCCGCCGTCATCGCTGAACCCGCGCGACTGGCGAACAACAGCCCGGATACCACCGGCCCGAGTTCACGCACCAGCGACAACGACACCAGCACGCCCAGCGCCGACTCCGAGCCGTAAATCTTCAGTGTGTGATAACCCTGAAAGCCCAATACCATGCCGACGAACAATCCCGACACCAGAATGATGATCATCGACAGCACGCCGGTAA
Organism: Betaproteobacteria bacterium; assembly: GCA_025363435.1. Lineage (GTDB taxonomy): Bacteria > Pseudomonadota > Gammaproteobacteria > Burkholderiales > SG8-41 > PALSA-1004. Next base: position 14,172 of record JANYDY010000068.1, read on the forward strand.
AATACAGTTCGCGCACAATCAGATGGATGCGGCGGAAGCTCGCACCGGAGTTGAGCAGCGTGAGCGCGATAAAGCGGGTGGCGTAACCGAAACGCAGCACCGACTCGACCGTGCGGTGACCGATGCCGCGAACATTAATGATTGCACCGCGGTTAAACAAGTTCCAGCTCCTCGTTGTATTTGCGGCTCGGATACTGATAGGCAACAGGGCCGTCCGCCTCGCCCCAGACAAACTGGTGCACCAGCGGATCTTTTGACGCGCGCATTTCGTCGGGCGTACCGTGGGCGACCATCACGCCCTCGGACAGATAATAAACGTAATCGACGATATCGAGCGCCTCCTGCACATCGTGGGTCACCACGATGGAGGTCGAACCCAGCGTATCGTTAAGCCGCCGCACCAGATTGCGGATCACGCCCAGCGAAATCGGATCAAGCCCGGTGAACGGCTCGTCGTACATCATCAGCATCGGGTCGAGGGCAATCGCCCGCGCCAGCGCAACCCGGCGCGACATGCCGCCGGACAATTCTGACGGCATCAGATTATGCGCGCCACGCAGGCCCACCGCGTGCAGCTTGATCATGACGATGTCGCGGATCATGGCTTCGGAAAGATTGGTGTGCTCGCGCATCTGAAAAGCCACGTTGTCGTAGACCGACAAATCGGTAAACAGCGCGCCGAACTGGAACAGCATGCCCATGCGCCGGCGCATTTTGTACAAACCGTCGCGATCGAGTGCGCTGGTGAGCACCCCGTCAACGCGGATGTCGCCGCGCGTCGGCTTAAACCAGCCGGCAATCAGGCGCAACAGTGTGGTTTTGCCGGAGCCGGAGATGCCCATGATGGCAACCACCTTGCCGCGCGGGATCGTCATGTCGATGCCCGACAGGATCGGGCGCCGCTTGTCGTACGAATAGCCGACACCGCTGATTTCGACGAGATTTTCGGTTGCCACGATCGGGGCGCAGTCGCAAAAGCATGAATTCTAAACAGTCGGCACCAACATCACAATCAACGCACGTTATTTCGAAAATCCACGGCGGCGCCGATTGCCGTGCCGGCGCGTCGCGCCGATGCGCTAAGATAGCCGTTCCACCCGAACGTCAGCCTGAATATGCCCGAATCCGCATTGCGCTTTACCGGAGTCAACAAAAGCTTTGGCCGCAGCAAAGTCCTGCACAACGTCTCATTTGAGATCGAACACGGCGCCTTTTTCGGTCTGGTCGGCATTAACGGCGCCGGCAAGACTACATTGCTCAAATGCCTGCTTGATTTCTGCACCTTTGACAGCGGCGCTATCGACATTTTCGGCGTCGCCCACAGCGCGCCGGGGGCACGCGCAAAACTGGCCTTTTTGCCGGAACGGCTCAATCCGCCCTATTACCTCACCGGTGAGGATTTCATCCGCTACACGCTGGAAATGCAGTCGGTTCAATATGACCGCAGCGCAGCAGAACACATGCTGCAGGCGCTCGACCTCGACACCGCCGCGCTGACACGTCCGGTGCGCACCTACTCAAAAGGCATGACGCAGAAAGTCGGCATTGCGGCATCGCTGCTCTGCAACAAGGAGCTCTACATTTTCGATGAGCCAACCAGTGGGCTCGATCCGAAAGCACGCGCCCTGTTCAAACGCCAGTTGCACGCATTAAAAGGCAGCTCGCGCACCGTATTGTTCACCTCGCACGCACTGGCCGACGTTGCCGAAGTCTGCGACCGCATGGCGGTGATGCACGCCGGCGAACTGCGGTTTTGCGGCACCCCGAAGGAGCTGTGCGATCAATTCGGCAGCGGTGAATTGGAACAGGCGTTTTTGAACTGTATCGGCAGCCCGCTACCGGCCTGAGCATTACGAACGACAACGCGCCGGGCCGCAATGCGGCAGGCTATCAGTGCGAAGGGCGATCTGGCAGAATATGCCCTCGCGTCAAGGGGGAGCATGGAACCAGCGCAAGCCAAACCGGATCTGTTGATCGTCGACGACGATCCGCTCATCAGCGACACGCTCAATTTTGTGTTGAGCCGCGACTTCAATGTCTATGTCGCGGAATCGCGTACGCAGGTAAAAAGCCTGTTGCGGCAACTCGACAGCCCGCCGCAACTGGCCTTGATCGACCTCGGACTGCCGCCAACCCCGCACCGGCCCGATGAAGGCTTCAAGTTGATCGGCGAACTGATCGCCACCTCGCCGACCATCAAGATACTGGTGCTGTCCGGACAGAACGACGAAACCAATGCGCGCCATGCGCGCACGCTGGGCGCAATTGAATTCATCGCCAAGCCCTGCGAACCGGAAAAAATAAAGCAGTTGCTGCTGAAATCGCTGCAAATCCGCAGCGCAGAAATCAGCGCGCAACCCCGCGAAGCCGGTTTGATCGGCAAAAGTCTGTTGATCGAAAAGTTGCGCCAGCAAATAACGCAGTACGCCAACGCGCCTTTTCCGGTGCTGATTGAAGGCGAATCCGGCAGCGGCAAGGAATTGATCGCCGGCGCGCTGCATCGCCAGAGCACGCGCGCATCGAAACCTTTTCTGGCGCTGAACTGCGCGGCGATTTCGCCGAATCTGGTCGAGCCGACACTGTTCGGCTATTGCAAGGGGGCGTTCACCGGTGCGACCGCCTCGCGCGCCGGTTATTTTGAAGACGCCAAGGACAGCTCGCTGTTTCTCGACGAAATCGGCGAACTGCCGCTGGAACTGCAGGCGAAACTTTTGCGCGTACTCGAAAACGGCGAATTTCAGCGCGTCGGCGAAACGCAGAGCCGTGTCAGCAATGCGCGCGTGATTGCGGCAACCAACCGCGACATGCGCCAGGAAATCCGCAACGGCCGTTTTCGCGCCGATCTTTATCACCGCCTGTCGGTATTTACGATTGCGGTGCCGGCATTGCGCGACCTCAGTGATGACAAGGAACTGCTGCTCGACAATTTCCGCGATTTCTACTCACGCCAGGCCGCTGTAAAAGCCTTTGATCTCGATGACGGCGCACGCACCCTCTGGCTCGACTACGGCTTTCCCGGCAACGTGCGCGAATTGCGCAACATTGTCATCCGTCTGACCACCAAGTTTGCCGGGCAGGCGGTCAACAGCGAACAGCTGCAATCCGAACTCGACATGGAAAGCATGACGGTCGATCTGCCCGGATTGCCCGCCGGGCAGGACTTCAAAGCCGTGCTCGAAGCAGCGAAAAAACACCTGCAGCTGCAGAAGAATTTCAATCTTGATCTGACGCTGCAACAGTGGGAAAAAGGCTATGTAGAAGCGGCGCTGGCGATTACCCAGGGCAATCTTTCGCAGGCCGCGAAACTTCTCGGTATCCATCGCACAACGCTCTACAGCCGCATGCAAAACTACGGCACGCCGGGTGATGCACCCGAATCATCGCAATAGCCGCATGGCTGCTGCGGCCGACCATCCGCACTCGAGGTAGCCCCTGTGTATTACACCCATTTCGGACTGACCCAGCCGCCGTTCCGGATTACGCCGAACACTGAATTTTTCTACAGCGGCGGCAATCGCGGCCCGATACTCGAGGCGCTGATTTACGCGATCAGCCAGGGCGAAGGCATCATCAAGGTTACCGGCGAAGTCGGCAGCGGCAAAACAATGCTGTGCAACATGCTGCAATCGCGGCTGCCGCCGAACGTTGAAACCGCCTACATCGCGAATCCAAGCGTGTCGCCAGAAGAAATCGTGCATGCAGTTGCGCTTGAATTGCATCTCAAACCGCCGCGCGACGCCGGACATCTTGAGTTGATGCAGTTGATACACGCGCACCTGCTCGAACGCCACGCGCAGGGCAAGCAGATCGTGATGTTCGTTGAAGAATCGCAGAGCATGCCGATCGCGACACTCGAGGAAATGCGGCTGCTGTCGAATCTCGAAACCGCCAACAGCAAACTATTGCAAATAGTCCTCTTCGGCCAACCCGAACTCGAGGACAACCTGCGCCAGCCGCATATCCGACAGTTGCGTGAACGTATTACGCACAGCTTCCGCCTGAGTCCGTTGAAAACCGGCGAGATCGGCGACTATCTGAATTTCCGCCTGCGCGCCGCCGGCTACCGCGGGCCTGACCTGTTTTCGCCGTCCATCATCAACGCCATGGCGAAAGCGTCCGGCGGCCTGACCCGGCGCATCAATCTGATCGCCGACAAGGCAATGCTGGCGGCATTTTCCGAGAACACGCACACGATCAAGCTCAAACACGTCAAAGCGGCGGTGCGCGACAGCGAATTCAGCCATTACGAACCGCCGCAGCCACGCGTACGCCTGGGCTTCGTGCTGGCTGCATTCGGTATCGGCGCGTTGTTGGGCATCGGTTTGCTGGTGTTTATTCAGAGCTACCAGCAAGTGCCCACTTCGGCTGCAGAGCCCTCATCGATTGCACCTGCTACCCCGGCGGCAACGACACCGGCAGAACCCGCGCCACCACCCCAGGCCACAGCAACGCCTGTGGAAATGCCGCCTGCGACCGCACAACCGGCAACGCCGGCCACCGCCACCCCACCAGCGACGCCGCCAGTAGTACCGCCGGTGGTCCAGGAACAACCACAATCGCCCCCCACAAAGCCTATAAAAAATGTTAATAAACAGGTTGTTGAAGTTACCCACACACCACCGACCGACAGCGCCGACATGGTGCAGGCACGCCTGCGCGCGACCACCGAATGGCTCGCCAAACCGGACAACAAGGCCTATACGATCCAGCTGCTTGGTGCAGATAACCAACAACAGCTAAAGAATCATCTGAACGTAATTCGCAAATATGTTGAAATAACTGATGTTTTTGTGTACCGTACATTAGCGAAGCAGAAACCGTCGATGACTGTTTTGTATGGCTCGTTTGCCGATCGCGGCGCGGCGCAAGAAGCGCTTAAGCAGCTGCCGGCAGCATTAAAAGCCAACAAACCGATCCTGCGGACGGCGCAAGGCATACGCGCGGAAATCGCCCAGCATCAGTCCCCATAGAGGATGCGCGGCGGGCACCACGCCTTGCCGCTGCAACGCCTTATGGGAAATCCGCATGCGCAAATTGCAGGCGGGAAGATTCCCGAAATTGGGAGACCGCAACATGTCTGCACACTTGGCGTCAGTATCCTCAGCGCACAAATACATGCGTACGCATCGCCCGGCGCGCATGGCACTCATCTGCGCAATGTTCGCTCTCGCGCTGACCGGATGCTACAAGCGTTCGGTACTGTCGCAAGCGGAGGGACATATCAACACGCCTTCGAGTACACCTACCGTTGAGGATGTGCCGGCGCCGGCGCGCACCAGCAATTTTGTACCCGCGCCCAAACCCGCCGTCAAAGCGCCAACCTATACCGTTGTGGTGAGCGAAGTGCCGGTCAAGGAATTGCTGTTTGCACTCGCACGCGACACCAAACAAAACATCGATATCCATCCGGGCCTGCAAGGCCTGGTGAGCATCAATGCAATCAACGAAACGCTGCCGGGCATACTTGAGCGCATCTCGAAACAGGTCAACATGCGTTATCGCCTTGAAGGCCAGACCATCATTGTCGGGCCCGATGCGCCATTCATGAAGACCTACAAAGTCAACTACGTCAATATGACCCGCGAAACGACATCAACGATCGGCGTCTCCGGTCTGATCCAGGGTAGCGGTGCAAGCGGCGGCACCGGCGGTGGCGGCGGTGGCGGTGGCGGCGGTGGCGGCGGTCAGACAAATGCGTCCTCGACGGTGGTCAAAACAATATCGAACAATAATTTCTGGGACACGCTGCGCGATAACGTTCGCTCAATTCTTGCGTCCACCCGCAGCCAGAGCCAGACCGCGGAACAGCGTGCCGAACGCGCCGAAACGGCGCGCTCGCAACGTGAAGAACGACTGGCGCAGGCCGAGGCGGTTGCGCGCGCCGGCCAGGGCGCGCCGCAATTATTTAACAGTGTGTTCGGCAACCCGGCCAATGTGCCCCCGCCCATAGGCGACGTACGTGACGACATCATCGTGAATGCCGTGGCTGGCACGATCAGCGTACAGGCGACAGAAAAACAGCATGCACTGGTGCAACAGCATATCGACAGCATCACCCAGGTCGCGCAGCGCCAGGTGCTGATCGAGGCGACGATCGCCGAAGTCACGCTTTCCGACGCGTATCAGGGTGGCATCGACTGGAGCCGCCTAGCATCTTCCGGTGGATTGAATTTTACGCAAACGCTCACCACCGGCGTCGCGAATGCATTCAGTGCCGGCGCGCTGACGGTTGCCTACGCCAACCCGACCTCGCAAATCGGCAACATCAGTGCCAGCGTGAAACTCCTGCAGCAGTTCGGCAATACGCGCGTGTTGTCGAGCCCGAAGCTGATGGCGCTCAACAATCAAACCGCATTGCTTAAAATTGTCGACAACATCGTCTACTTCTCGATCGACGCGCAAACCACTACCAACACGAACAGCACCAACACCACGTTCACAACTGCCGCGTTGACTGTTCCGATCGGCATGGTCATGAGCATGACGCCGCAGGTCAACGACAACGGCCAGGTTTCGCTGTCCGTGCGCCCGACCATCACGCGCCTGAACGGATTCGCCAACGACCCGAATCCCAGCCTGTGCAGCGCCGCGATCGCGGCCGCCAACGGCGGCAAATGCCTGACCAATCCGGTGCCGCAAATCCAGACGCGTGAAATGGAATCGGTGCTGCAGCTAGTCAGCGGCCAGACGGCCGTTCTCGGCGGTCTTATGCAAGACAACACTTCATATGCGCGAAACGCCATTCCCGGCGTGGGCAACCCCGGCAATACCGGCATACTCAGCGAAATCTTCAGCATGCGTAACGATTCCGTGAGCAAATCCGAACTGGTGATTTTCCTGCGCGCTACGGTCATTACCAGCCCGTCTCTGGAAAGCGAAGAACTGAAATTCTTCGAGCGCCTGCTGCCGCGTCAAACCGAAGCGCCAACTGGTGGAAAAACTGAGAAAACCGGCGCCGCAAAATGAGCCTGCTGATGAAGGCCTTGGAAAAGGCCGCCAAAGACCGCGAGGGCAACGACGCGACCGCAAGCGCGGGCACGTCGAAAGACGGCATAGCACTTGAGCCCATGCCGGCGCGCGCAGCAGCACCGCGTGACGCTGCTCCGGCGCAGCAGCCGGCGCGCAGCAACGCCGCGGCGGAGACCGCCAAACAACCCGCGCAGGCAGCGACCGTGATGAAAGCCGGACGCAGCGGCAGCAGTGCGGCAGGCGGCATACTGCGGACGCGACCGCTGTTCGTGTTCAGCTTGCTGGCTGGCCTGTGTGCGGCCGGTTACGGCGGTTATGTCTACCTGCAGTTGACTAATCCTGCGCTGTTTGCGAAACAGGCGCCGCGCCAGCCGCAGAACGCACAGATCAGCCCGCCGCCGCCAGTTGCACCGGCGGTGACCACCAGTGTTCCGGTGCAACCTTCAACACCGCTCGCCTCGCTGGCATTGCCAGAAACCGAACCTGCGCAAGCTGCACAACCCGCGCAGCCCGCTCAAGCTGCAGGCGCAGCCGGCAAAGGTGTAGCATCAGCGCCGCCGGCGATCCCGTTGACCTCGATCGCCACTGCAATCAAGACCGCCACATCGGTAGCGACACAAACCACGGCGGCCGTTGCGTTGACCCGGGATCCACTCAAAACCGCGGCAGCCGCGCAGCCCGCTGCAAATGCGCCGGCGCCGGTCGTTGGTGCGCCGCTGCCGCAGGCACCTCTGGTGCCCGCGGCCGAATCCGCACGCGAAACAATCAAAGTCACGGCGGGCTCGACGACGCCTGTGATCAACCCCTTGCTCACAGAAGCCTACACGGCGCTTAACGCCGGTAATCTCGATGCATCGCAACGCCTCTATAACCAGATGTTGCGCAGCGACCCGGGCAGTGTCGATGCGCTGCTCGGACTGGCAGCCATCGCGACACAGCAAAATAACAGCGACGAAGCAACGCGGCGTTATCTCAAAGTGCTCGAACTCGATCCGCGCAATGCGCTGGCGCAGGCCGGCCTGATCGGCATCCTTGGCCGCGCCGACCCGCAATCGTCGGAGTCGCGCATCAAGCAACTCATCACCCGCGAACCGGCGGCGGCGTACCTGCATTTCGCGCTTGGTATCACCTATGTCGATCAAAAACGCTGGCCCGATGCCCAGCAGTCATTTTTCCAGGCGCATCAGTTGCAGCCGGACAATCCGGATTACGCCTTTAACCTTGCGGTCGCACTGGAACACATCGGCCAGCCGAAAGCCGCGCTCGACTACTACCGCCGCGCCGTGCAACTCGCTGCGATCAAAGGACGGACAAACTTCAGCACGGTTGCCGCCGAAGATCGCATTGGCAAACTCGAAAAAGTCGCCAGGTAGCGCGCCGCAACTACGGCACGCTGCGGGCAAAACGGGCCGGAATTTCCACCCTCGTCGCCACGCGCAGGCAACGCTAAAATAACGTCATGGCTGAACAGCGCAAAAAACTCCGATTAGGCGAACTGCTGGTGCAGCAGGGCCTGATCACGCCTGACCAGCTCGGCATCGCACTGGCGGAACAAAAACAGAACAACATTCCGATCGGCCGCCAGCTGGTGCGGCTGGGCTTCATCACCGAGGCCGCGATCCGCGACATCATGGCGCGCACGGTCGGTCAGGAATCGATCGACCTCGCGCACGTTGTCGCCGACCCTGAAGCGCTGAAACTGGTGCCGCAGGACTTCGCGCGCCGCCATCGCGTGCTGCCGATCGCCTACGACGCCGATGAGCGGCAGCTAACGATCGCGACCACGGAAATTTTCAACGTCGTCGCGCTCGACCAGTTGCGCGCCTCGCTCGGCTCCGGCATCGAGATCAAAACACAGCTTGCCGGCGAAGCCCAACTCGAAGATTATTTCGACCAGTTCTACGGCTATGAACTGTCGGTCGACGGCATTCTGCAGGAAATCGAAACCGGCGAAATTGACTATCAGAGTCTGGGCGCCGGCGGCGAGGAATACACGCAGCCGATGGTGCGGCTGGTCAACGCGCTGCTGGTCGATGCGGTCAAGCGCGGCGCCTCGGACATTCACTTCGAGCCCGAGTACGCGTTTCTGCGCATACGCTACCGCATCGACGGCGTGCTCGAGACCGTGCGCAGCCTGCACAAGACCTACATGCCGGGCATCACGGTGCGCATCAAGGTCATCAGCGAGATGAACATCGCCGAAACGCGCGCGCCGCAGGACGGCCGCATTTCGCTGACGCTGAACGGGCGGCCGATCGATTTTCGCGTCTCGACCCATCCGACGGTGCACGGTGAAAACATCGTGCTGCGGATTCTCGACCGCGAAAAGTCGATCATCAGCCTGGACAAAATGAATCTGCCGGCGGAAACCATGACGCGGCTCAATCTGATGCTGGCGCGCCCGGAAGGCATTTTGATCGTCACCGGTCCGACCGGCAGCGGCAAAACGACCACGCTTTATTCCCTGCTGTCGCAAATGAACGACGAAGCCGTCAACATCATGACGCTCGAAGATCCGGTCGAATATCCGCTGACGCTGATGCGCCAGACCTCGGTGAACGAAGCCGTGCGCATGGATTTCGCCAATGGCATCCGCTCGATGATGCGGCAGGACCCGGACATTATTCTGGTCGGCGAAATCCGCGACCGCGACACCGCCGAGATGGCATTCCGTGCCGCCATGACCGGCCACCAGGTGTTCTCAACACTGCATTCGAACTCCGCGCTCGGTGCGTTTCCGCGCCTGCTGGACATCGGCATTCAGCCCGACATCATGGCCGGCAACATCATCGGCGTCGTTGCGCAGCGTCTGGTGCGCGCCTTGTGCGTGCATTGCAAGGAGGCCTACGTGCCCACAATCGAGGAACGCAAGGTTCTCGGCACGGGCGGCGCCAGCGTCGAAAATCTCTACCGGCCTGTCGGCTGCATGCGTTGCGACAACAAGGGTTTCAAAGGCCGCCGCTCGGTGATGGAATTGCTCGTCATGGACGTCGAACTCGACGAATTGGTGGCGCGCCGCGCCACCGCCAAGGAACTGCGCGCGGCCGCACTCGCCAACCGCTTCCGCCCGCTGGCCGAAGAGGCGATCGCACTGGTGCTCAACGGCACCAGCAGCCTGGCGGAAATTTCGCGCACGATCGACCTCACCGGCCGCTTTACCTGATCATTCATCATGCCCGCCTTTCAATACAAAGCTGTTGACAAGAGCGGGCAGCCCGCACGCGGCGGACTTGAAGCCGCCAATGAGGTGGATCTCGAGTTGCGGCTGCGCCGCATGGGTCTTGATCTCATCACTTTTCGCGAGATCGAAAAAACCGCCAGCGGCTTCGGCGCCGGCGGTAGCGTCACCCGCCGCGATTTGATTACATTCTGTTTCGACATGGAACAGATTTCGCGCTCCGGCATTCCGATACTCGAAGGTATCCGCGACCTGCGCGATTCGATCGAAAACCCGCGCTTCCGCGAAATCCTCACTACGCTGACTGAAGATATGGAAGGCGGACGCATACTGTCGCAGGCGATGTCGCAGCACCCCAACGTATTCGACAACGTGTTTGTCAGCCTGATACGCGCCGGCGAACAGGCCGGCCGCCTCACCGACATATTCGCCAATCTCGGCACCACGCTGAAATGGCAGGACGAGCTTGCCTCGCAAACCAAGCAACTGCTGATGTACCCGGCGTTCGTGCTGGTGGTAGTGTCCGCCGTCATGGTCTTCATGCTGGTGTATCTGGTGCCGCAGATCGTGACCTTGCTCAAAGCCATGGGCGTCGCGCTGCCTTTACAGACACGTGCGCTGATTTTCGTCTCGGGTTTCGTCGTCAATTACTGGCCATTCGTATTCGGCATCCCGATCATGCTGGCGGTTGGCGCAGTGATCATCGTCAGACGCAGCCAGAAAGCGCAATACCTTTGGGACTACACCAAGCTGCATCTGCCGGTCGTCGGACCGATCATGCAAAAGATCATCATGTCGCGATTCACAAACCTCTTCGCGCTGATGTACCAGTCCGGCATCACTATCCTTGATGCGATCAAGACTTCCGAAGACATCGTCGGCAACCGTGTTATCGCCGACGGCCTGATGCGCGCCGGCCAGCAGATCAACGCCGGCGAGAGCCTGACCGAAACATTTCAGAACCTCGGCGTTTTCCCGCCGCTGGTGATCCGCATGCTGCGCGTCGGCGAAGCGACCGGTGCGCTGGATACGGCGCTGATGAACGTCACCTACTTCTACAACCGCGACGTCAAGGACGCAGTGGACAAGGGCATGGCGATGATCGGGCCGGCGCTGACCGTTTTCATGGGCGGCATGATGATGTTCATCCTGTGGGCAGTGCTCGGACCGGTATATGATATTCTGGGTAAAGTAAAAACCTGACCGGGTTACAGGCAGCGGAATTCTTCATAAAACATGGCCGACAGTCTCCTCATTTGCGTTTCAGCCGCCCAGGTCAGTGCGGCGCACTGGCACGGCGGCCGCTTTTCATCCTGCACCGTTTTTGTCAACGACGAGAACGGCGTTGTCGCATTCAAGGAGTTTCTGCAGCAAACGAAACGCATGCCGGTCAAAATGATCGTCGATGCGGTCGAAGAAGACTACCGTTTCGAATCGATGCCGCACAGCTTCGGCAGCGACCGCAGCGAAATGCTCAACCGCAAGTTGAAACAGCATTACCGCAACACGCCGTATTTCAGCGCCCGCCCGCAGGGCCGCGACACCAGCAAACGCCGCGACGACCGTTATCTGTTCTGCGCGTTGACCAACCCCGAACTGATTACGAACTGGCTCAAGGCGATACAGGAACGCGACCTGCCGGTGGTCGGCATTTATCTGCTGCCGACAGTCAGCGCCGGGCTGCTCGACAAACTGAGTCTTAAACAACCGAATCTGCTGCTGGTTTCGCTGCACAACGCCGGTATGCGGCTGACCTATTTCCGCGACCAGAAACTGCGCATCAGCCGCCTCGCGCGCACCGAAGCCAAAGGCGGCAACCTGACCAAGGGTTACGCCGAGGAAATTTCGAATACACGGCTCTATCTGCACGCGCTGCGGGTGATGACGCTCGACGAACATTTGTCGGTGCTGATCGTCGATCGCGACGACAGTCTCGGCGAACTCGTGCAAACGATCGCGCGAGACAGCCCGAACATCGACTGCCGCCGCATTGATCGCGCGCAATTATCGACAAATCTCGGCATTACTGTGCCGGCGCTCGAATCGTCGAACGACGCCCTCTATTTGCACCTGCTCGGTTTGCGCGCGCCCGACAACAACCTCGCGCCGGCGACGGTAACCGCGGGCTTCCGCCAGCATCAATTGCGGCGCGGCCTTTATGTACTGACCGGGCTGACAACCCTGACCATTGCCGCATGGTGCGCGGTCAATGTCTACCAGATCGTCGATACCGGCCTTGATATCGATAACGCCAAGCGCCAAACCGCCGATCTGCAGGCGCAGTATCTGGCGGCGACCCGCGAGTTTCCGGCGGCACCAACGACGGCGGACAATCTCGAACGCGCGGTCGAGATTTCAAAAAAAATCGGCGCCACCACACGCTCGCCTGAACTAATGATGGAACTGGTGAGCGAGGCGTTGGAGCAGAACCCGGCGATTTACATGAAGCTGTTCGGCTGGAAATACGATCGCATTGAAATCGGCGTGGATGGCGCGAAAGCCACCGCGCCGGTTGCCGCACCGAATGCGCCGCCGCCGCTGCCCGGCGCGGACGCGCGCAAACAAAGCGCGCTGATCGAAGGCGAAGTACGACCGTTTCGCGGCGATTACCGGGCGGCCATTGAATCGATCAAAACGTTTGCCGCCACGCTCTCGAAGCGACCGGAGGTTGCTGAAGTCAAGATCGCGAAACTGCCGCTCGACATCAATCCAACGCTGTCGTTGTCAGGCAACACCACCGAAAACCGCGACCAGATCGGCAAGGCCGAGTTCAAACTGGTCGTCGTATTTAAACAATCCGTATGAATACCGACGATCTAAAAGCGCTGCGCAACCCTCTGATCCTGCTTGCGGTGATTATCGCGATCGGGTCGGCGGCAATTTTTTATCTGAACCAGTCGTTCACCGCATTGCGGCGCGACCTGGCGCAACAAACCAACCAGATGCGCGACGCGCGCACTAAACTGCAACGCTCGGGCGATGAAAAGCAGATCATCGTTCGCCAGCTGCCAAGCTACAGGAATCTGGAAAATATCGGTTTTGTCGGTGAAGAACAACGCCTGAACTGGGTTGAGGGCCTGCGTCTTTCCAATCAGCAATCCCAGTTGTTCGGTGTCAGCTATCAGATCGGCGCGCAACAACCCTATCCCTTTGCCGGCGAACTCAATCCCGGGCAACTGGTAATTCACCATTCGACGATGAAAATCAATTTCAACCTGCTGCATGAGGGTGATCTGATGCGCCTGCTGAGCACGCTGGGCAAACAGGGCGCGGGCTTCTTTTCGGTCAATCAATGCCAGATGGACCGCTCCGGCACCGCCAACATCACCGCCACCAGCGCAGTGCGTTATCAGCCCAATCTGCGCGCCGAATGCGATTTGTCCTGGATTACGGTAACCGCGCCGGCCGCAGCAACGGCGGCAGCGGAGAAAAAACCATGAGCACGCGCAGCTTGCTCGCAATCTTGTTGATGATGATTTCCGGTCTGGCCACGGCGGCTGAAATCGGCCGCATGTTCTTTACGCCGGCGCAACGCGCCGTGCTGGATGCCGCACGCAAACAGAACGTTCGTGTTGAGATCGGCAATGAAGAAAACGAACGCCCGCCGACCGCACCGACCGCGGCCGCACCGGTGCCGCAAACGGTGCGCTTCAACGGCATGATCCAGCGCAGCGACGGAAAAAATACGGTGTGGTTGAACAACAAGCCGATTACCGAGCGAAGCTCCGGCGGGTTGAATATTTCAACCAACCGCAACGACACGCGCGTCAAACTGCAAGTCCCCGAAAGCGGCCGCAGCATGGATCTCAAGGTCGGGCAAACCGCTGAAATCATCAGCGGCACGGTCGAGGAAAACTACAAGATACGCCCGCCGCTCAAGCTTGAAGACAAAGCGCCGCTGCCGGTCGCCGGAAATGATGCGGCAGCTGTACAAAAACGCACATCGGAGACAGCACCCGACTCCATAGAATCCTCCTCAAGGATGCAAAGAAAACCACGCGCCGCAGCCCGCGACGCGCAGGACGAAACGCCGGGCGCCCCGGAAGCGAGATAGCAGCTCTCGCACCACCGGTCAGCGCCGGCAGGCTGACTGGGGGGAGCGATGATGAACCGGGGTGCAACAAAACGGCGGCAAAACGAGCGCGGCTACGCGCTGCTGGCAACGATCGCCACCATAGGTGCTGTGGCCACCGCCGCCGCAACCACGCTGGCAACTACCACGAGCGGAAAACAACTCTCCGGCAAGACCTCGGCAGTTCTCGCCCAGGCAAAGCAGGCTCTGATCAGCCGCGCGGCCAGCGATGCCAACCATCCCGGCAGCCTGCCCTGCCCCGACGCCGTCACCAACATTGCCGGCAACAACGTCCCCAACGACGGCATCGCCGATCTGCTGGCGGGGTCGGCGTGTCCGAGTAGCATCGGCCGCCTGCCGTGGCGCACGCTCGGCCTACCCGATCTGCGCGATGCGGACGGCGAGCGGCTGTGGTACATGATCGCACCGGCCTATCACGACAGCAGCGCAAAAATCATCAACCCGGGCACCAGCGGTCAAATCAACGGCTACGAATGCGCTGACAGTCAGGCCGCATCGACGGCCTGGCCGTGTGACGCGCCGCGCGCGGTTACTGCCGCGCCGTGGGTAGCGGTAGTGTTCGCGCCCGGGAAATTGCTTGCAGCACAGCTGCGCGACAGTGCGCACGCAAATGATTTCACGCAATATCTCGAGTCGTACAATCCGGCTGATCCGCTGCGCCTGCGCCTGGCGGCAGGTGCTGATCACAACGACCGGCTCGCAGCAATTGCGGCCGACGACATTTTCGCGCTGGTGCAAAGACGCGTCGCCGCCGAACTGCAGACGGTACTGGCGAAATACCTTGCCGCCACTGCCGCACAAGGTCAGGTTAAATTGCCGTGGCCGGCCACCGCATGCGCCACGTCAACGCAATGCGATGCGTCACCGCTGAACGCACCCTTGCCGGCGACGGCGCGCGGCTATCTGCCGAGCGACGACACACTGCTCAACCAGATCATGACGGCACAGAACATGGCCTGGTTCGACCACAATCACTGGCGCACAACAATCAGCTATTCGATCGACAGCAATTGCTCGGGCGCAGGTACCGCTGCGCAATGCGGCGGTGCATTTTCCACACAGACCGCCGCAGCGTTGCCGGCCGGCACCACCGTGGTCGGCGGAATCTCGAATACACCCGCCCCCGGAACACGCGCGGTTATTTCATTCGCGGGTGTTGCCGGCGGCAGCGCAAAAACCCGAATCGCATTCACTCTTCAATAAAGGGGGACCAACTCATGTCACACCAATACAATCGCTCGCACCCGGCAAAATACTCCGGCTTTACGCTGATCGAGTGCGCCATCGGCATGCTGCTGGTGACTGTCATGCTGTCGGCATTGCTGACCCCCTTGACCGCACAGGTCGAGCAACGGCAACTGACCGAAACGCAGAACTCGCTGACGCAGATTTCCGACGCATTGATGGGTTTCGCAATGGCCAACGGTTATCTACCCTGCCCCGACCGCACCGCGGGCGCGGGCGCCAACGACGGCATTGAGGATCTCAACGCGGGTGCGACCAATTGCGCGGTTGCCGAAGGCAACCTGCCATGGGCGACACTGGGCATCACGGGCACTGACAGCTGGGGAAATTATTTCCGCTACCGCGCAACTGCGGCATTCACCGACCGCGCCAATCCGTTCAAATTGAACAGCGTGGGCAACATCTCGGTGCAATGCCCGGCGACCTCATGCGGCACGATGACGACATATACCAACAGTGCACCGGCGGTGCTGGTTTCGCACGGCCGCAACGGTTATGGCGCGGTCAACGCGCTAACGCGGTCGCTCAACGCGCCGCCGATGGGCGCCGACGAACTCGCCAACAGCGACGGCAATACGGCTTTTATCAGCCGCACGCTCAGCGCGCCCGGTGCGGCCGCCGGTGAATTTGACGATCAGGTGGTGTGGCTTTCGACAGCGATACTGCTCAACAAGATGATCACGGCGCAGAAGTTGCCTTGACCGGTCCGGCCCCGGTCAGCCTGAAACACACGCTACCGGCGCGATTCTCGGCAAGCTCAAGCCGGTAGCCCAGTTGCCCGGCCAAGCGCGCCGCATGATAGAGGCCAACACCCAGACCGTTTTGCGAGGACTGCACCGGCGCCGACAGCAGTTTTACCGCGATTGACTGCGGCACCGGGGCGCCGTTATCGCAAACCCGCAGAGTCCCGCCGCCGTCCGCAGAGAACGCCACCTCGATCTGCGTGCCGGCATGTTGCTGCGCCTTGGCGATTGCGTTCTGCAAAAGATTCTCCGCCACGTTGTCGAACAATTCAACCGGCAGCATCAGTCCCGCAATTTCGCCGACGGTGGAAAATTTGATCTCGTTGCGCGTATAACGCTGTATCAGCGCGCCCCACCAGGTCGCCGCGTCACCCTGCGTACTGGCGGTTTGCCCCGGCGCCTGCAGTTTATCCAGGGTGGTTGCGAGGCGTTGCGCGATCTGCGGCAACTGCCGCCTGACCAGGCCCTGCAGAGCGGCGGCTTCGTCAGCGCCGCTGCTATTGACGGCAGCGCACAACGAGCGCAAAGACTGCAGCAAATTTTTCACGTCGTGCGTAAGCCGCGCGCCGGTCTCGTGTATCGCCTGCGTGTAAGCGTTCTGGCGCTGCACTTCCTCGCGCAATTTAGCGTGGTAGAAATGGCCGAGCATCTGGGTCAGAAGTTTCAAATGCAACAACAGTGCCGGACTCAGCGGCCAGTTGGTGTGATACGTCAGGGTCACGTCCTGAAAAGAATATTCGGCCTGAAAACGCGAACGGCGCCCGAGTTCGCCGCTGCCCAGCGGCACCTGCCAGATCACGCCGGATACCCACGGCAGCGCGCACATATCCTGCATCGCCAGCGCTAAAAAACGCGACGGATCGCGCTCGCGCTCGGCCAGATCCGCCAGCGCCTTTACCCAGCGTTCGAACGGCAGGCCCAGACTCATCAAATAACGCGACATCAGATGGCCGAGGCCCATGAAGCCGCTGTGCGGATTCCACAGCCAGCTCAATATCATCAGCACCAGCGCCATCACCATCAGGCTTTGCGCGAGCGCCAGCGGATAGTTGCCGTGACTGACCTGTTTGACGACGAAGCTGCCGAGGACCAGCCCGGTCACCAGCAGAAAAAGCATGACGCTGTAAAAAAGGTCAACAGTGAGCGGCGAAGAACGCGCGCTGGCGGGCGCCGGCACCAGCATGATTGCCAGCGGCAGCAGAAGCAGCCCGTAACGCACCGTACCGGTCAATACTTCGTCAAAGCGCTGATCGGCAAACAAATGCGGCACCACCCAGATCAGCAGCAGCGACAGCAGGTACAAGGCGCCGAGCATCGCGGCAGTACGCTGACGCGGCTGCTCGCTGCCGATCAGATTGCCGCCGATCAAACCGAACAACAAGGCCAGCCACACCGCCATCAACCACCAGTTGCTCCAGCCCGTGAGCATGATGCCGACGACGATAATGACAAACGCATGACGTGTTTCCAGACTGCGCTCGCCGCGCCACAGCGGCTGCCACATCAGGAACACGCCGAAATGCGCAAACAGCATGGCGCGCGCGAACAGACTGTCGATGCCCCAGGCCAGCGCCGCATGCAATGAAAGCAGCATGGCGCCAAACCACCAGTGCGGCCGCGAAACAATCAGCGATTGACGCAAGCCTGCGACAGTTTCGTTTACCAATTTCGCCTCATCTCCGGCCTTATGCTGCGTCTGCTGGGACGCTTGCCGTTTGGTTTATACTGGCCGCCCAACGGCACGGGCAACGGCTGAAAATCAATGACTCACCGGCGTATTCTAACTCTCGCGCGTTTCACACTGCTTGAAGCCTGGCGCACCCGCCTTGCCGGGCTTTTTGTCATCGCACTGCTGCTGGTATTCGGCGCCGCGTATTTTTTGCAGCAGCTGGCGATCACCGAAAGCGTGCGCATGCAAATCGTCTTTTCCGCAGCCGCCTCGCGCCTCGTCGCGGTTTTCGTGCTGAGCCTCTATATCCTGACCTGCATTGTGCGCGAATTCAACGACAAGGGCCTTGAACTTACCCTGTCGTTCGATTTGCGGCGTTCGCATTACGTCGCCGGCCGCCTGCTCGGCTATCTGATTATCGCGCTGATCATGGCGCTGATTGCCGGTGCGCCGCAATTGATGCTGGCACCACCCGCCGCGGTACTGCAGTGGAGCATATCGCTCGCCCTCGAACTTGCGGTCGTGACAGCGCTTAGTTTGTTTTGCGTCATGACCTTTACCCATCTGATGCCGGCGGCGAGTTTCGTCGCCGGTTTTTATCTGCTGACGCGCACCCTAACGGCAATTCAATTGATGAGCGCCTCGCCGCTGGCGGCCGAACACGTGCTGTCGCATCAGGTCATGGCATGGCTGGTCGACGGGCTCGCGCTGGTGATGCCGGCGCTTGATCGCTTTACGCAAAGCGCCTGGCTGGCGGATGCCGCTGCAGGCTGGCCGGCGATCGGCGCCTGTGCTGCCCAGGCCGCGCTGTATTCAACGCTGTTGATTGCGGCAGCGATGTTCGATTTTTACCGGCGCAACCTCTGATCGTGCGCGACGAACGCCCGCTCGCCGCGGTTCCCCGCACAGTGTTCGCAGTACTGATTGCGGCGCTGGGTCTGCAAATCGCCGTGCAGTTCACGCAGCCCAAACCGGTGGCGCGCGCCGAAGCGCTCGAAGCGCCTCCCGCCAGCGAAGTATTTCGCGTCGCCAGCCTCGGCGAGCCGGTCGCACTGGCGCAACTGACCACGCTCTATTTACAGGCCTTCGACAACCAGCCCGGTATCAGCATTCCGTTCAGTCAGCTCGACTATGCGCGCGTGATCCGCTGGCTCGAGCGCATCATCGGACTCGACCCCTCGGGGCAGTACCCGTTGATGCTCGCCTCGCAGGTTTATTCGCAGGTACCCGATCCGGCACGACAGCGCCTGATGGGCGACTTCGTGCGCGATCAATTTCTGCTGGATCCCGATGTGCGCTGGCGCTGGCTCGCCCACGTATCGATCATGGCCAAACACCGCATGCATGACGACGCGCTGGCACTGCGTTACGCCGCCGACATCACCCGTCACGCGCCGGCAGCGCCGAGCTGGGCGCGCCAGATGCAGATATTCATACTGGAAGACATCGGTGAACTGGAGAGCGCAACCATCATGCTGGGCGGCCTGCTGGCAGAAGGGCGCATCACGGACGAACACGAATTGCGCTTCCTCACCAATCGCCTGGAAGAGATGAAAAATGTCGATAATCAGACAGGTATGACGAAAAATGGACGCCCGACGCGGCCTAAAAAACCCGAGTTCTAGCGATTAACACCGCCCCCATCGGCCTGCCCAGCAAGTCTAAAACATATAATTTATATTTTAAATACAATTATTTATGTTGAATTCGCACGCACCGGAACGGGTGCATTGAGGCCGCTTCAGGCAACGCGGCACACCGAGCCTGCGACCTCAATTCCTGGGCATAAATTTTGCACCTAGAAACACACGGCAATCCAAGTCTCATCCTAAAAAGGGGTCAATCGTGGCAAAAAAACAACAAGGCTTTACGCTGATCGAAATCGCGATCGTGCTGGTGATCATCGGCCTGCTGCTGGGCGGTGTTCTGAAGGGTCAGGAACTGATCCAGAGCGCGCGCGTCCGTAACCTGATTTCGCAACAGGATGGCACCAAAGCCGCCTACTTCGGCTTTCTTGACCGCTTCCGCGCATTGCCCGGCGATTACAGCCAGGCCAACCCGAACATTGCCAACGTCGCCGCAACTTCGAACGGCAACAATAACGGCCGTATCGAAACCAGCGGCGGCGGCGGCGGCGCGATCGACGAACATATCGCCGCCTGGGAACATCTGTCGAAAGCCGGCTTCATCAACGGCAGCTTTACCTACGCGGTGGTGCCGGAAACAACCGGCTCGGCCCCGACCAACCCGTATGCACGTTACCTGCGCGTTGTGTATGACGCCGTGTACGGCACCGGCGCTGGCGCAGCCCGCCACAATCTGAAAACCGGTAACCAGATTCCGTCAGACATCATGGCTGAAATCGACCGCAAGATCGACGATGGCAATCCGGTCGGCGGCACTTTCCAGTTTTCGACCTACGACGGCGGCGGCACGGGCGGTGTGGCCCCTGTCGGCGGTGCGGCAGCCCAGTGTTACCTTGCCACGGCCTGGAGCTCGGCAACGGTAGACACCAACTGCGGCGGCGCCAGCTTGTTCTAACAAGACCGCGTCAGGCAGTAATAAAAAGCCCGCTTCGGCGGGCTTTTTTTCGTCCAGGGGTTTACCCGAAGTAATAGCGCGGCGCAACTAACCCTGCATCAATAGGATCTGCGCCGCGGCGCAATTCTGCTCTGAACCGAACAACACCAGCACGTCGCCTTCGGCAATGCGTCGTTCGAGCGGCGGCGACTCCACATGCACACCGCCGCGCCGCATGGCGCGCACCTCAACTTCATACGCGGCAAGCTCCAACTCACCGAGCATTTTGCCGACAGCCGCCGCACCCTGCGCAATCAGCACAGAATGCAAAACCCGCTGCCCCTTGTGCGCACTGTCTTCAGCCTGGTCGGTGGCGCCATGGAAAAAACCGCGCAGCATTCCGTAGCGCTGCTCGCGCGTGTCGCGAATGCGGCGCAGCACGCGGTTGAGTGGAACACCCAGCAACATCAGCGCATGCGAAGCAAGCATCAGGCTGCCCTCCATGATTTCCGGCACGACTTCCGACGCGCCAGCTTCGCGCAAGCGGTCAAGATCGGTGTCATCGAAGGTACGCACCACCACCGGTAGATCGGGGCGCGCGCTGCGCACATGTTCGAGCACGCGCAAAGCCAGCGCGGTTTCGGCCACTGACACCACCAGCGCGCTCGCCCGCATCACACCGGCGGCGATCAACACCTCGCGCCGCGCCGCATCACCGAACACAACATGCTCGCCGGCGGCAGCGGCCTCGCGCACCCGCGCCGGATCGGCGTCGAGCGCGATAAACGGAATTTTTTCCGCGCCGAGCAAACGCGCCAGACTCTGCCCGCTGCGCCCGTATCCGCAGATCACAACATGGCGTTTCACCGCCATCGATTGCACCGCGACATTATGCAATTCCATCGCGCGCGCCAGCCAGTCGGCGCCGCTGATGTGGCGCGCAATGTGTTCGCTGCGCTCGATGATGAAAGGGGCGGCCAGCATCGACAGCACCATTGCAGCCAGCGCGGTTTGCAGCAGGGCGGCCGGCACCAGATCGAGGGGCGCCGCCAGCGACAGCAGCACGAAGCCGAACTCACCGCCCTGCGCCAGATCGAGGCCGGTGCGCAAGGCGGCGCCGGTGTCGCTGCCGAACAGCCGGCTCAAGGCAGTAATCAGCGCCACTTTCAACGCCAGCAGAAACAGCAGTGCCGCGATGACCCACAGCGCATGCTCGAACACCAGTGCGAGATCGAGTTTCATACCTATCGTAACGAAGAACAATCCAAGCAGCACGTCGCGGAACGGCTTGATATCGTCTTCGACTTGATAGCGGTATTCGGTTTCCGAAATCAGCATGCCGGCAATAAACGCGCCCAGCGCCAGCGACAAGCCGGCCTGCTCGGTGATGAACGCAAGCCCGAGCGTAATCAACAGAACGTTGAGAACGAACAGTTCGGACGATTTCTGCGTCGCTACCAGATGAAACCACGCACGCATCGGCCGCTGGCCGAAGAACAGCAGGATAGACAACACAACCGCCGCCTTGGCCAGTGCAAGCGCGAGCACCGGCGCCATTTCCGCCGGCGCGCCTGCCAGCGCCGGGATCAGAATGAGCAAGGGCACCACGGCGAGATCCTGAAACAACAACACGCCGATGACCTGGCGTCCGTGCTGCGAATTGAGCTCAAGGCGATCGGCGAGAATCTTGCTGACAATTGCAGTTGACGACATGGCCAGCGCACCGCCGAGAACCACACCGGCACGCCAGTCGCCGCCAGCAAATACCGTCAGCGCCGTGACCGCGCAAAGCGTCAACGCGACCTGGGTCGCGCCGAGACCGAAAACGATGCGGCGCATGGTCATCAGCTTGGACAGACTGAATTCGAGCCCGATGCTGAACATCAGGAAGACGACGCCGAATTCGGCAAGCGTCAGGGTATCGTTGTTGTCTGCAATCAAAGCCAGCCCGTGCGGGCCGATCAGCAGTCCGACCAGCAGATAGCCGAGCATCGCCGGCAGCTTCAGCTGGCGGAACAGAATCACAACCAGCACTGCGGCAGCGAGAAAGATCAGTACGGTGTGCAGCGAATTTTGCATGATATGGGCGCCAGGCTTCGACCCCGATAATGCCCTATCGCGTGTGAATTGCAACATCGTTTGCGCGGGGCGCAGGTGACGGTTTTGTTATACTGCATCGCTATGACAAAGCGCGACGCAAAGAAGCACCCGGCAGGCGGCGGCGACATACTTGATCTCGCCCGCGAAGTACTCGAAATCGAGGCGGCGGCGATCCACGGCCTGATCGCGCGGCTCGATCATCAATTTCAGCGCGCAGTCGATATCATCCTTGCCTGCAAGGGCCGCGTTACCGTTAGCGGCATCGGCAAATCCGGCCACATCGCGCGCAAAATCGCCTCAACCATGTCGAGCACCGGCACGCCGGCCTATTTTGTACACCCGGCCGAAGCCAGCCACGGCGACCTCGGCATGGTGACGCGCGACGACGTCTTCATCGCGCTGTCGAATTCCGGCGAGAGCGCCGAGCTGCTGGCCATCGTGCCGCTGGTCAAGCGCCAGGGCGCACGGTTGATTGCCTTCACCGGCAACGCCGACTCCAGTCTGGCGCGCGAATCCGACGCGCATCTGTACGCGGGTGCTGCAAAAGAAGCCTGCCCGCTCAATCTCGCGCCAACCGCCAGCACCACAGCCGCACTGGCACTCGGCGACGCACTCGCCATCGCATTGATGCAGGCGAAAGGTTTCAGCCGCGACGA
The DNA here is from genome assembly GCA_025363435.1 of Betaproteobacteria bacterium. Classification (GTDB taxonomy): domain Bacteria; phylum Pseudomonadota; class Gammaproteobacteria; order Burkholderiales; family SG8-41; genus PALSA-1004. The sequence continues at coordinate 37,345 of JANYDY010000068.1, forward strand.
ATTTGCGCGCTCGCATCCGGGCGGCGCCCTCGGCCGCAAGCTGCTGACGCATGTGCGTGATGTCATGCGCGCCGGCGACGACGCCCCGCAGGTGGCGGAAACGGCAACGCTGTCCGAAGCGATCATCGAAATGACGCGCGGGCGCATGGGCATCACCGCGGTACTCGACAAAGACGGCCGCGTCGCCGGCATCTACACTGACGGCGACCTGCGCCGCACCTTGCAAAAAGGCGTGCAGGTCGAAGGCACTACCATTGCACAGGTGATGTCACGCGGACCGCGCACCATCACGGCGGAAAAACTCGCCGTCGAAGCCGTGCAGATCATGGAAGAACACAAAGTCAACCAGTTGATTGTGGTCGACGACAAGCAGCGCCTGATCGGCGCACTCAATATGCACGACCTGTTCAGGGCCAAGGTCATCTAGCCACAGCCACGCCGGCCGCCGCGTCTATCACCGGGAAATGCAAAATGCAGAATGTCCATGAGCGGGCCCGCAAGGTAAAGCTCGCCGCCTTCGATGTCGACGGTGTAATGACCGACGGCGCGCTCTATCTGAATGACAACGGCGAGGAAATCAAGGCGTTCTATTCGCTCGACGGCCACGGCATGAAAATGCTGCGTGAAAGCGGTGTCGAACTGGCCATCATCACCGGCCGCACCTCGCGCATCGTCGAATTGCGCGCGAAAAATCTCGGCATCGAACTCGTCTATCAGGGCGTCGAAGACAAAGCGCGCGCTTTCGCCGAACTGCTGGTGGCGCGCAAGCTTGATGCGGCGGCAACCGCTTATATGGGCGACGATGTGGTCGACCTGCCGGTGCTGACGCGCTGCGGACTCGCCCTGTCGGTGCCGGAAGCGCCGCTCATCGTCAGGCAGCATGCGCACTATGTGAGCCGCGCCAGCGGCGGACGCGGCGCCGTGCGCGAGGTTTGCGAGTTGATCATGCACGCGCAGGGCACGCTGGATGCGCGCCTGCAGATGTACCTGAAATAATGCAGCGCCTGACCGCATGGTTTCCGGTTGCAATGCTGGCGATCCTCGCCGCGGTGACCGTCTGGCTGGACCACGAAGTGCAACCGCCGGAAGCCGGCGTCGACAGCAAGGCGCGCCATGACCCCGACTATGTGATCGAAAATTTTTCCGCCACCCGCATCGGCACCGACGGACGGCCGCAACATACCTTGCACGCAAAACGCATGGCGCATTTTCCGGACGACGACAGCACCCACCTTGATGCGCCGCGGCTGGTCAGTTTCCGCGGCAAAATCGAGGCCCTCACGGTAACGGCAAAAACAGCCTTGCTGTCGAGCAACGGCGAAAACGCCTATCTGAGCGATGAAGTACGGCTGGTGCGCGCCGCCCGCGAAGGCAACAGCGAACTCATCATGGAAACAACCTGGCTGCATGTCATGCCGGAGGCGCATCTTGCACAAACCGACCGCGAAGTGCGGATTTCAGATGCCAATATGCTGATTACCGCGGTTGGCTTAGAATTGAACAGTGAAACCCGTGTTTTGAAGTTGCTCTCCAACGTCCGAGGCAGGTATGAAAAAAACCGACCGGCGCGCTGAACCGCGCCGCACAACGCAGCAGACAGTACCGGGCGTTTTGCTGGCGCTCGCATGCGCGCTGCTGTGCACCGTCATGCCCGCGCACGCCGAAAAAGGCGACCGCGGCAAACCGGTCAATCTCGAAGCTGACCGCGTCACCGTCGACGAATCCAAACAAACCGCCACTTTCGATGGCAACGTGGTGCTCACCCAGGGCACGCTGACCATCCGCGGCGACCGCATGATCGTGCAGCAGGATGCCGACGGTTTCAAAACCGGCATTGCGCAGGGCAACCTCGCGAGCTTCCGGCAAAAACGCGAAGGCTACGACGAATACGTCGAGGGTTTCGCCGAGCGTATTGAGTACGACAGCAAGGCCGACAAGGTGCAGATGTTCAACCGCGCCCACCTCACCAAGGGCAACGATGACGTGCGCGGCAATTACATCTCCTACGACGCAGCGACCGAATTCTTCCGCGTCACCGGCGGCGGCAAGCAGGCCGCCTCGGCCGGCAATCCCGAAGGCCGCGTGCGCGCAATCATTCAACCGAAGAGCCGCGACAACACGCCCGCTGCACCGGCGCTGCCGCTGAAACCCGCCACCGACGTCGCTAACCCGCGCGAAAACCCGCCCGGCAAGCCGCGTTGAACGCGCACCGCAAGTCGCGCGCCCGCCTGCGTCACCCGTTTCGCACTAAAGCATGAGCGAACTCAAGGTTGTACAAATCAAGAAACGTTACAAGTCACGCGTGGTGGTGGCCGACGTTTCTCTCGAAGTGCGCAGCGGCGAGATAATCGGACTGCTCGGCCCCAACGGCGCCGGCAAAACCACCTGCTTTTACATGATGGTCGGGTTGGTGCCGCTCGACGGCGGCGAAATTTATCTCGACGACAAGCGGCTGACGCACATGCCGATCCACCGCCGCGCCCTGCTCGGGCTTTCTTACCTGCCGCAGGAGGCTTCGATATTCCGCCGGCTCACGGTTGAAGAAAATATCCGCGCCGTACTCGAACTGCATCACGACGACCCGGCGCAGATCGCTATCCGGCTCGACGATCTTTTGCGCGACCTGAATATCGAAGCGCTGCGCAAAAACCCCGCCATCAGCCTGTCAGGCGGCGAGCGCCGGCGCGTCGAAATCGCCCGTGCGCTGGCGACCAATCCGCGCTTTATCCTGCTCGACGAGCCGTTCGCCGGGGTTGACCCGATCGCCGTGATGGATATCCAGAAAATCATCACCTTCCTGAAAGAACGCGGGATCGGCGTCCTGATTACCGATCACAACGTCAGGGAAACACTGGGAATTTGCGACCGCGCCTACATTATCAACGGCGGCGCAGTGCTTGCTTACGGCAAGCCGGACGAAATCGTTTATAATGAAAGCGTGCGAAAAGTCTATCTTGGAGAGCATTTCCGGCTGTAGGTGACAGCGTCCGGTGCTCATTCCAGAGACGACGCCAACGATGCCGAAACTCCACAGTCAATTGCACTGAGCCTCCCGGCCTCATGAAGCACTCGCTCCAGCTCAGGCTTTCCCAGCATCTGACGCTCACGCCTCAGTTGCAGCAGTCTATCCGGCTGTTGCAACTGTCGACCATCGAGCTCAATCAGGAAATCGAAAAATTCCTGATCGACAACCCGCTGCTCGAACGCGAAGACGGCAGCCCCAACGAACCGCTCGGCGGCAACACCCCGCCACCGTCCGGAGAATCCGCGCAGTCTTCTTCGTCAAATTCCGACGAATCGCCGTCTTCCGGCAACGACGAAAGCGGCAACAGCGACGCCGGTGAATTCACCGGCAATGAATTGAGCTACGGCACACCGCGCGACGATGAAAACGACGAGGCCGGCTCGTCACAACTGGCCGCCGAAGAACAATCGCTGCGCGCCTATCTGGTGGCGCAACTGCCGCATGTAAAACTGTCCGCACGCGACCAGCAATTGCTGACGCTGCTGATCGATTCGCTCGACGATGACGGTTACCTGCACCAGGATCTTGATGAGCTCGCCGCCCTGCTGCCGGCCGAACTCGAAGTTGACGTCGATGAACTGCACGTCGCGCTGCGCCACCTGCAGAATCTCGATCCGCCGGGCATCGGCGCGCGCACACTCAACGAATGCCTGCTGCTGCAGCTCGATGCGATGCCGGAATCGACGCCGTTTCGCGCGCACGCCATCGATATCGCGCGCAACCACCTTGAAATACTGGCGGCGCGCGAT
>JANYDY010000074.1 GCA_025363435.1 Betaproteobacteria bacterium
TGCGCAGGAATACATCAAAGGACCAGCGCGGATGCAGTGCGCCGTCGACAATATTGCGCAGATTCATTTTCAGCGGCGTGGAGAAACCGTTGCGGCGGTTGTATTCGCGGTTGCCCATCGCCGCGACGTCGCTGGCCAGGACCAGCGCTTCGAAGCCTGCGTTGAGCGCGCGGCTAACGAGGTTTTCTACCGGCGCACGGCTCTTTGCCATATAGAGCTGGAACCACAGTGTGCCGCCTGCCGCAGCCTGCGCAACTTCTTCAAGCGGTTCGAATGAGGCGGTGGAGAGCACGAAGGGCAGGCCGGCATCTCGCGCCGCGCGCGCCATTGCCGAGTCGGCTTTGAAGCCGTACAGCCCGGCGGCACCGGTCGGTGCGATGCCGAACGGCGCCTTGAAGGTCTTGCCGAAAATTTCCGTATTCGCCGAACGCTTCGAGACGTCGATCAGCGTGTGCGGGCGGAAACGGATGCGCCGGAATACATCGCGGTTATTGTCGAGCGTGAGATCGTCTTCGGCGCCTCCGTCGAGAAAATCCCGGGCGATGCGCGGCAGGCGCGATCGTGCGATCGCGCGCAGGTCGTCGATGTTCTGCGCATCGCGGAAATTCATCGGCTCATTGCCCTGATTGCTGGTATTTCTTCTTCAGTTCGTCGGTGGGCAGATATTTTTCTTCGAGCGCCATGATCTGCGGGAAGCCGGCGAATTCGTGTGAAGTGCCCATCGGATGGTTGAGCAGGCGTTTTTCGTATTCGATTTCGGCGATGGCGCCGCGCGCCTTGAGATCAGCGGCGTATTCGAACATGCCTTGCATCGAGGTGCGCAGGCCGGCGAGTGAAACGTGCATGAGTTTGAAGCCGATGTTGGCGATGTCGTCGAAGGTGTGGCCGGATTCATACCACTTGAGGTTGGATGAATAGTTGAAATACAGCGGCAGGTCCGGATATTCCTTGTGCACCTCGGCGGCGAAACGTTTGGGCATTTCGATGTCCGAGTTCGGAAATTCCGGGAAGATCATATCGGCGCCGGCTTTTGCGTAGGCTTTGGCGCGGCGTATCGCTTCATCAAGACCGCCACCGACCGCGGCAACCGCGTCGGTGCGCGCGATAACGATGAAGTCCGGGTCTTTGCGCGCGTCCAGCGCGGCTTTGATTTTGCCGACCGCTTCTTCGAGCGGAATCACCATCTTGCCGGCGACGTGGCCGCAGCGTTTCGGGCTGACCTGGTCTTCGATGTGGATGGCGGCAACGCCGGCGGCTTCGAAGTCACGTACAGTGCGGATTACATTGATCGCATTGCCGTAGCCGGTGTCGGCATCGGCGACCACGGGGATTTTCACCGAGCGCGCGATATTGCCGGCGTTGGCGATCATTTCAGGGCCGGTGATGAGGCCGACGTCGGGCAGGCCGAGCAGCGTCAGCGAGACGTCATAGCCGCCCATATAACAGTACTCGAAGCCGGCTTTTTCGCAGATCATCGCGTGCAGCGGCGTGGTGATGCCCGGCGTATACAGATATTTGCGTTCGCGCATCAGCGTGCGCAGTTTTTTGCCCATGCTCATGGGGTGCTCCCTCGTAAATCGGTTGACGCTATTAGTACTTAAGTCCGTGCAGGAATTCGGAACGCGCGCGCGCGCCGGCCATCAGAAAGCCGGTGTCGTTGCCGGACAGAATGAAGCGCATGCCCATGTTGATGTACTTGTCCATCAGCTTGTGGTCGACCACGCCGCCCATGCCCGGATGTTTGCCGTGTTTGCGGCAGGCATCGATTACTGTTTTGTAGGCGGCTTCGACTTTGGCGTCGCCGTATTGCCCCGGGATGCCCATCTCGGCGCACAAATCGTTGGTGCCGATCAGAATGATATCGACGCCTGGCGTTGCCGCAATTGCATCGGCGAGTCCGATCGCTGCCGGCGTTTCGAGCATGATGATGACGAGTGTTTCATCGTTGGCGAGTTTGGTCGCCTGTGTCAACGGCAGCGATTTGAAACCGAACTGCGGCAATTGGCCGTAGATTGAGCGGTGCCCGATCGGCGGATATTTGCAGTATGAGACTGCGTTCTGCGCTTCTTCGAGCGAATCGACATGCGGGACGACGATGCCCTGCGCGCCGGAGTCGAGCAGGCGCGAGGCGTGATGATGTTCCTTGCCGGGTACGCGCACTAGCGGCGAGATACCGATCGGCAATGCAGCAGAGGCGATCTGCGAGGCGGTGCCGATATCGAGTGCCGAGTGCTCCATGTCGATGAACAGCCAGTCGTAGCCGCAGGTCTTGGCGATAGCGCCGATGTCCGACGTGCGCGACTGGTGCAGGCCCATGCCGATAGCGATTTTGCCGGCTTCGAGTTGTTGTTTGGTGTGGTTCGGGTAGATATCCATCTTTACTCCTCCAATTACATCAAGGGACAACGGCAAGTGCGCCGATCTGTTCAAGCAGCAGTTCACGCGAGGACTCGACGTGTTCGCGTGTCAACGCCACCGCGGCGCGTTTGTCGCGGCGTTTGATCGCGGCGACGATCGCCTGGTGTTCGTCGACAAACTGCTGCAGGTTGCCGGCTTCGCGCAACATATTGCTCATGTTCATGTAAATCAGCCGGTCGAATTGTTCGATTACTTCGCTGGTCGCGCGCGTCAACCGGCTGTTGCCAGAAGCCTTGGCGAGCGCCAGATGAAAACTGCGGTTGTACTGGATCCACGGCGCGACACCCGAATCGGCCGGCGCGGCGGCCAGTGCATCAAGCGCGGCAAGTTCGGCGTCGCTGGCATGGTCGATCAGGCGGCGCACGCATGAGCACTCCAGAATCGAGCGCATTTCGTACATTTCGCCGATCTCGTTCACCGACACCGGCGTGACGCGGTAGCCCTTGCGCGGCAACACCTCGATCAGATGCTGTTCCTGCAAACGCAGCAGGGCGTCGCGGATCGGCGACTTGCTGACACCGTATTTCTCGGCGAGATCCTTTTCCTGCAACCGGGTGCCCGGGCGCAGCGCGCAGGAGAGGATTTCGCTGCGCAGGCGCTCGTATACGTCTATCCGCACCAATCGTTGCGGGGCGCGGGTTTCAGCAGATGTGAGTGTTTCCAAACTCATGGCCTGGCGTGATGGTTTCGGACGCGGAAAGCGGTCCGAAATCCCTGAATTGAGTTTTTATAGAATATCACAGCCATTTTGGATAATCAGCGCTTGTTTTTAAATATATGATAATTAACAGTTAAAAATACACCGCTCGCCGGCTATTGACATAAACTGTCCAAAACTGGAATATCAGATGGTATTTTCGGGGCAGCAGGCTGTAAATGGCTGTTTTTGCTGTCGTACCTTATATGGATATCCCCAATTCAAGGTTGCCACTCTGCGATGAAACCCGTCCGCATTTTGCTCGCCGCATTGCTGCTCGGCACCATTGCCGCGCAGGCCCAGCCTTATCCGAATAAATCGGTGCGCATGGTGATCGGCTTTCCGGCCGGCGCTTTTACCGATGTGATGGCGCGCCTGCTGGCCGAACACCTGAGCGCGCAATACGGACAGCAGGTGGTGGTCGACAACAAGGCGGGCGCGGCATCGACCATCGCCGCCGAAATCGTCTCCAGGACCAAACCCGATGGCTACACGCTGCTGTTTGGGCATATGAATTCGAATGCGGTGGCGCCGGCCTTGTTTCCCAAACTGGGTTATGACCCGGCAAAAGACTTTATCGCCATTTCCAATATCGCCTACACCTCGCTGGTGCTGGTGGTGAATCCGTCGCTGCCGGCGACCGATGTAAAAAGCTTCATCGCGCTGGCGAAAAGCCGCAGCGTACCGCTCAAGTTCGCCTCCAGCGGCAACGGCAGCTCACAGCACCTGGCGGCCGAACTGTTCATGCAAATGACCGGCACGAAGATGGACCACATCCCGTACAAGGGCAGCGCGCAGGCGGTGGTGGACCTGATTTCGGGGCAGGTTGATCTCAATTTCGACGGCGTTGGTTCGTCATTGCAATTTATCCGCGCCGGCAAGATCAAGGCGCTCGGCGTGGCGACCACACGCCGCGTTGCGCAGATTGCCGATGTGCCGACCATTATCGAATCTGGCCTGCCGGGCTTTACCGCACAATCGTGGTTCGGTGTGTTTGCGCCGGCCGGCACGCCGCCGGACATTGTGGCGAAATTGTCGGATGATATGACCGGCTTTTTGAAGTCGCCGGAGATCATCAAAAAAGTCGCCGAACTGGGTGGTGAACTGGCACCACCGAATACGCCGGCCGAATATACGAAGTTCGTGCAGAACGAAACGGTGCGCTGGTCGAAGGTGATCCGCGACGCCAATATCAAGGCAGAATAGTTCAGGCAATGCAGCAGAAAGAAAGCGGAGATTAATTATGCGAGCGTTTGAATATTTCGCCGCCACCGATTCGCGTCATGCAGTGGCCTTGCTGGCCGAACACGCACCGGCGCGCGTGCTGGCTGGCGGCACCGACCTGCTGGCCGATTTGAAGGCATCGACCCACGCGCTGAAAACCGTGATCGATATTTCGCGCGCCAGCGACATGCGCAAGATCGAAGTCAATGCGCGCGGACTTTGCATCGGCGCATTGGTCACGCACAGCGAAATCATGGCTTCAAAAACGATACGCGAGATGTTTCCCGCACTGGTTGATGCGGCGCACACCATAGGCGCAGTGCAAACGCGCAATCTCGGCACGCTCGGGGGCAATCTGGTCACCGCGGTGCCGTCGGTCGACAGCGGCCCGACGCTGGTGGCGCTTGATGCGCTGGCAGTGATCGCCGGCCCGGCGGGCAACCGGCAGGTTCCGATGGGGGAGTTTTTTGTCGGCCCGCGCAAAACTGCGTTGAAGCAGGACGAGTTGCTGATTGAAATTGTTATTCCGGTTGAGAACCTGAACAAGCCCGTGCATTTCCTCAAGTTCGGTTTGCGCAAAGGCCAGGCGCTGGCGCTGGTCAACGCCGCGGCAAGCCTGTGGATAGACGCGAAGAAAAAC
>JANYDY010000040.1 GCA_025363435.1 Betaproteobacteria bacterium
CTTGTGCACGATCGTGTATCCGCCAAGCTCTGCCATATTTTTACTCCCCCGATTTCCTGAAGTGCGCTATTGCTCCGCTTTGACGCCAGCTTCCTTGATCACTTTTGCCCAGCGCGCGATGTCTTCCTTGACGAATTCGCCGAACGATTCCGCACTGCCACCGACGCCGTCGAGACCGAGGTCAAACATGCGATCTTTGACATCCTGCAGTTTGAGAATGCGATCGAATTCGGCGTTGAGTTTCGCGACGACGGCTTTCGGCGTTTTCACCGGAATATGGATGCCGTTCCACGTCACGAAATCGGCGCCGCCATATCCAGCTTCCGTGATCGTTGGAACGTCGGGTATCGATGGATGGCGTTTCTTGCCGGTGATGGCGACCGCGCGCAACTTGCCCGCCTTCACCTGCGGCAGACCGCCCTGCATCACGGCGAACATCAACTGCGCCTGGCCAGCAACGACGTCGATGATGGCCGGCACCGTGCCTTTATAGGGAATCGAGACGATGTCGATCTTCGCCGCGGACTTCAGCATTTCGCAGCCAAGATGGGCTGTGGTGCCCGGACCGGAATGCGCACAATTCAGCGTGCCCGGTTTGGCTTTCGCCAGCGCGATCAGTTCCTGCATGTTCTTCGCCGGCAGCGACGGCGGTACGATCACCAGAAAGGATATCGATGCCAGCAAACTCACCGGTGCGAAATCTTTTTCGAGGTTGTAGGGCGCCTTCGGATACAGCGTGTGGTTGATCGTATACGCGCCGGTGGTCAGCAGCAGCGTGTAGCCGTCTGGCTGCGCTTTCGACACCATGTCGGCGGCGATCAGGCCGCCGGCGCCGGGGCGTTGATCAACGACGACCTGCTGCCCCCAGTTGTCGGTCATCCTGCCGCCGACAATGCGGGCCAGCACATCGGGGCCGGGCCCGACGATCAGACGGATCGGTTTGTCCGGAAAACTTTGTGCATAAGCTGCAGCACCTGCGCACAGTTGTGCAGCGAGTAACACCACGAGCCTGCATTTGATCGTCTGCTTCATCGCACCTCTCCCCCGGTTGCGCGCGCTATTAACATCAGACGCTGCGCTTGAACGTTAAATCTAGTGCCCGCCGCCCGCGCCGCCCGTCCACGCCGTCGGCGCCATCGCCTGCTCATCGGTCACCACATCGATCACCACCGGTTTGTTGGCGGCAAACGCTTTTGCGAATGCCGCCGGTAAATCGGCAGCCTTCTCCACGCGGATGCCGACACAACCCATGTTTTCGGCGACCTTGGCGAAATTCACGTCGAGAAAACCCCAGATGTCACGGCTCTTCTCGCCAGGCAGCCCTTTATAGGCACCGTTGACCAGCGGAATTTCCTGGTTAAGCGCACTGTTGTTATTGACCACCAGGACGATGTTGATGCCGTAACGCGCCGCCGTTTCTAGTTCAGCCATGTGATAGTAAACGCCGCCGTCACCGGCAAAACACACCACCGTCTTGTCGGGTTGCGCGCATTTCACGCCGATCGCTCCGGGCAGGCCCCAGCCGAGCGAGCCGGCGCAGCGGATCAAACGCTGGCCCTTCTTCTCAAATTCGATCAAGGCGCCGGTCCAGATACCCGAGTGACCGGTGTCCGAAACGACGATGCCGTTTTCCGGCAACGCCTTCGAAATCTCTTTGCACAAACGCTCCGGCCGCATCGGCACCGCGTCCGACGCATACAAGGACGCGAACGATTGCTTCCATTCAGCGACGAGTGCGCGCGTGCGCGCATGCCAGGCATCGCGTTTGACCGCTTTGACACTACCGAACTGATCAAGCATTTGACGCAATATCGTACGCGCGTCGCCCAACAAACCGACTTTGGTTTCGTAATTGCGGCCGATTTCGCGCGCATCAATATCGAGATGGATCACCGGCGTGCCGAATTTCGGCACCTTCCAGTTGGTCGTCACCTGCCCGCCGGTCTGGCTACCGATGAAAAACACGAGATCGGCCTCCGCCACCGCCTTGTTGGCGCAGGCGCGCGAGTACAGGCCGATGACGCCGAGTGCAAGCGGATGACTGTCGGATAAAGTGCCTTTGGCGTTGAGTGACGTCGCCAGCGGAATCTGCAGTTTTTCCGCCAGCGCAACGACTTCGGCCTGCGCGCCAGACCACGTCACGCCACCGCCGGCGACGATGACCGGACGCTCCGCGGCAGCCAGCAGTTTCAATGCTTCAGCGACTGCCGCCGGATCGGACGGCGCGCGAAACGGCGGCACCGTTTTGTATTTCTCTTCGATGACGGCGCTGTATACGCCTTCCGCCAGCGTGACATCGCCATGATGCTGCCGCAACTCCAGATGCACCGGCCCCGGTGCGCCCGTAGTGGCTTCGCGGAAAGCGCGTTGCAACAGGTCGGGCAAACGCGCCGGATCTTCAACCCGCACATTCATCTTCGTCGTCGCATCGTACTGCGAGAAGTCTTCGATTTCCTGATACGCATTGCGATAACGCGAGGCCGGCGACGGCCCGCCGGAAAATGCGATCACCGGCGAACGTGCCATGAAGGCGTCGCGCAGGCCCGCGGCCAGATTGGAACCGCCGATATGCTGACCGAAACAAACGCCCGGCCGGTTCGATGCACGCGCATAACCATCGGCCATGTAGGCAGCCGCTTTCTCGCCATGCACCATGATGCGGCGGATGCCGAGCGTTTCCATTTCTGCCAGCGTTTTAAGCAAAATCGCCGGCACGAAAAATACATGCGAGACGCCTGCGTCCTTCAGTGTTTCCGCGAGGTAACGTGCCCCGGTTTTTGTTGCCATTTTGATACCCTCACAAATGCCGGTAGCGGCCGCGGACCAACCGCGAGCCGCCCCGTGCCAACTAGCCTGCTGTTGCTATTAACCCTTCTGATACGAATGGAAATCGCGCGCCACTGGCGTCCAGGGATGCGGTGCAATCGCATACATGTCGCTGACGACGTCGATCACCACCGGCTTGTTCATCGCAATGCCTTCCTTGATCGCGCCATTCAGTTCCGAGGCCTTTGTCACGCGGATGCCAACGCAGCCGAATCCCTCCGCGATCTTCGCAAAATTAACGTCGGGGAACTTCCACATTTCCTCTGCGCGGCCGCGCTGCTTGCCGCCGTAGGCGGCATTGTTCAGATTGATTTCCTGATTGAGCGCGCTGTTGTTGTTGACGACGATCACCGCGTTGATGTTATGGCGGCGCGCCGTTTCGAGTTCGGCAATGTGATAGTAGAAACCGCCGTCACCGGTAAAACACACGACCGGGCGATCGGGCATTGCGCATTTGACCCCCAGCGTGGCGGGAAAACCCCAACCGAGCGAACCCGCGGTGCGGAAATAGCGCTGGGTCGCGTATTTGAATTCAATGTACCGCGCGGTCCAGATGCCGGCGTGACCGGTGTCGGAGACCACCACACCGTTGGGCGGCAACGCTTCGGAGATTTCCTTGCAAATGCGCTCCGGACGGATCGGCGAGACATCGGCGTTGCGCATTTCCGACGTTTCACCGCGCCAGGCGGCCACCAGACCCTGCACATGCTTGACCCACGCGGCCGTCGCCTCCGGACGTTTCGGCGCCAGATTGATCATGTGACGCAGCGTCGTTTTCGCATCCCCCAATACCGACACCGTGTTCGGATAATTGCGACCGAGCTCGTTCGGATCGATATCGAGCTGGATGACTTTGGTGCCGACCGGCGGGAACATCCAGTTGTTGGTGACCTGTCCCCCGGTGTGACTGCCAATGAAAAACACCAGGTCGGCTTCGAGCAGCGTGCGGTTGGCGCAGTCGCGCGAGTAGGCGCCGGGCACGCCAACATTGAGTGGATGGCTATCGATCATCGACGCCTTCGAATTCAGTGATGTCGCTACCGGAATACCGAGTTTTTCAGCAAGTTCAACCAGTTCATCCGCCGCCCCCGAGCGCATGACGCCGCCGCCGGCGACGATCACCGGACGCTGCGCCGCCATCAGTGCGGCCAGCGCGTCTTTCACGCGCGGCATTTCCGGCTCCGGACGGAACGCCGGCGCCTGGCTGTACATGGTCTCGACCAGCGGATCGAGCTCTGCTTCCGCCTCGGTAATCTGGCCGAGGTGGCTTTGGATGCGCAGATGTACCGGGCCCGGCGCGCCGCTGGTGGCAACACGGAAAGCCTGCCGCAACAAATCGGGCAGACGTGCGACGGTGTCGACCTGCGCGTTCATCTTGGTCAGCGGATCGAACTGCGTGACGTCGTCGACTTCCTGATAAGCATGTTTGTAACGCGACACCGGCGTCGGGCCGCCAGTGATGGCGATGACCGGCGCACCGGCCATATGTGCGTCGCGGATGCCCGCGGCGAGATTGGAAGCACCGATCATCTGCGCCATGCAGACACCGGGTTTGCCGCTGGCACGCGCATAACCGTCGGCCATGTACGCGGCGGCCTTTTCGCCGTGCACCATCACGCGCGCAATCGGCATGTCTTCCATTTCGGCGAACGCCTTGAGCATAAAGGCCGGCACAAAAAAGATATGCGAGACGCCGTAGCCCTGCATCATTTCGGCGAACAGCCGCGAGCCTGTCATTTTCGGCATTACTGGGTTCCTCCTCGTTGGATGCGCATCAGTTTAACCCCGCGCAAAGTATGTTATAAAAGAATCTTTCAGTATTAAACGATACGATTTCGTTATAATTAACATGCAGGGAAACGCATGAACCTGACCCAGTTGCGCTATCTGCGCGGCATCGCCGAACAGGGCTTCAACATTTCGCGCGCGGCCGCCGCGCTGCACACCTCGCAGCCGGGCATCAGTAAACAGATCCAGCTGCTCGAACGCGAAATCGGTGTCGACATCCTGGTGCGCCGCGGCAACCGCATCGTCGGCGTCACCGAACCCGGCCAGGCCATCCTCAACGTCGCGCGCCGCATGCTCGGCGACGCCGAAGTCCTGCGCCGCATCGGCGAGGAATTCACCCAGCGCAAAAAACGCCTCGTCGTCGCCACCACCCACATCTATGCACGCTATGTGCTGCGCAGCGTGATCAAGGATTTCATGCGTCTGCACCCGGACGTGCAGCTCACGCTGCGTCAGGGCAGCCCCTCGCAGATCGCGCACTGGGTGGCAGCCGGCGACGCCGATGCCGGCGTCAGCAGCGAACCGCCGGAACCCATGCGCACCATCGCCCTGCTGCCCTGCTCGAGTTTGGAGCGCAGCGTGATCACGCGCAAAAGCCATCCGCTGCTGAAGGAAAAGCGCCTCACGCTGGCCAAGCTTGCGAGTTATCCGTTGCTGACCCTCGACCAGAGTTTTCCCGGCGGCGCGGCAGTGCTGCACGCCTTCGGCAAGGCGCGCATCGAACCGAACATCGTCTTGAGTGCGATCGACGCCGACGTCATCAAGACTTACGTCGAACTCGGCCTCGGCGTCGCCATTCTGCCGTCGATCGCCTACGAGCCGGCGCGCGACCGGCGACTGGCCGCCATCAACGCCAGCCATCTGTTTGAACCAACGATCACGCATATCGCGATCCGCCGCGACAGTTATCTGCGCGACTACATGTACGATTTCATTCTGATGATCGCACCGAACTGGGGGCGCGAGGCGATCGACCGCGTGGTCAGGAACCGCGGCGACGCCAGCGCCGCCGCGGCATGAGGCCTGCTACTCCAGCGTGAGTTTGGAGTCCTTGACGACCTTCGCCCACTTGGCGATTTCAACCTTGATGAAAGCTTCAAACGCGTCAGGCGTGCTGACCACCGGATCGTTGCCTGCCTTGATCAGACGCTCGCGCATTTCCGGGCTGTTGAAACCGCGTGCCGTTTCGGCGTGCATTTTGCGCACAATCTCCGCCGGCGTTGCGGCCGGCGCATAGAGACCGTACCAGCCCGTCACGTTGTAGCCGGGCACACCGGACTCGGCGATCGTTGGCACACCCGGCAATTCGCTGTAACGCTGAGGGCCGGTGACGGCAATGGCGCGCACCCTCCCAAGCCGCGCCTGATCGACCAGTGAAGTCGTGCTGCCGAACGAGAAATCAACTTCGCCACCCATCAACCCGATGAGAGCCGGCCCCGAGCCCTTGAAAGGCACGTGGCCCCAGCGAATGCCGGTCATCGACTGCAACAGTTCGCCGGCCAGATGGTTAATGCTGCCGGTGCCCGAAGATCCATAGTTCAGGCGGCCCGGTCTGGACTTCGCCAGCGCGATCAGTTCTTTCACGCTTTTCACCGGCACCGAGGGATGGCAGGCAAGCAGAAACTGGCCCGAGGTCAGTTGCGAAACGAAAACAAAATCCTTCAGCGCATCGAAGGGCATTTTGCTCTTCACGCTCGGATTGATGGAAAACTCCGGTGCCGAGGTGAGCCAGACATAACCATCGGGCGCCGCCTTTGCGACCAGCTCCGCGCCGACCAGCCCGCCGCCACCGGCGCGATTTTCCACGATGAAGGAGCCGCCCAGCTGCTCGGTCAGCTTTTGCGCGAGAAAACGCGATACGGTATCGACGCCGCCGCCCGGCGCAAACGGCACGATGATGCGCACCGGCCGCGACGGCCAGCTCTGCGCAAACGCGCCGCTCGCCAACACCGACAGGGTTACGCCCAAGCCCAGCGCGGCCGCAGCCGCCTCACGTCTGAATGCCATGACTCCTCCACACTTCGCCGCCTGCGGCGGCTTTTGTTGAAGCCAAGCTTAACGCAAATCGGATTGCGTCCGGCTTCGGTGGAAGCCGGGCGAACCGTCAGCCCAGTGCCGGATAGTCCGTGTAGCCTTTCGCGTCGCCTGTGTAGAAGGTGTTGGCGTCCGGCGCATTGAGCGCCGCGCCCGCCTTTAAGCGCGCGACGAGATCCGGGTTGGCAAGAAACGGCCGTCCGAACGCGACGAGATCGCATTTGCCGGCGGCGAGATCGTTCTCTGCGCGCGCCGCGTCGTAACCACCCGACAGGATCAGTGCGCCCTTGAAGGTCTTGCGAAACACCGCCTTGATCGTATCGGGCACCGCAGGCGCTCCCATCGGCGAGTGATCGACGAGGTGAATGTAAACGAGGCCGCGCGCGTTGAGTTGTTCGGCCAGATACGCGTAGTCCGCCGCCAATTCCGGGTAATCCGGCATGTCGTTGAACACTCCGAACGGTGACAGGCGAATGCCGGTTTTTTCCCTGCCGATGGCGGCAATCACTGCGTCGGCGACCTCCAGCACGAAACGCGCGCGGTTCTCGATGGCGCCACCGTAGTTGTCGCTGCGCCGGTTGGAAGTCGGGCGGATGAATTGTTCCAGCAGATAACCATTGGCCGCATGCAATTCGACGCCGTCGAAACCGGCGGCGACCGCATTTTTCGCGCCCTGCGTAAATTCGGCGATCGCCGCCTTGATGTCAGCCTCCGTCATCGCCGTCGGCGTCGCATTGGGCTTCATGCCTTCGGCGTCGGTCCACATTTCACCGGCTGCCGCCAGCGCCGACGGCGCGATAATGCGCGCACCGGCCGGCAGATTGAGCGGATGCGCGATACGGCCGCAATGCATCATCTGCAGAAACATCTTCGCGCCCTTCGCATGCACGCCATCGGTCACGCGTTTCCAGCCGGCCACCTGCTCCGCCGAATAAATGCCGGGAATGCGCGCATAGCCAATGCCGTCGGGCGACGGCGAAGTGCCTTCGCTGATGATGAGGCCGGCACCCGCGCGCTGCGCGTAATACTGCGCCATCAATTCGTTCGGCACATTGCTGATCGCACGGCAACGGGTCAATGGCGACATGACGAAATGATTTTGCAGCGACAACGGGCCCAGCGAGGTTTTTTCAAATAAGAGGGACATGGCAGACTTTCCGTGGAAATAAACGAGGGGATGGGAGAAAAGCGGGAAATATAGGGATGCCGCCCTAGATGCGGCCGTACCCGCCGGATTTCAAGCCCCGCCCGCCGTCGAGACCGGCGCGAAATCAGGAGCCGCGGCGTCAGCGGCCCTAACGCCGTGTCGCCATGATGAAATCGGGAATGATGCCGAGCCGCCGGTAGCGCCGCACCGTGGCCGCGGGCAACCGCGCGACATTCCTGACCGATTTGCGGCAATTCGCCTCGCCGCAGTTGCAGCGCATCGTCCACACATCGTCGGCACCGAGCAGGCTCGAGTAGTCATGTGTCACTTCATCGCCTGCGACGATCGACACGATCGCCTTCAGCAACAGCTTGCGTCCACGCTTGACGATGCCTGCGTTTGGATTGCAGGAATGGTTGGCATAGGCGCCGATTTTTCCGTTCGGGTCGATATAATGATCGTCGTCACAGCGAAAGCAGTTTGCACCCCGGCGCTCGTCGACATCCCAATAACCCCAGACCACATCGTCGCTGACGATCCTGCCGGTGACTTCCATGACAATGGCGCCGCGCCGGAAGTTTTTCAGCGCAACGATACCGCGGCCGTTGCGGACTTTTTTGACGGCGAGGGTTTTCTGCTCTGTCATTTCGTGAAATCTCTCTGCTATGAATGTTCTCGCCACGGATATTACCGCGGTGAATCTGCTGGTTCGGCCTGACAGGCGCCTTTATTTGATCGGCAGAAAAACCGCCGAAGCGAGGCTTTGTATGACTTTGACGACCGTCCGGTTCGTCTTATCGGCGATGATTTTCGACAGAATGTCGAGACTGCCGATGACTTTGCCGAATTCGCGCTCGAAGCTCAGGTTTGCCACCGGCCCCGCCCCCTCGTTGGACAGCAAAAACAGTTTGCCCTGCGCATTGTGGGCGTTGGATAGTTTCCACACGGCAATCTCGACATTGCGCGCCGCGTTGTAAAGACTCTGCGGCTCGAGGTCGTCGAGCACGAAGAACTCGGTTTTGTCCTGAAACGCGGTCTGTATCATGCTCGCAAGGCCTGCCATATACGCCAGCACACGGTCGCCGCGATAGTCCTCCTGAAACGCCAGCTGGATCGCCTGCGCGCCGCGTTTGCCTTGCAGTTCGGCTAGGTTCCAGGCATGCGGCTCGTCGAAGATGCGCGCCACACCCGCCGCCACACTGGCGCGGTTGTGCTTCTTCAGTTCGGCGGGATTGCGTCGATAGAGCTTTTCGGCGAGCGCCCTGAGGTTCGCAAAAACTTCGCGCTGGTGCGCTTCGGCGAAGCGGTCGATATCCGACTTGGCAAGCTGGGAGGCGGAGAAGCCGCCGGAATTTTTCTCCGGCACCGTGCCGCGGCTTGCGCACGCGGCCAGGGCGAAAATGCAGATCACAGCCAGGATTTGCTTAGGCATCACACCCGCTTGATGAACATTCGCGTAAGGTGCGTATCCTGCCGCCCCTTTTTGCAGACGGCAGGCACGCAATCCGGCGCTAACGCTGCTTGCCCTTGCGCGCGACGCGACGTAATACTTCATGCACGATCGCCGTGTCCTGCTTGTCGAAACCGGCCGCCATCGCCATGTCGTAGTACTTTTTGCTGAGCGCAAAAAGCGGTGTCGGCGTTTTGATCGCCCTGGCGAAAGCGCCGATGATGGCGATGTCCTTCTGGTAGACATCGACCTTCATAGTGGCGGGCAGATAATTACGCTTGATCATGAGCGGACCGCGCACTTCGAACATGCGCGAGGTACCGGCGCCATCCTTGATGACATCGTACATGAGCTTCGCATCGACCCCGGCCTCCTCCGCCATCACGAAGGCTTCAGCCGCCGAGAGATTGTGGATGGTGACGAGATGATTGGCGATGTATTTGAGTTTGGAACCGACGCCGAATTTGCCGCAATAATAAGTATTGCGCGCCATGCCGGCAAACACGGCTTTGCATTTTTTGTAAGCGGCCGCGTCGCCGCTGGCGTAAACCACGGCGTCTTTGGCCGCCGCCTGCGCACCGGTGCCACTGATCGGGCAATCGAGCATAATGACGCCGATTTTAGCGAAACGCTTGCGCGCATCTTCCTTAAGCTTCAACGGCAACGTGCTGACTTCGACAACGACCGTGCCGCGTTTGGCGCCGGCGGCAATGCCGTCCTTGCCGAACAGCGCGGCTTCGAATGCCGCATACGACGGCAGCGACGTAATAATAATCTTCTGGCTGGCGGCCACATCAGCGGCCGACGCGGCGACCACGCCACCCAGCTTTTTCAGTGCCTTGATGGCCGGCGGTGCAATGTCGAAACCGGTGACCTTGAAGCCGGCCGCCGTCAAATGTTTGGCGAACGCGCCGCCCATGATGCCGAGGCCGACGACGCCGACCGTGCCCGCGCTGCGCTTTCCTGCGTTTGCTTTCATGCTATCTCTCGTTTTTGAAAAAAATGTCGCGCCGCAAGCCGTTTGCGGCGAAGAACAGCATGATTGCAGCACTCGGGCGCCCGCGCAAGTGCACACGCGGAGCGTTGGCCGTTAGGCTAAAATGTGTGCCCGCACCATGCGCCTGGCGCGTGGCACCCAAAGCATCCAATGCAAACACCGAAAGGACACTCGTGAAGCAACTCAACATGGGAATTATCGGCACCGGCTGGTGCGGCGGCATCCGCGCCGAAACCTGCGCGCGCCATCCGCTCATCAAAAGCCTGCATATTGCGGAAACGCGACCGGAACGCCTTGCCGAAATGACCAAGCTGGTCAATCCCGCCACGGCGACCGCCGACTTCCGCCAGATCATTGACAACAAGTCGATAGACGCCGTGATGATTTCCGCCACACCGGAAACGCTGCACTATCCGATGGCACGCGACGCGCTCAATTCCGGCAAACACGTGTTTCTCGAAAAGCCAATCGCCATCGAGCTGCACGAAGCCGACGACCTGATTCACATTGCTAAAAAGAACAATCTCAAATTCACCATCGGTTATTCGCAGCGTTTTAATCCGAAATTCGCCTATGTGCACAAATGCGCCACCGACGGCACGCTCGGCAAACCGGTCAGCGCGCTGGTCAGCCGTCACATCGGCCGCGGCCTCGGCAAAAAAATCAACAGCCGCACCAAACTGTCGCCCGCCGCGATGGAAGCCACACACGACCTCGATTTTATTTTGTGGTGCCTGCTGCCGGCCAAACCGGTGCGTGTCTATTCGCAGGTCAACTACGGCGCGATGCGTGAGGCCACTGGCGCCGATTTTCCGGATACCCAGTACATCACGGTAACGATGGACAGCGGTGTGTCGTTCGTCGTCTGCGCCGGCTGGAGCCTGCCGCCCGCCTATCCGAATTTTTCAATGACCTGGATCGAATTCGTCGGCACCGAAGGCGCGCTGTTCATCGACGACACCCACCGCGACACCCAGCTCACCACCATGAAAACCGGCATCGTGCATCCGATGTCGACCATGCCGGGCGAATTCGTCGAGCACACCTATGCCGGCCCGATGAAGCCGGAGACCGTGGATTTCATCGAGGCCTGCGCCTGCGACCGCCCGGTGCTGGTGAAACCCGAGGAAGCGCGCCAGGTCATGGAGGTCTACCTCGCCGCCGACATTTCGGCCGAACGTAACGAGCCGGTGTCGCTGCCGCTGCCGGAATCGCGTCCGACCATGCTCGCAGCGGGAGGCGCGCGTTGAGAAAGCAGGCGAAAAAAATCGGCCTCGCCATTGTCGGCGCCGGCCGCGTCGGCTTGATCCGCGGCGAACTAGCCGCGCGACACCCGGCGGTGGAATGGATCGGCATCGCCGAAAAGAACCCCGAGCGCGCGAAGCTGGTTGGCGACAAGATCGGCGCCGAATTCGTCACCGCGGACTATCGCGAGCTGATCTCGCGCCCCGAGGTCAATGCACTGATCGTTTCGACCGACGAGCACCTGCACGTCGACCCCATCCTCGCGGCCTGCGAACGCGGCCTGCCGATGCTCATCGAAAAACCGCTCGCCACCGATCTGGGCGAATCGCAGATGGTGATGGACGCTCTGGAACATGCAGGCATCGACGCGGTGATCGGCTACACCCAGCGTTTCCGCCGCCGCTGGCTGGTGGCCAAAGAAAAAGTGCGCAACGGTTCGCTCGGCGAAGTGACGATGGTGACCTCGCGTGCCTTCATGAACCGGCTGGTCGCCATCGACAATTACAAGCGATCTGACAATCCGGCGGAAATTTCGCCAATGGTGATCTCGGGCACACACGCGCTCGACATCGTCATGTGGCTGATGGAAGCGAAGAAGCCGGTTGAAGTCTACGCCCGCTCGGTCAACAAGGCACTCGGCCCCACCTGGCAGGGCATCGATGGCACTGCTTACACCATCACGTTCGACGACGGCGCGATCTATCACGGTGTGATTTCCTGGGCGCTGCCGGAAGTCTGGCCCGGCGCGGTCTACAGCCTCGAAGTCGGCGCGGTCGGCACCGAAGGCGTGCTGACTATCGATGACACCCACCGCGACATCGTGCTGGCGACCAATCTGGTGCAGGGCGAAGGCTACGCGCCGGACAAACGCCGCCACGTCGACTTTCTGACCAGCTATCCGGTCGGCGACATGGCTCTGGGCGAACTGCGCGGCCCGATGCGCGAGGAAACCAACTCGTGGCTTAACCGCGTGGCGCTTGGTTCAACCACGCAGCACGCCACCGCGCGCGAAGGTCATAACCGTTTGATGCTAACCAAGGCGATCGACCTCTCGGCACGGCTGAAAAAACCGGTGTCGCTGCCGATTTCGCCCGAAGACGAAAAACGCGGCCGCTGATGCTGTAGCTGCGCGGCCGCGCATCGCGCACGAATCGCATTACTTCTGGAGGAAACCATGAAGCATTCGCGTTTGAAAGTTGCATCAGTCGCGTTGGCCGCGGCATTTTCGTGCTGCACGCTCAGTGCAACGGCGCAACCAGCCGATAAATTCCCGACCCGGCCGGTGCGCATGATCGTGCCGTATGCGCCCGGGGGCGCCACCGACATCGTGGCGCGGCAAGTCGCCCAGCGCTTGTCCGAGTTGTGGGGATATCAGGTGGTCGTCGATAACCGCGCCGGAGGCTCCGGCGCAATTGCGCTCGAAACCGTTGCCCGCGCCACCCCCGACGGTTACACGCTGATGGTAGGCAACGTGTCGACCAACGCAATCGCCGAAACAGCATTTGCAAAAACACTCTCGATCAAGCCGTCGCGCGACCTCACCGCCGTCACCAATCTGATCGAAATTCCACATATGTTCATCGCCAGCATGGCGGTTCCGGTAACTAATCTGAAGCAGCTTGCGGAATATGCGAAAACGGCGCCGCGCATGGCATACGCCTCTGCCGGTATCGCGTCCTACCCGCACCTCGATGCAGCGCGTCTGCTGAAGGCAATGGGCGTCGAAATGACGCATATTCCCTACAAGGGAGGTGCCGGCCAGATGATTCCGGCGATGATCGGTAACGAAACACAATTCACCATGCTGAATCTGGCGTCGACACTGCCGCATATCCGCGCTGGCCGCATGAAACCGCTGGCGACGACATGGCCGACCCGGCGCAGTGAATTTCCGGAAATTCAGACCATGGCCGAAGCGGGCTATCCAGGCATCGGCACCAATGCATGGAACGGATTGTTTGCGCCGTCGAAGATGCCGCCGGCGTTACTCACGCAAATTTACGCCTCGACGCTCAAAGTGCTGGACTCGTCCGAGATGAAGGAATCTCTCGGCAAACAACTGATCTCTGTCGTTCCCAGCAAGTCGCCCGCCGAATACGCGCGCTTCGTCAATGAAGAAGTCGCAAAATGGGCGGCGGTGATTCGCGATAATAATATCTCTCTCGATTAGACCGGCCGCGCGCCAGGCCCGCTTTATGCCTTGCCGTTATCGATCATCTTTGATGGTAATCAAGTTCCGGCGCTAGAACTGCCCCTCGAACCCGTGCTAAACTTGCTCCCGATTCGTCGCCTTTTTTATGGATCGGCAGCTAACTTCATGCCGAGAGCCGCTGGCGACACGGATGGTCGAGGAATTCTGCGCTGAAATCCAGAGCTGAATGTCCGGCGCGACGGCTGCAAAACCGCCCGCCGCGTTGACGATCTGCCCGTATTTGGCATTGCAAAGCTGAAGTAATTTGTCGATTAACTGAACCGGAGGAAATGATGGCCAATGTAGGCATGGTAGGGTTGGACTGGCAAGAGCGCATCAACTGGAGTCGGCTGCGCACGTACCGGCTCGAGCGTGCCCGCGAGCGCATGAAGGCTCACGGCTTGGGCGCCATGCTGCTGATGTACGACGAAAACGTCCGTTACGTCACCAGCACCCTGACCCCGGGCTGGAACAAGCTGAAGCCCGGCCTGCGCTATTGCCTGCTGTGTGGTGATGATGCGCCGGTTCTGTTCGAGCAGGGCGACATCGGTCTGCATATCGAAAAGCATTCGCCGTGGATTCCGAAGGAAAACATCCGTTATTCGTACGCGTGGATCAAGGGCGCGGCCGGCCCGGCTTCGACCCAGCAGGTCACCAAGTTCACCAACGCGATCAAACAGGAAATGAAAAAGCGCGGCGTCGAGGGCATGAAGCTCGGCGTCGACTTTGTCGACATCAACATGATCCAGATCTTCAAGGAAGCGAAGATCGACTGGGTTGACGGCATGACACCGATGATGGAAGCGCGTGCGGTCAAGAACCAGGACGAGCAGGAATGTTTCCGCCAGGTCGGCGCGATCGGCGACGCTGCGCACTGGGAATTTATGAAATTCCTCAAGCCCGGCCTGACCGAGAACCAGCTGACCGCGCACATCATGGAGTTCCTCTACAACGTGCCCGGCATGGAAGACGTCGAGGACGTGATCGTGTCTTCGGGCCTCAACACCTGGCCGAACTGGCGCAACTTCTCCGACCGTATCATCAAGCCGGGGGACATGGTGTTCATGGATCTGGCCGCCTTGACCTGGAACGGCTACAAGTCCTGCTACTACCGCACCTATATGGTCGGTCGCGAGCCGAACCAGGAGCAAAAAGATTATTACGCCACCGCGCTCAAGTGGCTTTACGACTCGATCAAAGTGGTCAAACCGGGCGTCACCACCCGCGACATCGCGATGAAGTGGCCATCGGCAAAAGAAGCCTGGGGCTACGAAGAAGAAGACCAGGCCGCCGCCAACCTGTGGGGGCACGGCCTCGGCCTCGCGCAATATGACCAGCCGGTCATTTCGCGTATCTGGTCGCTCGATCACCCGATCGAAATCAAGGAAGGCATGACCTTCGCGCTGGAAACCCAGCATGGCAAGAATCACCAGTGGGGCGTGCGCATCGAGGAAATGCTCATCGTCACAAAGACCGGCTGTGAAATCGTGTCGAACTTCCCGGTCGAGCAAATTACCGTGGTCGATCCGATGCCCGGATATTCGGACTACGGCAAGTTGCCGGGCCATTAAGCCTCAATGAAGCAGTCCATACGCGCCGCGGTGCTTGCAGCACCGCGGCGTTTTAATCTGGTCGACCGCCCCGCTCCGGTCGCCGCGCCCGGTGAAGCCGTCGTTCGCGTCTCGTCCACCGCGGTCTGTCATACCGATTTGTCGATATTCACCGGTGAACACCCGGGCATCAAATATCCGGTCATTCTCGGCCACGAATCGACCGGCATTGTTGAAAGTGTCGGTGATGGTGTCACCGGCATGAAGAACGGCCAGCACGTCATCATCAATCCGATTATTTCCTGCGGCCATTGCGATTCGTGCCTGCGCGGCGCGCAACAACTGTGCCGCAACGCCGGCCTGTTCGGCCGCGAAGTTGAAGGCTCGATGTGCGAATTCGTGCGTCTGCCTGTACGTTATCTGCACACACTGCCGGACGACATGTCGCTTGCCGATGCAACGCTGATTGAAACGCTGGCAACCGTGCGCCACGCACAAGACCGGCTGGGCGTCAAAGCCGGCGAATCCGTTGTTGTGCTGGGCCAGGGCACCACCGGACTGCTGCATACGCGGCTCGCCGTGATTGCCGGCGCCAACCCGGTCATTGCGATCTCACGCACCAAATGGAAGCTCGACATGGCTACGCGCATGGGCGCGCACCACGTGCTCGACATCAGCGCGGAAAAAGCCGTGGATGAAGTACTGCGCCTGACCGGCGGCTCCGGTGCCGATATCGTCATCGACACCGCGGGCGGCGCCGCCACCCTGATGGCATCGATTGAAATGCTGCGTCCGGGCGGACGTTTATCACCTTACGCGGTCAGCCATGAATGCTGCACGCAGTTCACGACCTTCCCGCTTTATTACAAAGAAATCAGCATTATCGGTTCGCGCGCACTGAATCCAACCGATATGGCGCCGGCGATTGATCTCGTGGCCGGCGGCCAAATCGACGTCGCCGGTTTTGTTTCCGCAACCTATCCGCTGGATCGTGCCGCCGATGCGTTTGATGAATACGAGCGCAATCCCGGCAAGGTGCTGCGCATCGTCATCGATTCGACTGCGAGTTAGCATGACGCAATACATTTTTCCGATTACTGATCCGGTTGCGACAGACGCCGGCCGTGTCGGCCCGAAGGCCGCAAACCTTGCGCGCATGGCTAACGCCGGCCTGCCGACTCCACCGGGCTTCTGCATCGACGCATCCGCCTACCGCGCACAGATTCACGCCCTCGGCCTTGATGACGATGCGCGCGGCGTGATGAGCGCCACCGAAAGCCCGCAGGCGCGCCGGCATGCGCTGAACATGAAACTGGGTCTGCTCGACAAGGCGATCACACCGGAAATTCTCGAACCGCTGCTGGCTGCGCGTCAAAAGCTGATCGACGAAACCGGCGCCCTGCTGTGCGTGCGCTCCTCGGCCTTAGTCGAAGACCGCTTCGGTTCGAGTTTTGCCGGCCAGTTCGAAAGCTTCATCGGCATCGAATCGGAAATCGACTTTATTACGGCGGTGAAATCGTGCTGGGGTGCGCTGTGGATGACGCGCGCGCTGCGCTACATGGCAACCCATGACATCGATCCCGCCGACACCGCGATGGGCGTACTGGTGCAACCGCTGATTTCGGCGCGCGCGTCCGGCGGCGGCTTGAGCACATCCGCCGAAGGCAGCATGCTTTTAAGCGCGACTTGGGGCCTCGGCTCCGCCATTGCGCAAGGCGAAGTCACGCCGGATCGTTATGAACTGCGCCGCGACGCTTCGGTTGTCAGCATCACCCCCGGCCTCAAGGATCACCAAGTCGGCTGCGCGCATAAAGCCGAGCCGACCACCACCATGGTGCCGAAGAACATGATCACGGAACCCTGTCTGTCGGAGGCAGAAGCACAAGAACTCGGCAAACTGCTGCTGCGCGTCGAAAAATTCATGGATATGCCGGTCGAGATCGAATGGGCGATCGACGACAAGGGCTTCAAGCTGCTGCAGGCGCGCCCGCTGCACACGGCAGAGGCGACAGTGCCCGATGCGATTTGGGAAGGACGCCCGCGCCTGAACGGCCACGCCGCCGGCATCGGCTGGGGCACCGGCCGCGCCTGCGTCATTAACTGCGAATGCGAAATGTCGCGGGTTGCGCCCGGCGACATCCTGATCACCAAGGTGGCCGGGCCGGCGCTCAGCCACATCCTGAACAAGGTCGCCGGCGTGGTCGCCGAGCGCGGCGGCAGCACTTCGCATATGGCCTCGCTTGCGCGCGAACGCGGCATTCCGATGGTATTGGGCGTGCTCGACGCGACGCAGCGCATTCCCGACGGTTCGACTGTTGCCGTCGATGGCGTAGCGGGCGTCGTGCGCTGGATGAATTGATGCGCCCGCGGGTGTTCATCACCCAGCCGGTCGCGGCCTCGGCGGTCGAGCGCTTACGCGCAGTGGCCGACGTGACGATGAATCCGGATATGCTGCACATCGCCAGCAGGGACGAACTGATCGCTGCGGCAGGAACGCACGACGTGCTGTTCTGCCTGTTGCACGATCACATCGGCAGCGATGTCATTGCCGCCAATCCGAAATTGAAAGCGATCGCGTCCACCACGATCACACCGGCCGATATCGATATCGCCGAAGCCACACGCCATCGCATTCCGGTAACCGTCATCCCCTCGGTATTGCTTGACGACGCTACCGCCGATCTGGCGTGGGCGCTGCTGTTCGCGGTCGGCCGCCGCGTCGTCGAAGCCGATCGCCTGGCCCGTGCCGGCGTGATTCCCGGTTCGCAATCGAATTATCTGTCGGCGCACGGCGTCTCAGGCAAAACGCTCGGCATACTGGGCATGGGTGGCGTTGGTCGCGCCATGGCGCAGCGCGCCACCGGCTTTCCGATGCGGCGCTGCTACCATGACCCGCAGCGGCTCGCACTGGCGGATGAAGCCGCGCTCGGGTTGACCTGGCTGCCGTTCGACGAACTGTTGGCGACAGTCGATTACCTGTCGATACACGTCAATCTCAACGCAAAGACACGCCATCTGATCGGAACACGCGAACTGGCATTGATGAAACCGGCTGCGTACCTGATTAACACGGCGCGCGGGCCGATTGTCGATGAAGATGCGCTGATCGCCGCCCTGCAGGAAGGCCGCATTGCTGGCGCCGGCCTCGATGTCTTCGAGCACGAACCCGGCATCGCCCCGGTGCTATTGGGGCTGCCCGGCGTTGTCGTGACCGCACATATGGGCAGCGCCGTCGACAGCCTGCGCGAGGCAATGGCGGCGGTTGCCGTCGACAATATCCTGGCGGTGCTGGCCGGCCGCCCCGCCCCCAATTGCTGGAACCCGGAGGTGTATTCCCGCACCGCCTGACAGGAACCAGCGAACGAATAGGCGACGGGAATAGTCTTAAACTTACGTTTTAAAATAGCATTTTGGACCGACAGCTTCGATTGACACAGGAGTAACGAGAAATGGCTGCAAAAGCAAAGGTTGTATTGACCGATTATGTGTGGGATTCGCTCGATGTCGAAAAGAAAACGCTCGCGGGTCTGGCTGATCTGGTAGCGCTGCAAACCAAGAAACCTGAAGAATTCATTGCCGAGGCCGCCGACTGCGATGCCTTGCTTAATACCTATGCGGGCCCGATCACGGCCGACGTCATGGCGAAAATGCCGAAATGCAAAATCATCGCGCGCTACGGCATCGGCGTTGACACCATCGACCTCGAAGCCGCCACGGCGGCCGGCATCATCGTCACCAACAATCCGACCTATTGCGTTGAGGAAGTCGCCGACCACAGCATGGCGATGGTGCTTACCTGCGCGCGCAAAATTGCGTTTTACGATCGTCAGGTGCGTGCAGGTCAGTGGACAGTGCCGCCGGGCAAACCGATGTTCCGCCTTGCCGCCTGCACCATGGGCCTGGTCGGTTACGGCAATATCGCGCGCCAGGTCGCTATTCGCGCCGCGGCATTCGGTATGCGCGTGATTTATTCCGACCCCTTCGTCAAAGAGGGCCAATTCGACACGCCGGGCCGCAAAGTCGAGCTCAATGAGCTGCTCAAGAAGTCGGATTTCATTTCGGTACACGCGCCCCTGATGGCGCAGACACGCAAGATGTTTAACGACGAGATGTTCGGCATGATGAAATCGACCTCTTTCATCATCAACTGCTCGCGCGGCCCCTTAATCGACACCGATGCGCTGGTGCGCGCACTCGACGCCAAAAAAATTGCCGGCTGCGCGCTCGACACCACGGATCCGGAACCCCTGCCCAATCCGCATCCGCTGCGCAATCGCGAAAACGTGATTATCAATCCGCACGCGGCCTGGTACAGCGAACAGGCGATGGTTGGTTTGCAGGCCGGCGCGCCTAGTGAAGTGCGCCGCGCCCTCTCCGGCGAATGGCCGGTCAACGTCGTCAACAAGGCCGTTAAAGGCAAAAGTCGCGCGGGTATATAAGTCTTTTGAAGGGCTGGCGCCCCTCAACGCGGTAAAAATCAAAGGCCGCTTCAGTTTATTCTGAAGCGGCTTTTTGTTATTTGGCGCTCAGCTCACGGTGCGAGCGGGCAAAAAAACGCCCGCCGGTTGTGCCGGCGGGCGTTGGTAACCACCCGTAAGGAGATTTAGTTTGGGTTACCGAAAAGTATTCAGCCAACTTACGCGAAGCTCGCCCCACGCCGCTTGCGCTCATCGCGCAAGGCTGCCGGCAGACGGGCGCCAAGACTTGCAAACAGCACGTCGTGATCCTGCAATTCCTTCTTCCATAGACCGGTATCAAGCGACATCAGTTCACCGAACTGCTCACGCGAAATATCGAGACCGTTCAAATCCAGATCTTCATAACCCGGTGCATTGCCAACCGGCGTTTCCGCCGCACCGGCCTTGCCCTCACAGCGTTCAACAATCCATTTCAGCACGCGCATGTTCTCGCCATAGCCGGGCCACAGGAACTTGCCCTGCTGATCGAGGCGGAACCAGTTGACGCTGAAAATCTTCGGCGGCATTGCCAGTTTGGCGCCGACGTCGAGCCAATGCTTGAAGTAATCACCGAAGTGGTAACCGCAGAACGGCAACATCGCAAACGGGTCGCGTCGCACCACGCCCTGCGCGCCGGTTGCCGCGGCGGTGGTTTCCGACGCCATGGTCGCGGCCTGATACACGCCGCTGACCCAATCGCGGGCCTCGCTCACCAGCGGCACCGTGGTGCTGCGGCGGCCGCCGAACAGGAAAGCTGAAATCGGCACGCCGGTCGGGCTTTCCCAGTCTTTATCGATGCACGGAATTTGCGACGCATGCACGGTGAAGCGCGCATTCGGATGCGCGGCTTTGCGGTCGCAATCGGGCGTCCATTCCTTGCCCTGCCAGTCGATCAGTTTCGCCGGCGGCATTTTGGTCAGACCTTCCCACCACACGTCACCGTCGGGCGTCATCGCGACATTGGTGTAAATGACATTGCTCTTGAGCGCTTCAAGGCAATTCGGATTGGTCTTGAGCGAGGTTCCGGGGGCGACGCCAAAAGCGCCGGCTTCCGGATTGATCGCATAGAGCTGACCGTCCTTGCCCGGTTTGATCCAGGCGATGTCTTCGCCGATCGTCGTCACCTTCCAGCCCGGCAATGCATCGGGCGGAATCAGCATAGCCAGATTGGTTTTTCCGCAGGCGCTCGGGAATGCCGCCGCGATGTAACGCTTTTCGCCGTTGGGCGGCTGTATGCCCAGAATCAGCATGTGTTCGGCCAGCCAGCCCTGCTCGCGCGCCATGATCGAAGCGATGCGCAGGGCAAAACATTTTTTGCCGAGCAAGGCGTTGCCGCCGTAGCCGCTGCCGAACGACCAGATCGATTTTTCCTCAGGGAAATGGACGATCCACTTTTCAGCTTTATTGCTCGGCCAGACGACGTCCTTCTGCCCTTTCGCCAACGGCATGCCCACCGAATGTACGCAGGGTACGAAAAATCCGTCGGCGCCGAGCACATCGAGCACCGGTGTGCCGATACGCGTCATCACGCGCATGCTCACCGCCACATAGGGCGAGTCGCTCAGTTCAACGCCGATGTGCGAAATATGCGAACCCAGCGGACCCATGCTGTACGGAATCACGTAGAGCGTGCGACCGCGCATGCAACCGTCAAACAGACGGTCCATGGTCGCTTTCATTTCAACCGGGTTGATCCAGTTGTTGTTCGGGCCCGCGTCTTCCTTGTTCTTGCTGCAAACAAAGGTGCGGTCTTCCATCCGCGCAACGTCATCAGGATCGGAACGCGCGAGGAAACTGTCGGGACGTTTCTCGGCGTTCAACCGGACCATCGTGCCGGTGGCAACCATCTCGTTGCACAAGCGATCGTACTCGGCTTGCGAACCGTCGCACCAGTAGATGTTGTCCGGTTTTGTCAGTGCTGCAATCTCGTAAACCCAGGCCTTGAGTTTTTCATGGCGCACGTACGCCGGTGCTTGCTGCGTTTCCGGGATACGTACCGCTGTGGCCGCTTGTTTCATCAGAACCCTTCTCCTAATCGCACGCCGATTCTTATTTAAGATCAGACGCTTATGCAGTGCGCCGGTTCATCACCAGCAGAAAGGAACAAAATTTTACTCCTTTTCGGCGTGGGGTTACAGTTTCCCATTGCCCCCGCTGAGAGGAATAAATTTTCTATATGAAATTCAACTATTTACTGCGACTAAACGGGCCGGCGGCGGTGCAACCGCAGCCACAACATCGAGGCCCCGGTCACGAGCAGAAATGGCACCGCCATCTGGTTCATCAGCACCCAACCCTTGAGCGTGAAGAGCAAGCCGGATGAAAGTGAACTCGCCGCCATGGTGATGAAGATCAGCGTGTCGTTCAGGCCTTGCGCCTTGGCTCGCTCAGACGGCGTGTGGCATTCAGTCAGCAAGGTGGTGCCGCCGATAAACATGAAGTTCCAGCCGATACCGAGCAGCACCAGCGCAAACCAGAAATGCGCTACTTCAGTACCGTTCAACGCGACGACGACACAACTCAAGCTGACGAGGACCCCGCTCAGCATGACGGCAATCACACCGAATCGCTTAATCAAGGCACCGGTGAAAAACGACGGCCCGTACATTCCGATTACGTGCCACTGAATCACCAGCGCCGCAGCGCTGAACGGATGCTGGCACGCTGCCATCGCCAGTGGTGTCGCGGTCATCAACAGATTCATCGCACCATAACCGATTACGGAACTCAACACCGCCACTACAAACGCGGGGTGCCGCGCGATCACCGTCAACGGACGCCCCTGATCGCGCTGCTCCGCCACACTAAGCGGAGGAATTTGAATGCGCGACAACACCGCCAGACTCAACAGGCAAAACAGGCTCAAAGAAAAATAGGAACCGGCAAACACCGCATCCGGAATCAGATCCTTGGTGTATTTGCTGCTTTCCGGCCCGAGCAAACCGCCGAGTATGCCGCCGGCAAGTACCAGCGAAATCGCCTTGCTCTTGAAGCTTGCACTCGCGCTATCGGCTGCAGCAAAGCGGTAGTACTGGCCGTTGGCGTTATAAATGCCCACCAGCAGCGCACCGGCACACAGCAGCCAGAAATTGTGCAGCAACATCGCCGCCGTGCACACCAGCGCCCCCGCCACACCGAATCCGGCGCCCAGCATGAATCCGGCGCGACGGCCGTAGCGCCGCATCAACATCGATGCCGGCATGGTCGTCAGCGCGGCGCCAAGGATGAATGCAGTGAACGGCAAAGTTGCCAGCGATTTGTCGGTGGCCAGCGCATAGCCGGCCAGCCCGTTGGTCGTCAATAGGATCGAATTGTTGGTGATCAACAGGCCCTGGCAGGCCGACAGCAGCGCAACGTTTTTCTTTTCCGAGGACATGAATGGCCCGCCCGTCCGCGGCCGCAGGAGTTGCGGGCGCGAACGAAAATGACAGCTTGAAGGTTTGAACTAGCGGCGCTGGAACTGCGTTTTGCCGAACAGGATGTCGCGCGACTTTTCGTCATGCGGCGCCGAGTTGTTAGTATCCGACAGCACCTGCAATGCACGCTGCACCGCCGGACGCACGTTGATTGCGTCGAACCAGCGTTGCGCATTCGGGAATTCGGGCAAATTAATGCCGCGCTTGTCGGCATTGCGAAGCCACGGAAACACCGCAATATCGGCGACCGAATAGTGATCGCCGCCGAGGAAACGGGCCTCGCCCAGACGCCGGTCGAGTACGCCGGTCAAACGGTTGGCTTCATTGGTATAGCGGTCGATGGCGTAGTGAATTTTTTCGACCGAGTAGGCACGAAAGTGGTTCGCCTGACCAAACATCGGGCCAACGCCGCCCATCTGCCACATCAGCCAGCACAGCGCTGAGTAGCGTTCGTGCAAATCCTGCGGTAGAAATTTTCCGGTCTTGCCAGCGAGATACAGCAGAATTGCGCCGGATTCAAATAATGAAATCGGTTTACCGTTCGGGCCGTCGGAATCAACAATCGCCGGAATGCGGTTATTCGGCGAAATTTTCAGGAATTCCGGTTTGAATTGATCACCAACGCGAATATTGATCGGATGCACCTTGTATTTCAGGCCGCATTCCTCAAGCATGATATGAACTTTATGGCCGTTTGGGGTCGGCCAGCTGTAAGCGTCGATCATTTTTTCCTCCGGACAGTGATAATCGATACTACCAACAACACCGCGCAGCGGCAAACCAACACAGTTCTCGCCGCCACCCGATGTTCTTGTTAGGCTTGCCACCCCATGTCTGCAACACGCTTCTCTTTTACATTTTTGCCACCGGGCACTCAACCCGATGCACGCCGCCTGCTGTGGACGCGCGGCCTGCGCGCGTTCGGCGATGGATTCGTCAGTCTGTTGCTGCCCTACTACCTCACGCTGCTCGGTTATCGCGCGTTCGAGATCGGCATCATCATCACCGCAACCCTGCTCGGCTCCGGCGTATTGACGCTTTCAGTCGGTTTGCACGCGCACCGTTTCCGCCAGCACGTGCTGCTCGGTTATGCCGCGCTGCTGATGGCGTGCACCGGTGTTGCCTTTATTGCCGTGTCGGGATTCTGGCCGCTGCTGCTGGTTGCGATTGTCGGCACAGTCAACCCGTCAAACGGCGACGCCAGCGTATTCGGCCCGCTTGAACAATCTCTGCTGACACGCGCGGTCGATGCCGTTCACCGCACCACCCTGTTCGCCCGCTACAGCCTGGTTGGTGCACTGATGGGCGCAGTCGGCGCACAATTTGCCGCAGCACCCGAGTTATTGCAGCAATGGCTGTCGGTCGAACCCGTATTTGCAGTACAGGCGATGTTCGGCATCTACGGCCTGCTTGGCATCGCGAGTTTTTTGATCTATCGACAACTTAAGCCGGCCGCCGACACTGCCCCCGAACCTGCGGCGTCGCCGCTGGGCCGTTCGCGCAAAACGGTTTATACGCTTGCTGCATTGTTCAGTCTGGATTCATTCGCCGGCGGGCTTGCCGTGCAGTCCCTGCTGGCCTTGTGGCTGCTCGACCGTTTCGATCTATCGCTTGCCGCAGCCGCATCGATCTTTTTCTGGACCGGTATTTTGAGCGCGCTGTCGCAACTCGCAGCGGCGCCGCTGGCGCGACGCATCGGCCTGATCAACACCATGGTATTCACGCATATGCCGGCCAGCGTGTTTCTGATTCTCGTGCCCTTCATGCCCAACCTGCCGCTCGCCCTGCTGTTTCTGAGTTTACGTTCGGCTTTGTCGCAAATGGACGTGCCGGCGCGCAGTTCCTACGTCATGGCCGTCGTTACGCCCGGTGAACGCGCCGCGGCGGCCAGCGTAACCGCAGTGCCGCGCAGCCTTGCAGCGGCGGCCAGCCCAGCCATCGCCGGCTGGATGCTGTCGGTTTCGGCGTTCGGCTGGCCGCTGGTGTTGTGCGGTGGCATCAAAATCACTTACGACCTGCTGCTGCTTTACATGTTCCGGCACGTACGCCCGCCGGAGGAGGAAGCGCAAAAAGTTCGCGCTGCCGAATAATAACGCGCAATCAATGCGCCGCCGTCGATTGCCCGGCACGCAGCGCCAAACGCAGGCGTTCACGTGAAATCAGTGCGCGGAATTCTTCTACTTCGGCAGTGAGCGGAAACAACCCGCGCGCGAACAGCATGCTTTGCCAGCCGTCCTCTTTAACCAACCGGTTGATATCGCCGTTCAAGCGCGCCACGATCGCCCGCGGCGTAGCGAGCGGCGCGAAAATCCCGAACCAGCCGCCGGCAGAAAAATCATCGACGCCCGATTCGGCAATGGTCGGCGTATCCGGCACAGACGGATGCCGGCGTTGCGAGGTCAGCGCGATGATTCTCAATTTGCCGCCGCCAACAAACGGCAGTACCGCAGTCAGCGGCACAAAACCGAATTCGACATTGCGTGTCGCCACTGCATTGAGTGCATCAGTGCTGCCGTTGTAATTGACGCGAACGCCTTGAATGCCGGTTGCCTGAAAAAACGCTTCACTTGCATAGTGCGAAGTCGTTGTCTCGCCAAGCGCAGCGAAATTGACCTGCCTGGTGGCGGAGCGCGCACCTTCGATAAGTTGCCGTACTGTCCGCCGCGAATTCGTGGATTCGCCGATCAGCGCCAGCGGCACGGCAGCCACCGGCGCAACCGGCGCGAGATCATGCGGCAGACCGCCGCTAGCGTGCTGTAACGGGGTCGAGTTGTCTGCAAACAGCAAGCTGTGCCCATCCGGCAAGGCGCGCGCGACATGCGATACGCCGTTGGCCCCCATACCGCCGGCCTTGCGCTCCCATAGAACCGTGCGCTCGAGCGCCGTGCCCAACCCAAACGCGACTTCCTGCGCGAGCGCATCCGCCAACGACGGCGTTGACAGCGTTTGCACCAGTTTTACCATTTTGGTCAAACGCGGCGTGCCGTTGATATCCGGCGTTCCGGTCGCCGGAAATGGCACAACCAGCGTCAATGGCCGCTCGGGATATGCATGCAACCGGCCACATTGTGTAAGCAGCATCAGTGCCGCCAGACCAAGTTTAAAATGTTGCAATGTCATCGCCCGCGCCATTCAACCGTTAATAGTGTAATAGTCGGTGCTGGTGCAAAAACCTTGCACTGCCGCAAATAACCGGCAAAGGAGAAAACCATGAGAATTTTGTTCCTGGCAATTCTTGCCGCAATTGCAATCGGTGGCGGCGCATCTGCCGCAGATGACCGTTCGCCCTATGACAAGAACCCAGCCTGCCTCGACCCCAAGGTCGACGCAAGCAAAGGCGACTGTGTTATCCAGGATAGTGGTACGCCGCGTCACAAATATCCGCCAAAAACAACCACCAGCGGAACCGCGAAACCTGCAACGCCGACCGCCACACCGGCTGCCGCAGGCAGAGAAGCAGCGCCTGCCACGACACGCAAAGGCGGCTAGTTCGCCGCGGCCTGTGGTCGCCAGCGCAGCCAGACGCGCAAACGGCGATAGTCATCGGCGGCCATGCAATCGGGCAGAATAATCACACTGCGAACGCGGCGCTCACCGGTTGCCCGCAGGTTCACCACAGTCAAAAACGCCGTGACATAGCTGCTGTCGAGCACTGCGCAACCCCGCCACTCACCGCTCTGCGAGCGGATGCTGATCGCCCCGTCTTTTGCGACGCGAAATGCCGTGACTGCATGGACCCCGAATCGTAGGGCCACGCGCAACTCATAAATCAGGCTCACCAAAAGCAGCGCCAACGCCGGGATTTTCCACGCCGGCGAAAAATCCAGAAACAACAGCAACGCGGCAACACTCAAGTGCCCAACGGTCAGTATCGCCGCCAGATACCGTGACGGCCCGAGCGGATAATCACCCGCAGCGCGCGCCGGTTCTTCGTTGTTTGCAGTCATCGTCATTAATATACACCCGGCGAATCCCGGTGATGGCTGCTGCAAATACTTTCCAACATACGCCATGCCCATTATGATCGGCCGATGACGCTGATTCGATTTTTTATTGCCATGCTCATCGCGACTACAGCAATGCCTGCTGCTGTTGCGCAATCTTTTCCTAACCGGCCGCTGCGTTTGATTGTACCGAACGGCGCCGGCGGCTCGACCGATCTGGTCGCACGCACTGTCGCCAGTAAACTTGCCGAATCGCTGGGCCAGCAAGTCATTATCGACAATCGCGGTGGCTCGGGCGGCATCATCGGCACCGAGATCGTGGCCAAAGCCGCGCCCGACGGACACACCCTGCTCGTCGGCACTATCGGCAATCTCGCCATCAGCCCGCATCTATATCGAAAACTGCCGTACGATCCATTGCGCGACTTCGCACCAGTCACGCAGCTTTCAGCCGCTGCTTATATGTTGCTGGTCAATCCGTCGTTGCCGGCAAAGTCTTTACGCGAGTTCGTCGTCTACGCAAAAACAAAATCGGGGCAATTGTCCTACGCTTCGGCCGGCAACGGTACCGGCTCACACTTGAGCACCGTGCTATTCATGTCGATAGCCGGAATCGAGCTCGCGCATGTGCCTTACAAAGGCGGTGCGCCGGGACTCACCGATCTGATCGCAAATCAGGTGCAAATGATGTTCAACGGCATTCCGGCATCGCTTCCGCATATTTCCGGCGGTCGCATACGCGCGCTTGCCGTTTCATCGGCCGTGCGCGTCGCCGTCGCACCCGAGCTGCCGACTTTTACCGAAAGCGGATTCGGCGGCGCTGAAGCAACGTCGTGGACCGGCATACTTGCACCGACGGGAACGCCGTCGCCTATCATCACGCGCCTCAACACGGAATTGCGGGCAATACTACAATTGCCGGAGATCCGCAGCCGTTTGATCGCCGACGGCGCCGAGCCGGCGGGAAATTCACCCGCAGCATTCGGTATCTATATCAAAACCGAGCTGGAGAAATGGAGCAAGGTCGTGCGGGCGACCGGCGCCAAAGCCGATTAATATCTTTTACAGACACAGAATATTCAACCGTTCAGCAATCGAGAGGAGCAAATCCAGGCATGAGCAGCAAACGCATCAAGGTCGCCGTCGTCGGCGCCGGATTCAGCAACAGCCCCGATGGACGCGAACGCTGGGCCGTGCGCACACATGTGCCCGCCCTTAAAGCGTTGCCGGAAATTTATGACCTTGCCGCCGTCTGCACCACGCGCATGGAAACCGCCACCACCGCAGCACAACACTTTGACGTGCCGCACGCCTTCGACAGTGTCGAGCGCATGTTGAAGGAAATGCCGGACCTCGATGCCGTCTGCGTGAGCGTGCGCCCCACCCTGCACCATCAGGTTGTCACCGCCGCACTGCGCGCCGGTAAACATGTTTACTGCGAACAGCCACTCGGCCTCAACACCAATGAGGCGCAGGAAATGTATGAGCTTGCGCGCAAGAACAATCTGCGCACCGTACTCGGCCACCAGAGCCACTATGAACCGGCCACATTACAAATGGCGGAACTGGTGCGCGACGGCTTTATCGGTGAGCCGCTTGCATTCAACCACGCCTACTTTGTCGCTAACCAGATCGTGCCGCGTCCGTCGCACCGTCAATGGGTATTCGATGCCAAATCCGGCGGGCATCCGCCTTTTCGCAGCGGCCACAGTCTTGATCGCATCAATCAGGTCATCGGCCGCGACGTCACCGAAATCTGCGCTGACATGGCGGTACAGGTGCCGGAACGCGCCAATGTCGACGGCGGTGCGCCGATACGCAGCACCCAGGTCGATAACACCAATTATCTCTTGCGCGTCGGCGACAGCATCATGGGCACCATGCAAACCTGTTTCACTGCGTGGTTCGGCACCGGCAATCGATTCGAAATCTATGGCACGGAAGGCATGCTAATGCTCTCCACCGACCCGTCGCCGGCGTGGGAGAAAAACACAGGCCTCGGCGACCCCAGCCGCGGCGAACTGAAACTTTACGGCGCGCGAGCCAATCTCAAAGACATTATCGAAAACCCCGTGCCGCCCGAACGCCTGCAGCGCCAGTTCAAGGAACTGCCGGTGGATGCCAAACACTATTACTTGCAAGGCATCGAGCGCGGCCGCGCCACCTACCTCGTCGCACAAATGTGGTATGCGTTTGCCGAGGCGATACGCAACGGCACTGAATGCGCACCGAGTTTTCGCGACAAACTGAAAATTCACTACATCTGGGACGCCGCCGAACAATCGGTGCGCGAAAACCGCTGGGTCAAAGTCGACTACAGTAAACTCGGCGCATGATGATGCAACGCCGGCAAAAACAATTCTGTGCAATCGCTGCGATGCTCTTCGGCGCTGCGGCTCTATTACCGCTGTCGCCGCTGCATGCAGCCTATCCCCAACGCCCTGTTCGCATCATCGTGCCGGTGGCGCCGGGCGGCGGTAACGACATCGTCGCGCGCCTGCTGGCACAACGCCTCACCGACAAATGGGGGCAACAGGTTGTTGTCGATAATCGGCCGGGCGCGTCCACGGCGATCGGCGCGGAAATTGTGTCGCGCGCCAACCCCGACGGCTACACCATCATGTTTCACTCGGCGAGCTTTGCCATCAACGCCGCAATGCAGCGCAAACTCGCGTTTGATCCGATCAAGGATTTCGCGCCGATCACGCTGGTGGCGCGCGTGCCGCAGTTGCTCGTCGTTAACCCGGCGTTTCCCGCGAAGACGCTCGCTGAGCTTATTGCCCATGCAAAAGCGCGCCCGGGGCAGATTAATTTCGCGTCGTCAGGCACCGGTTCGGCGCCGCATCTCGCCATGGAAGTGTTCATGGAGTTGACCGGCGTGTCGCTCAATCACGTTCCCTACAAAGGCACCGCCCCCGCGCTCGCCGACGTCATCGCCGGCCAGGTGCAAGTCACCTTCGACGCAATTCCGCCGGCGCTGTCCTACGTTCGCGGCGGCCGCGTGCGCCCGCTGGCGGTATCGTCACCCAAGCGTTTTCCCTTGCTGCCCGATGTACCGACCATGGGCGAAGCCGGCCTACCGGCCTATGATTTCGCGTCGTGGTTCGGCATGCTGGCGCCTGCCCGCACGCCGCATGCCATCATCGCAACGCTCAATCACGAAATAGTGGCAATCATACAGTCAGCGGAAATTCGCGACCGCCTGACCGATCTTGGACTGGAACCGCGGGGAACTTCAGCCGAGGAATACGGCCGTCACCTGCAAGCGGAAATTAAGCGTTGGCGCGCGTTCATTCAGCGCCACGACATCCGGCCGCACTAAGCGGCGCAAAAAGCCGCTAGCGCCGCGCCTCTTTTTCGCCGGCACCGGCGGCGATCACCGGTTCCGTGCGCACGGTAGTGACAACGCTCGGTGCGCCCTGATCGGGCGGCGGCGCATCAATCACCACCGGCGCTTTTTGCGCCGCTTGCTTGCGCGCAACCACCGTCTCGTAATCGACTCGCACTTCGTTGATCTTGCGATTCATCTGCCAAAAGACAACCCCGACGAATGTCGTCGCCAGCAACGCAAACACCACCGCCTGCATACCGAGTTTTTTCTGGTCTTTTTTATCGTCCGGAAAAAACATCAGTTGCACGCCGGATTCCGCCGCCGAGAGCTTCGCATCGTAGCGCGCGCGTTTTGCCGGATCGGAAAGTATCTGGTAGCCGTCGCGCACCAGTTGCGCTTCCATGGTCGCGTCTTCTGCGCCGCGCTTGATGCCATCGTTTAAACGCTCAATCACCTGCGTGTAGGCGGTGGTTATCGCCGTCTGGTCGGCGTCGTGCGCCACCCCGATCATTTCATAAAACGAGCGCTTCATCGATTTCTCCCGATTACCGCTGGCGCTATTTACTCTGCGCCTGCGCGGCTCGCGCCGCCTTCACGCGTTCAGACAAACTCTGCGTCCGCAACGTCAAATCGTATTTGCTGCGCGCCACCGGGTCATTCAGCGTCCGGTAGGCATCATGCACGGCCTGATACATCGCCAGCGCCTCGGTGTTGGCCTGATTGAGCGGTTCTTTGGGGTCGTACTTTTTCGCGAGCCTCACAAAGGACTGCTCGATCGCGCGTGGACTCGCCTGTGGCGTCAAACCCAATTGTTCGTAGTGCGTTTTCATGCCGCCCTCCCAGGCCCGAGCATTCCAACGGAACGTACATTGAGCATTAGAAATCAGGTTTAACCCATTGTCAAATCTATCATTTTGGTAGATTTTTTCTAAATGGCTGATTTAACTTGGATTATTTCCAAAAGATAGTGAGGCAGTCGGCTTAAATTGTTGTTTTTGTGTGGCTTATTTCGCAGATTCAATGTTCCAGCGCCGCACTCGAAGTGCGCGATTTAGGGAATCCCTCCGACGGCCCCTGAGCGTAACGCTACAGCACCAACGGGTGTTTTCTTTCTGCGCCACGCACCGTTTCGCGCGCGAGTTTCGCCTCGAACGTAACGAATTTGCCGAATTGAAAACGCCCCTTTCGGGGCGTTTGTGATCTTTATTTTCATTCCACCAGCTTGAACTTCTGTATCCGCCGCCCCCAGTCCGTTTCGGCAACGTAAAGATTGCCTTTCGAATCGACGGTCAGCGTATGGCCGTGGGTGAAGTTGCCGAGCTGATGCCCGGGCCGGCCGAAGCTTGAGAGTATTTTTCCGCTAGCGTGGTCGAGGATATGCACCTGTTCGTTGCGGCCGTTCATCAGGTACATATACTTCTGTTCCTTGTCGCGCGAGAAATCGATCCACCACGCAGTGCCACGCGGGTCGGGCAACTCCTTCGTTCCCGTTCTGATCCAGATATTGCGCTGGAATTTGCCCATCTTGTCGAACACCTGCATGCGGTCGCCCTGGCGGTCGCAGACATAAACGAGGCCGGCATTGCTCATGGCGATGCAATGCACAACTTGCGAGAACACGCCGGGATCGCCGCGTTCGGTTTCCTCTTTAGTCGCCTGACGTCCCCACTGGCGCAGGAACTTGCCATTACGATCAAACACCGCAACGCGGCGGTTGCCGTAACCGTCGGCGACATAGATATCGCCGTTGTCGGGGTCAATCACGAGGCCGGCTGGATTGAAAAAGCCGGTCTGGCTGGCGTTGAGGCGTTTGCCTTTGGCGGTGCCGTCTGAAGTATCAAACACGCCGCGCTTGCCGATCTGCATCAACAGTTTGCCATCATGCGAATATTTCTGGATCACGCCGTCGCCATTGCCGGTGGTCCAAATGTTGTTGTCCTTGTCGGCGTAGCAGCCGTGAATGACGCCGGGCACCTTATCCCAGTCGCCGTCCCAGGCATCGACCATATTGCCGGCGAGGTCGAAAATGATGACCGACGGCGCCTGTTTGGAGGTTTCTTCCTCCTCCTTGGTGATGTCGCGGCGGTTGGTGATGATGATGTGATCGTGCGAGTCCGAGCATACAGCGCCGACACGACCGGTGATCCAACCTTCTGGCAGAGCCTTTGGCCACCACGGATCGACTTCGAATTTAGGCACGCCGCCGGCTGAAGTTGTCGGTCCGCTGGCGCAACCGAACATGGTTAGCGCCGCCAGTGCGGCCGCGATGAATAGTGCGTATGATTTTTTCATTACTCCTCCAGTTTGATTTTTTGTAGTGTGCTACTTTACTCGAAACGTTTACCGCCCAGATAAATCGTCTGTATTGCCCGCATATTGGAGATATTTTCCAGCGGGTTGCTATTCAGTATCAGCAGATCGGCAGCCTTGCCCGCTGCCAGTGTGCCGAAGTCGTGGTCTATGCCCAGCACTTCGGCGGCGTTTTTCGAAAACGACTGTATCACCTGCATCGGTGTCAACCCTGCCTGCACCATCAACTCCATCTGCCGGTGTTCAAAAAACCCTTGAATAAAAAAGCGATTCAAATCGCCGCCGCTGTCGGTGCCGAGTGCGATGCGCACGCCGGCATCGACCAGTTTCTTGAGATTCAGTTTGTCGATTTCGAGTGCGCGGATATTCCTTGCGCGCTCCGGATCCCCGGCCTGCTCTTCGCGTTTGTTGGTTTTCAACAGCGCCAGCCGTTCTGCCGACAGGCCTTTGCGGAAAAACGGATCGTCGAGCCAGGTCGGTGCGTCGGCATAGACGAACATTGCCTCTTCGCGCATCAATGTCGAAATCACCGACACATTGCGGCGCTTGAGCGTGGCGATGAAGCCGGCGTCGATTTCCTGATCGCGCACGTTGTGCACCAGTATGTTGACGCCTTCATCGACAATCATTTTTGCGTCGGCAAGTTCGTAAACATGCGCCATGGTGATCCTGCCATGCTTGCGTGCCTGATCCATCACGGCGGCGCAGAATTCACGCGTCAGCTTGGCGCGCTTGCCGCCCTGACTGTCAAGCCAGACTTTGACGAAATTACCGCCGGTCGCAACGATTTCATCAACCTTGGCGCGCGCCTGCTCAAGCGTGACGATTTTGGGATCCGGCCCCATGAAGCGGTGCTTGACGGTCAGCACGCGCGCGCCGCGCAGCACACCGCGCTGCTGTTCCTCGTGCAGTTGCACGATTTCATCCGGATCGGTCGCCATGCTGGTAGTCGTTGTCACGCCGTAGAGCGCGTACTGGCGCAACTGCGGCTCGGGGTTGGCGCCGACGTGGCCGTGCGCGTTGATGATGCCGGGGACTATGAATTTGCCGGAGGCGTTGATCACCTGCGCGCCCGCCGGGACTACCGTCTGCGCCGACGGGCCGAGCGCGCGTATGCGCCCAGCCTCCATCACAATAGTTACATCGCGTTGCGGCGGCGTGCCAGTGCCGTCGATCAGCGTGGCGTTCGTCAGAGCCGTGATCTGCGCGGCAACCGGCGAGGCCAGCAGTAGTGCAAACACAAAAATCAGCGTTGAACGCATCGTATCAGTCTCCGGACGTTACAGCTGAATGCACCTGCTCGATGCCGCCCGGATCGTCGAGCGTAGTCAGATCGCCGGGATCACGCCCTTCCGCAATCGCCTGTATGCTCCTGCGCAATACTTTGCCCGAGCGCGTCTTCGGCAACTGCGCGACGAAAAATACCCGTGACGGGCGGCCAACCGGCCCAAGCGCCGTGTCGACGACATCGAATACTTCCTTTTCCATTGCGCTCCGGCCTTCGGCGGTTGCAACTCTGGACGCATCCTTGACTACGGCAAACGCCATCGGCACCTGGCCCTTGATCGCATCGTGCACGCCGACTACCGCGACTTCGGCGATGTTGTTGTGGCCGCTGACCGCCTCTTCGATTTCGCGCGTGCCGAGACGATGGCCGGCGACGTTGATGACGTCGTCGGTGCGGCCCAGGATGAAGTAGTAGCCGTCGTCGTCGCGTATACCCCAGTCGAAGGTGGTGTAGACGAATTTGTCCTTGAAACTGGTGAAATAGGTTTGCACGAAGCGTTCGTCCTGCCCCCACACGGTGGTCATGCAGCCGGGCGGTAGCGGCGGCACGACGGTCACCACAGCCTTTTCGTTGGCGCCGACTTCTTCTCCGGTTGTTTCGTGCAAAAGCTTCACGTCATAGCCGTATGCAGGAAAACCCGGGCTGCCGAATTTCAGCGGCGTCGCCTCGATCCCCGGCAGGCTGGATAGCAGCGCCCAGCCGGTTTCGGTCTGCCAGTAGTGATCGAGCACCGGTACTTTGAGCGAATCTGAAATCCAGCGCGCGGTCGGTTCGTCGAGTGGTTCGCCGGCGAGAAACAGGTAACGCAATGAGCTGACGTCGTGCCTGGTCAGATAGGCCTGGTCCTGCTTTTTCAGCACGCGTATCGCGGTGGGTGATGAAAACATCACGCTGACCTTGTGCTGCTCGACGATCTTCCACCAGATCGCCGGGTCCGGGCGTATCGGCAGGCCTTCGTACAGGATAGTTGTCATGCCGTGTATCAGCGGCCCGTAGACGATGTACGAGTGCCCGACTACCCAGCCGATGTCGGAAGTCGTGAACATGGCTTCGCCGGGCTTGCCGCAATAAATGTGTTTCATCGAAGCGGCCAGCGCCACAGCGTAACCGCCGGTGTCGCGCTGCACGCCCTTGGGTTTACCGGTGGTGCCGGAGGTGTAGAGGATGTACGAAGGCTCGCTCGATTCGAGCCAGGTCACCGGCACCTGCGCATCCATATGCTTTGCGCGCTCATGCGCGTAGTCGAGATCACGCCCGGCAATGAGTTTGAGATCACCATCAATACCACGATTAACCAGAATCACCTTCTGAGGCGGATGCGCGGCGAGTTTGATCGCCTCATCAACCAGGCCTTTATACGGTATCGGTTTGCCGCCGCGCATACCGGCGTCAGCGGTGAACAGCAGTTTGGGTTTTGCGTCATCGATGCGCGAAGCGAGGCTGTGTGCAGCAAAACCGCCGAACACCACTGAATGAATCGCGCCCAGGCGCACGCAGGCGAGCATGGCGAACACCGCCTCCGGCACCA
This sequence comes from Betaproteobacteria bacterium, assembly GCA_025363435.1. Lineage (GTDB taxonomy): Bacteria > Pseudomonadota > Gammaproteobacteria > Burkholderiales > SG8-41 > PALSA-1004. Next base: position 35,503 of record JANYDY010000040.1, read on the forward strand.
TCGGCATGTAAATCAGGATGCGGTCGCCCTTGACTATGCCCTGCTCGCGCAGCACCGCGGCGCAGCGGTTGACCTCGGCGTGCAGTTCGCGAAACGTGTAAGTGCGATCCTGCCCGGTCTCGGTCGAGATATAAATCAGCGCATTTTGCCCGGCGCGATCCTTGAGATGACGATCCACCGCGTTGTGGCAAAGATTGGTCGTGCCGCCGACAAACCAGCGGGCGAACGGCGGCCGGCTGTAATCAAGGACCTGTCTGAACGGTTCATGCCATTCGATGGCCGCAGCCTGCTCGCGCCAGAACGCATCGCGATCGGTGATCGAGCGTCGATGAAACTCGCGATACGTTGCCATACAAACTCCTCCGGAACGACTGCAACGCGGCGACTTTACAGTCGCTCTTATCTGATTTGCACTACCGTACGGCCCCGTGATTGTTGTTTGAGCATTTTTTCGAAGGTTACCGGCAGATCGTCAAGCGTGATGGTAGTGGCGATGGTCTTCAGGTTAGGTGGCTTCAAATCGCCGGCGAGGCGTGACCATACGGTCTGCCGCAAAGCCATTGGAGTAGCCGCCGAATCAATTCCGATCAAACGCACGCCGCGCAATATGAACGGCAGCACGGTGGTATGCAGCTCGATGCCGCCGGCGTTGCCGAAACTTGCAATCGAGCCGTGCGGTTGCATGCTGCGTATCATCGCTGACAACTGGTCGCCGCCGACCGAATCGAAGCCCGCCGCCCATGCCGCCTTCTCCAGCGGCCGCGTGCCGGCCGGCAGCGCTTCGCGGCCGAGCACTTCGGCGGCGCCGATAGATTTCAGATAATCATGTTCGGCGCTTTTACCGGTGACTGCGGTGACTTTATAACCAAGGTTGGCCAGCATGCTGATCGCAAGACTGGCGCAACCACCGGTGGCGCCGTTGACGACAACTTTGCCGCCGCCCGGCGTCATGCCGTTGTGTTCCAGCAGATGTATGCCCAGCGCCGAGGTATAACCGGCGGTGCCGATCGCCATTGCTTCAAACAGCGAAAGCCCGCGAGGCAATGGCACCACCCAGTCGGCGCGCACGCGCATCATGCCGGCGTAGCCGCCGTCGTGACCGACGCCGAGATCATAGCTGGTGCAGATCACTTCGTCGCCGGCCTTGAAACGGCCGTCGCTCGATGTGACGACAGTGCCACAGCCATCAATGCCGCCGACGCAGGGAAAGCGCCGCACCACCTTGCCGGCGCCGGTACCGGTCAAAGCATCCTTGAAGTTGACGCTCGAATACGCGGTGCGGATGACGACTTCACCGGCGTCGAGTTCATCCAACGTCATATCGACCAGGCGGCCTTTGCTTTTGCCGTCTTCTTCAAAAATCCGACAGGCGCGAAATTTTTCCATCACTTCCCCGATTTTTTTTACGGGAGATGCGGTTCGCTCAAATACTGATGCGTCTGCATCTCCGTGAGGCGGCTGACCGTGCGTATGAATTGATCGCCACCTTCGGCCATAGGATACAGCGCTTCGGGTTGGTCCGCCGCCGACATGATCAGTTTGACGCGGCGATCATAGAATTCGTCGATCAGCCAGGTGAAGCGCCGCACTACATCGGCGTTATTGCGACCGAAATACGGTATGCCGGATATGACCATGGTGTGATAACGGCGCGCCAGCTCGATATAGTCGGCCTTGCCGCGCGGGCCGTCGCATAGCTCGGCGAAATCGAACCAGGCCACACCACGGCCAAGTCGGCGCGCGTTGATGATGCGCCCTTCGATTTCGAGCGCGGTATCTTCTGCCTCTTCATGGCGGGCGATTTTTGCAAACGCCTTGTCGAGCCGCGCGTCGGCGCCTTCGCCGGTATGGTAAACGCCGGCGCTTTCGAGTTCACGCAGGCGGTAATCAACACCCTGATCGACGTTGATGACTTCCAGATTGTGCTTAAGAAGTTCGATCGCCGGCAGAAACTGGCTGCGTTGCAGCCCGTGCGGATAGAGTTCGTCGGGATGCTGGTTCGATGTGGTGACGAGCACCAGGCCATTTTCAAAAATACCTTCGAGCAGACGCCGCATTAACATCGCATCGGTGATGTCGGTGACGTGAAATTCGTCGAGGCAGAGCAAGCGCGTATCGCGGGCGATCTCGCGCGCAATGGCGCGCAGCGGATCTTCTTCGCCCTGATGGCGATTGAGCGCGTGGTGTATTTCCTGCATGAAGCGGTGGAAATGGATGCGCCGCTTGCGCGCCACCGGCGCGCAGTTGAAAAAACTGTCCATCAGGAAGCTCTTGCCGCGCCCGACGCCGCCCCACAAATACAGTCCCGGCACGGTGCGCCGGCGCGCCAGCAGGCGGATCAGCGAGGCTTCAAGCTTTTCGAGGCCTGCAACATCCTCGTAGAGCCGCTGAAAGTGCTGCAATGCATTGAGTTGCGCGGCGTCCGGTTCGAAGCCGTGTTCGCGCGCATGCTGGCGCACCCACTCGACGACATCGGAGCTTTCCTGCGGCAGCGCAAAGTGGCCGTAGCGGTTTGCACCGTCCGTTCGGGATTCTTCACTCACAACGCCGGCCGCCGCCCTAGAGGTTCAGGGTGCGCTTGTCGACTGCCAGCGCTGCTTCCTTCATGGCTTCGGAGAGCGACGGGTGGGCGTGGCAGATCATGGCGATGTCTTCGGACGAGGCGCCGAACTCCATGGCGACCACCGCTTCGGCAATCAATTCGGAGGCCATCGGCCCGATAATGTGTACGCCGAGTATGCGGTCTGTTTTTGCATCGGCCAGCATTTTGACGAAACCGGTGGTGTCGCCGAGTGCACGCGCGCGACCGTTAGCCATGAACGGAAAACTGCCGGCGCGAAATTCAACCCCATCGGCTTTGAGCTGCTGTTCGGTTTTGCCGACCCAGGCAATTTCCGGCGATGTGTAGATGACCCAGGGCACGGTATTGAAGTCGACATGACCGTGACGACCGGCAATACGTTCGGCCACCGCAACCCCCTCTTCCTCCGCTTTGTGCGCCAGCATCGGGCCGCGCACGACGTCGCCGACCGCCCAGACGTTCGGCAGATTGGTACGACAATCGTCATCAACTTTGACGAAGCCGCGTTCATCGAGCGCCAACCCGGCGCCGGCAGCGTTGAGCCCTTCAGTGTTGGGAATGCGCCCGATCGAGACGATCAGTTTGTCGAAAGCAGCACTTTGCGCAACGCCTGCGGCATCGGTGTAGTCAACCGTGACGTTTTTCTTCGTCGTGACCTTGGTGATTTTTACACCGGTGTGTATGGCGAGGCCCTGCTTGACGAATACCTTGGCCGCTTCTTTGGCAATCTGTTCATCCGCCGCGCCGAGGAACACCGGCAACGCTTCGAGTATTGTCACTTCCGCTCCAAGGCGGCGCCAGACGCTGCCCATTTCCAGACCGATCACGCCGGCGCCGATGACGCCGAGTTTCTTCGGTGTATCTGGTATCGCCAGCGCACCGGCGTTGGAAAGAATCAGTTTTTCGTCAAATGGAGAGCCGGGCAGCGCGCGCGGGCTCGAACCGGTGGCAACGATGACGTGTTTGGCTTCTATCGCTTGCGCGTTCTTGCCGGCGACATTGATGCTCCAGGCCTCGCCCTGCCGGCTGCCGAAACTGCCGCGGCCGTGGAAGAACTCGATCTTGTTTTTCTTGAGCAGGAAAAGGATGCCGTCGTTGTTCTGCTGCACGACCTTTTCCTTGCGCGCCAGCATGCGCGTGACATCGATGGCCAGACCTTTGACGTCGATGCCGTGCTCGCCGAAATGATGGCTGACGTCATCGAAGTGCTCGGACGATTGCAGCAGCGCCTTCGACGGTATGCAGCCGACGTTGGTGCAGGTGCCGCCCGGCGCCGGTTTGCCGGCAGGCGTGGCCCATTCATCGATGCAGGCGGTTTTGAAACCGAGTTGGGCGGCGCGTATGGCGGCGATATAACCGCCGGGGCCGCCGCCGATGACTACGACGTCAAATGTGTTTGCCATTTTCAATGACCTCAAAAATAGCCACAGAGATCACAGAACACACAGAGTCAAAATCAGCGCTCCGTGAAATCTGTGATCTCTGTGGCTGTCTTGCTCTAAACGTCCAGCAGCATGCGCGCCGGATCTTCGAGCGCTTCCTTCATGGCGACCAGCGCGAGCACCGCCTCGCGGCCGTCGATAATGCGATGATCGTAGGACAGCGCCAGATAATTCATCGGCCGCACCACGACCTGGCCGTTTTCAACAACCGCGCGGTCTTTGGTCGCATGTACGCCGAGTATCGCGCTTTGTGGCGGATTGATGATGGGGGTGGACAGCATCGAACCGAACACGCCGCCATTGGAAATCGAAAACGTGCCGCCGGTCAGATCTTCGATGCTGAGTTTGCCGTCCTGTGCGCGTTTACCGTATTCGGAAATCTGCTTCTCGATATCCGCCAGCGACATCTGATCGACGTTGCGCAGTATCGGCACGACGAGGCCGCGCGGGCTGCCGACGGCGATGCCGATATCAAAGTAACCGTGGTAAACAACGTCATTACCATCGATCGACGCATTGACCACCGGATAGCGTTTGAGCGCCACCACTGCAGCCTTGACGAAAAACGACATGAAACCGAGTTTGACGCCGTGTTCTTTTTCGAATTTGTCTTTGTAACGATTACGCAACTCGATGACCGGTTGCATGTTCACTTCATTGAATGTCGTAAGAATGGCAGCCGTCGATTGCGATTGCACCAACCGTTCGGCGATGCGCGCGCGCAGCCGCGACATCGGCACGCGCTGTTCCGGGCGCTCGCCGAGAGCGCCGAGATCAACGGACGGCGCTGCAGCACGCGGTGCTGCCGGTGCCGCGGCCGGCTGGCTGCCGCCCTGTATCGCACCGATGATGTCGCCTTTGGTAACGCGTCCGCCGCGGCCGCTGCCACTGATGCCGCCGGTATCTATTTTGTTGTCTGCGGCGACTTTCTGTGCTGCCGGCATGACGCCGCCAGCGCGTGCGGTCGCCGCCGCCGGAGCCGCGGTCGCCGCAGCAGGCGCCACCGCCGCTGCTTTGCCATCGGTATCGATGGTGGCGATGATTTCCTTGCTGGCGACCGTGCTGCCGTCGCCCTTGACGACCTTGACCAGCACGCCGGATTCCGGCGCCGGCGTTTCAAGCACAACCTTGTCGGTCTCGATATCAACGAGGTTTTCGTCGCGATTAACGAACTCACCGATTTTTTTGTGCCACGAAACCAGCGTCGCCTCGGCGACTGATTCCGATAACTGTGGCACTTTGACTTCGACTAACATTTGCAGCCCCTGAAATGAGTTTGCGCGCTACCGGATGCCATCGGCCCGGGAGGCGGCGCCCGGCGTCAGCGCCAGGTTAACCAGTTCCTTCTGCTGCTGCTCGTGCAGCGCCTTGTAGCCGGCCGCCGGCGTTGCCGACGAATCGCGTCCCGCATAGGTCAGTTTCTGATGCGGCAGCAAATGCCGTTGCAGGTAATGCTGAATGCGATGCCACGCGCCCTGATTGCGCGGTTCCTCCTGACACCACACGATTTCGGTGGCGTTCTTGTATTTTTCGATCTGCTTCTTGAAATCTTCGTGCGCAAACGGATACAGCTGCGCAATGCGGATCAATGGAATGTCATCGATACCGCGCTCGCGGCGACCGGCGCGCAAGTCGTAGAACACCTTGCCGCTGCAGAACACCACGCGCTTGACCTTTTGCGGGTCGAGGTTGTCATCCCATTCCTCGTTGACCGGGCTGAATTTGTCGTTCGAAAACTCTTCGAGCGGCGACACCGATTCTTTATGCCGCAAGATGCTCTTCGGCGAAAAAATAATCAGCGGCCGGCGGTACGGGCGCACCATCTGGCGGCGCAGCAGGTAATACATCTGCACCGGTGTGGCCGGAATGCAAACCTGCATGTTGTAGTCGGCGCAAAGCTGCATGAAGCGCTCGATACGCGCCGACGAATGCTCGGGGCCGGCGCCTTCATAACCGTGCGGCAGCATCATGGTCAGGCCGCACAGGCGCCCCCATTTGATTTCACCCGAAGCGATGAACTGGTCGATGACGACCTGCGCGCCGTTGACGAAGTCACCATATTGCGCTTCCCAGATCACCAGTTCGTCGGGGCTGGATGTCGCGTAGCCATATTCAAAGCCAAGAACCGCCTCTTCCGACAACAGCGAATCAATGACGACGAATTCGCCCTGTTTTTCACTCAGATGCTGCAACGGAATGTGGATGCCCTGATCCCATTTCTCGCGATTCTGATCGTGCAGCACGGCGTGGCGGTGGAAGAAAGTACCGCGGCCGGCGTCCTGCCCGACCAGCCGGATCGAATAACCTTCACTCAAGAGCGACGCGTAGGCGAGGTTCTCCGCCATGCCCCAGTCGAGCGGCAGTTTGCCTTCCGCCATCAGCTTGCGGTCGCCCATGATTTTTTCGACGCGCGGGTGCAACTTGAAATTGGCCGGCACCTCGGCGACCTTGCGACCCAGCGCCTGCAGATGCTCAAGCGGCAGCCGTGTGTCGTCGTTCTCGTTCCACTTGGTACCGATATACGGCCGCCAGTTGACTTCGAACGGCGGTTTGTAGTTCGACAGTATTGTCTGGTTAGTGTGGTGTCCACCGTCGAGCGCTTTGCGGAAATTCTGCACCATGGCGTCGCCGCCATCTGCCAGAATCACGCCTTCGGCTGCCAGTTTGTCGCTGTAAATTTTGCGCGTAGTCGGATGTTGATGGATGGCCTTATACATCAGCGGCTGCGTCACCATCGGCTCGTCCTGCTCGTTGTGGCCAAGCCGGCGGTAACAGACGAGATCGATGACGACATCACGGCCGAATTTCATGCGGTAATCGAGCGCCATCTCGGTGACCAGGCACACCGCTTCGGGATCGTCGCCGTTGACATGCAGGATGGGCACCTCGAGCATTTTTGAGATGTCGCTGCAATACTGCGTTGAGCGCGAGTCGCGCGGATCAGACGTTGTGAAACCGATCTGGTTGTTGACGATGATGTGCACGGTGCCGCCGGTGCCGAAGCCACGCGTTTGCGCGAGGTTCAGCGTTTCCATCACCACGCCCTGGCCCGCATACGAGGCGTCGCCGTGGATCATGATAGGCAGCACCTGCTTGCCGGCCTTGTCCTTGCGGCGATGCTGACGCGCGCGCACCGAGCCGACCACCACCGGATTGACGATCTCGAGATGTGACGGGTTAAAGGCCAGCGTCACGTGCATGGGACCGCCGGGCGTCATGATGTTCGACGAGAAGCCGTCGTGATACTTGACGTCGCCGGCCATCACCGAGATTTCATGCTTGCCTTCGAATTCCGAGAACAGGTCCTTCGGCATCTTGCCCAGCGTATTGACCAGCACGTTCAGACGGCCGCGATGCGCCATGCCGATCACGATTTCCTGCACGCCGGCGCTGCCGGCGCGTTGCAACAGATTGTCGAGCAACGGAATCAGGCTGTCGCCGCCCTCGAGTGAAAAGCGCGTCTGGCCGACGTAGCGCGTATGCAAGTAACGCTCAAGGGTTTCGGCCGCCGTCACGCGTTCGAGTATGTGCTTCTTGTAAGCGGCGTCGTAGCTCGGCTTTGAGCGGATGCTTTCCACGCGCTCCTGAAACCAGCGCTTCTGCGGAATATCCGTCATGTACATGTATTCGTAACCGATCGAACGGCAGTAGGTCTCCTGCAGAAAGCTCACGATATCGGCGAGTTTCATCTGCTTGGGTCCGACCAGCGAACCGGTCGAGAACACCGTGTGCTGATCAGCGTCGGTCAGCCCGTAGAAGGCCGGATCGAGTTCGGGGATATTCGGTTTTTCCTGGCGGCGCAAAGGATCGACTGCGGCGTGGCGCGTACCCTGAAAGCGATAGGCGCTGATCATTTGCAGCACGCCGAATTGTTTTTCGCTGAGTTGCGGCTTGTTGCTGCCGCCGGCTACCGCGGCGACGCGTGTTTTCGCAATCTGCGCAAACCGCTCCTGCACCGCCGTGTGCGAGACGTCGCGGGCGCCATCGTCGAGCTTTTGCAACTCGTCGAAATAGCTGCGCCAGCGCGGCTCTACGGCTGCCGGGTCTTCAAGGTAACGGTCGTACAGCGCCTCTATAAACGGTGCATTGGCGCCGAACAGGTACGAATTGCCGCGTAACTCATCAAACATGTGGCCTTTCGCACCTCTTGAGATTATTTGCGTTTATTGAGCGGGACGAAATCGCGTTTCGGCGAACCGGTGAACAACTGGCGCGGACGCGCGATTTTCTGCTCGGTATCGCCGATCATTTCGTTCCACTGTGCGATCCAGCCGACCGTACGTGCCACCGCGAACAGCGCGGTAAACATCGCCACCGGAATGCCGATCGCCTTGTAAACGATGCCGGAATAGAAATCGACGTTCGGATAGAGTTTGCGCGTGACGAAGTATTCGTCTTCGAGCGCGATTTTTTCCAGCGCCATCGCCAGCTTGAACAGCTTGTCGTCCTTCAGGCCCAACTCGTCCAGGACTTCGTGGCAGGTCTTCTGAATAATCTTGGCACGCGGATCATAGTTCTTGTAAACGCGGTGGCCAAAGCCGTAAAGCATCGCGTGGTTATCTTTTTCCTTGACGCGCTTGATATAGCTGCCGATGTGATCGACATCGCCGATCTCGGCCAGCATCTTCAGCACTGCTTCGTTGGCGCCGCCATGAGCCGGGCCCCACAGACTGGCCACGCCCGAGGCGATGCAGGCAAACGGATTCGCCCCCGACGAGCCGGCCGTGCGCACGGTCGAGGTCGATGCGTTCTGCTCATGATCGGCGTGCAAAATCAGAATGCGATCAAGCGCGCGTGTGATGGTCGGGCTGGATTTCCACGGCTCGCACGGCGTGCCGAACATCATGTAGAGGAAATTTTCGGTGTAGGACAGATCGTTCCGCGGATACATGAACGGCTGGCCCTGATTGTATTTGTAGACCATCGCGGTAATGGTCGGCAGCTTGGCGATCAGGCGAAACGCGGTGATTTCGCGGTGGCGCGGATTGTTGATATCGAGCGCGTCATGGTAGAACGCCGACAATGCGCCGACTACGCCGCACAGGATTGCCATCGGATGCGCATCGCGGCGGAAACCCTGAAAAAAGCGCGCGAGTTGCTCGTGCACCATCGTATGTTTGGTGACCGTGCTGACGAAATCGCCTTTTTGTGCAGGGTTCGGCAAATCGCCGTACATGATCAGGTACGCAACCTCGAGAAAGTCGGCCTGTTCCGCCAGTTGCTCGATCGGGTAGCCGCGATACATGAGGATACCCTTGTCGCCATCGATGTAAGTGATGGTCGAGCGACAACTCGCGGTCGACATGAAGCCCGGGTCGTAGGTGAATTTTCCGGTTTTCGCGTAAAGCGGGCGAATGTCGACGACATCCGGGCCGACCGAACCGCTCAAGACGGGAAAATCGATCGACGGCGTGCCGTCGCTGAAGGAAAGGGTTGCGAGCTTCTCTGCCATTGATATCTCCGCGGAACTTGGTCTTGGAATGTAAGATTATACGTGAATCAATTTCGCCTGAAACGGCATTCCGAACACGATGCCGCCGGCTTTTCAGGCCGCCTTCAGCATTTGCAACATCGGCTGCAGGCGGGCTTCAGCCAGCGATTCACGCTCCAGAATCAAGTCGAGCAGATGGTTATCGTCCAATTCAAGCAATTCCTTGAACTGTTCGAGCTGATCGGGCGCGAGAATTGCAAGATGTTGCCGGTTAAAACGGTCGAGGATGATATCCAGTTCCAGCAGCCCTCGCCTGCAATGCCAGCGGATTCTGTCGAGGTCAGCCATGGTGCATCACCCGCACCTATACGGTGCGCTTGACCATCATCTCTTTGATCTTGCCGATGGCGCGCGTCGGGTTGAGTCCCTTCGGACAGACATCGACGCAATTCATAATCGAATGGCAGCGGAACAGCCGATACGGATCTTCAAGATTGTCGAGCCGCTCGTTGGTTGCCTCGTCGCGCGTATCGGCGATAAAGCGGTAAGCCTGCAACAGACCGGCCGGGCCGACAAACTTGTCGGGGTTCCACCAGAACGACGGGCAGGCGGTCGAGCAGCAGGCGCACAGGATGCATTCGTAAAGACCGTTGAGCTCTTCGCGATCGGCCGGCGATTGCAAACGCTCCTTCTCCGGCTCCGGCGTGTCGTTTTGCAGGTACGGTTTGATCGAATGGTACTGCTTGAAGAACTGCGACATGTCGACGATCAGATCGCGGATCACCGGCAGGCCCGGCAAGGGGCGTATCACTACGGGTTCTTTGACGTCGGCGAGTTTGGTGATGCAGGCCAGACCGTTCCTGCCGTTGATATTCATTGCATCCGAGCCGCAGACGCCTTCCCGGCAGGAGCGACGCAGCGACAGCGTGTCGTCATGCTCCTTGATGCGCACCAGGGCATCGAGCAGCATGCGGTCGGTCGGCTCCAGCGCGATGTCGTAATCCTGCATGCGCGGCTCAGCATCGATGTCCGGGTTGTAGCGATAGATCGAAAATCTCATGGCAATGTCCTGGAGAACGGGTTAGTACACGCGTGCTTTAGGCTGGAAGGTTTCAACAGTTAACGGCTTCAGCTTGACCGCTTTGTATTCAAGCCGGTTGCCGTCCTTCGACCAGAATGTATGTTTCATCCAGTTGACGTCGTCACGGTTTGGGAAATCGCTGCGGTCGTGTGCGCCGCGGCTTTCCTGACGCGCTGTCGCCGAAATCATGCTGGACACCGCGGTTTCAACCAGATTGTCGAGTTCAAGCGCTTCGATGCGCGCGGTGTTGAAGACCTTGCTCTTGTCTTTGGTGAAAGTGCGTTTGACGCGTTCGGCAACTGCCAGCATTTTGCGCACGCCTTCGGCAAGGCTGTCGGGAAAACGGAATACGCCGCAGTGCAATTGCATGGTGCGGCGCATTTCGGCGCCGACTTCGGCCACGCTCTCGCCTGAGGTAGCACCGTCGAGTCGCGCCAGACGACCCAGCGGGCGATCGGTTGCGTCTTTTGGCAAATCCTTGTGCGCCTTGTCGCCGGCGATATCGCGCACGACCTGCTCCGCCGCAGACTTACCGAACACCAGCAGATCAAGCAGCGAGTTGGTGCCGAGACGATTCGCACCGTGCACCGAAACGCACGAGCATTCGCCCGCGGCATACAAACCACGCACAACTTTTTCCGCGCCGTTGTCCAGCGTATAGACCTGACCGTGTATGTTGGTCGGCACACCGCCCATTTGATAATGGCAGGTCGGCACCACCGGGATCGGGTCTTTGGTGCAATCAACGTTCGCAAACTTCATCGCGATTTCGCGAATGCCCGGCAGGCGTTTGTCGATGACGTCGGCGCCGAGGTGATCGAGTTTGAGCAAAATGTATTCGCCGTCTTTGCCTGCGCCGCGGCCTTCCTTGATTTCGGTCGCCATCGCGCGCGACACCACGTCGCGTGAGGCCAGATCTTTCACCGTCGGCGCGTAACGTTCCATGAAACGCTCGCCGTTTTTATTCAGCAGAAAGCCGCCTTCGCCGCGCACGCCTTCCGTGATCAACACGCCGGCGCCGGCGACGCCTGTCGGGTGAAACTGCCAGAACTCCATGTCTTCGAGCGGAATACCGGCGCGCGCCGCCATGCCGAGGCCGTCGCCGGTGTTGATGAATGCATTGGTGCTGGCGGAATAAATGCGCCCGGCGCCGCCGGTGGCGAGCAAGGTCGCCTTGGCCTGCAGGATCATGACTTCGCCAGTTTCCATTTCCATGGCGACGACGCCGAGCACGTCACCGCTTTGATCGCGGATCAGATCGAGCGCCATCCATTCGACGAAAAACTGCGTATGCGCGCGCACGTTGCGCTGATACAAGGTGTGCAGCATGGCATGACCGGTGCGATCGGCTGCAGCACACGAACGCTTGACCGGGCCTTCGCCGTAATTGCGCGTCTGGCCGCCGAACGGGCGTTGATAAATTCTGCCGTCGGGTGTGCGATCGAACGGCATGCCGAAATGCTCAAGTTCGTACACTGCTTCGTTAGCCTTGCGACACATGAATTCAATCGCGTCCTGGTCGCCCAGATAATCAGAGCCCTTGACGGTATCGAACATATGCCAGTGCCAGTTGTCTTCGCCGTCGTTGCCGAGCGAAGCCGCCACCCCGCCCTGCGCTGCCACCGTATGCGAGCGGGTCGGAAAAACCTTCGACAATACTGCGACTTTGAGATTGGATTCGGATAGCTGGAGGGCTGCGCGCAAACCGGAGCCGCCCGCGCCAACCACTACTGCATCAAATTGCCGTTTGGCGATCGACATCTAGATTCCCCACAAAATTCTGACTGACCACGCGGCATACAGCAGCAGCGCGATGACAAACACTGCGTAGAGAGCGAGCCGCACGCCGGCGTGCTTGACGTAATCCATGACGATGTCGCGAACGCCTATCCATGCATGCAGATAGAGGCTGAACAGAAACAGCAGCGTTGCGTATTTCATCCACTGCGGCGTAAACATCATGCGCCAGGTTGCGAAGTCCAGCTTCGGGCCGTTACACAGCAGAACGAAAAACCCCGCCACGTAAACAACCATGATAACGGCGGTGATGCGCTGGTAGAGCCAGTCGCGCAGACCGTAATGGGCGCCGACTATGGTCCGATTTACCATATTTGCCACCCCGCCAGCAGTGTCAGCACGATGCCGCCGGCAAGCACCCAGCGGCTGCTGGCGCGCGCCGTTTCAAGATCACCGCCGATATCGAGATCAAGCGCCAGATAACGTATGCCCGCGCACAAATGATGAAAAAACCCCCAGCACAATCCGAGCACGGCCAGTTTAACCAGCCAGCTCATGAAGAATATGCGCAGATCATTGAATGCGCCGAACGAAGTCAGGCTCTGCTGCAAGCCGTAGAGCAGCAGCGGCAGCGCAAAAAATAGCGCGGCGCCGCTGACGCGATGCATGATCGAGATGATCGCCGGCACCGGCTGCTTTATTTGCATCAAGTTAAGATATTTTGGTCGATTAGGCATGTCGCTTCCGATTGTGATCGTCAATCCGCAGGCCGCAACGCCGGGTGCGGCAAGGTGGCACGCAAACAGAGTCTGCAGAACGCTGCTAACGTCGGCGATTTTAACAGCAAATGCTGCATTGCATAAGACGCGCCGCGCGCCGCTTGATTGGTGTGCGGTAACAACTTGCGCGAGTGTCGCGCTAACCCGGAATCTCCATTTCAAGGCGGGCGAACTGATGCGCGCAAACACAAGCGCGCGGCGCTTTGACACCCCCCGACCCGATTCGCTATTATCAGGTGTTGGTTCGATTGCTTGCGCGCCCAGCGATGAAGTTCCTTTCCGCGCCTATGCCCGCCGCAAGCATCTGCTAGTCTGAATTTTTAACTGTTTGTTTTCTAATCGTTCCCGGGAGTACCAGAAATGAAACGTCCTGTTCGCGTAGCGGTCACCGGCGCGGCCGGCCAGATCGGCTACAGCCTGTTGTTCCGTATTGCATCCGGCGAAATGCTTGGCAAAGACCAGCCGGTCATTCTCCAGTTGCTGGAAATCCCGGACGAAAAAGCGCAAAAAGCGCTGGGCGGCGTCATGATGGAGCTTGACGACTGCGCGTTTCCGCTGCTCGCCGGCATGATTCCGGCAAGCGATCCGAAAGTTGCGTTTAAGGATGCCGACTATGCGCTGCTGGTCGGCGCGCGTCCGCGCGGCCCCGGCATGGAACGCAAGGATCTGCTCGAAGCCAACGGAAAAATTTTCGGACCGCAGGGCAAGGCACTTTCGGAAGTTGCCAGCCGCGACATCAAGGTGCTGGTGGTCGGCAATCCGGCCAATACAAACTGCCTGATCGCGATGAAAAACGCGCCGGAACTGAAGCCGACGCAGTTCACTGCAATGATGCGCCTCGACCACAACCGCGCGCTGACCCAGGTCGCGCAAAAAGTCGGCAAACCGGTTTCCAGCGTGACCAAAATGACGGTGTGGGGCAACCACTCCGCCACCCAGTATCCGGATATTTTCCAGACCGAAGTCGAGGGCAAAAAAGCCTGGCCGATGATTAACGACCAGAACTGG
>JANYDY010000078.1 GCA_025363435.1 Betaproteobacteria bacterium
ACGCTTGCGGCTGGTCACCGCCAGTGCGCGCAAGCGCCCCGCCTTCACCTGCGCAAGTGCCGCCGGCATGGTCGAAAAATACGCCTGCACTTCGCCGGCCATCACCGCGGTAATCGCCGGCCCGCCGCCTTTGTAGGCAACATGAACCATCTCGACGCCCGTCATGCTTTTGAACAACTCGCCGGCAAGATGCCCGAGCGAACCGACGCCGGGCGCGGCGTAGTTGAGTTTGCTCGACGGCAATTTTCCCAGCGCGATCAGCTCTTTCACCGACTTGGCGGCAAACTGCGGCTGCACCACCAGCACCAGCGGTGTCGCTGCCAGCGTGGTAATCGGCGCAAAATCGCGCACGCTGTCGTACGGCAGCTTGGCGTAAAGACTCGGCTGAATGACAAAATTGACGAACACCATGAGCAGCGTGTAACCGTCGGCCGGCGCTTTCGCCACGATATCGGTGCCGACCGTACCGCCGGCGCCGCCGCGGTTGTCGATGACGACGGCCTGCCCCAGACGTTCGCTGATGCGCGCGCTTAACACGCGGGCGACAAAATCGGTGCCGCCGCCGGGGGCCGCGGCGGCGACGATGCGCACCGGTTTGTCCGGATACTGTTGCGCACCTGCCGTCACGGCAATCAGCATTGCCGCAATCCACACGAAATTCAAAAGTCTTTTCATCATGCTTGCTCCGCGGCTGCCGGCTGCATGCCCAGCCATTCGTTTAATACCTGAGCCGTGTGTTCGCCCAGCAGCGGCGGTGACGTCAGCTGACTTTGCGTATGCGACATCGCCCACGGCGGGCCGACGACGCGGATTTTTCCGGAGCGCGGATGTTCGAGCTCACGGATGAGTTTGCGATGCGCAACTTGCGGATCGGCCAGCGCCTGCGCGTAATCGTTGACCAGCGCGTAGGGCATGCCGTGTTGCTCGAAACGCGCGCCCCAGTACGCGGCATCATGTTCGGCAATGCGCGCCGCCACCGCAACATCGACTTCGGCGCGGTTCTGCACGCGCAGCGGCATGGTCGCAAAACGCGCATCGTCTATCCATTCTTCCTTTTCCAGCGCCATGCAGAACGGCCGCCATTGCGATTGATCGTGCACCATCATCGCGATCCAGCGTTCGTCGGCAGCGCGATAGGTGTCGGCAGGCACGCGCAGCGGATTGCCGTTGCCGAGACGCCCGGGCGCGATGCCGGCCTGCAGCGTCTCCCCCATGCGCGTGCCGACCGCCGCCAGCAATGCATCCTGCATGCTGAGATCGATATATTGGCCGCCGCCGTCTTTGCTGACGAGGCGCAGCGCGTTGACAATCGCGTAGGCCGCAAACATGCCGGCAATCACATCGGCCAGCGGCGCGCCGACCATGGTCGGTTCACCGTTGGCTGTGCCGGTGACGCTCATGACACCAGTAACGGCCTGGATGATCGGATCGAGCGCCGGCCGGCTGCGGTACGGCCCGGTCTGGCCAAAACCCGACAGCGAGCAATAGACGAGACGCGGATTGCGCGCATGCACGGTTTCCCAATCGACGCCGAGCCGGCCGACGGTGCCCGGCGAAAAATTCTCGACCATGACATCGGCGCGCGTGGCGAGCTGCAATGCGAGATCGCGGTCCTTGGCGTCTTTCAGATTCAGTGCGACGCTTTTTTTGCTGCGGTTCAGCGCATTGAAATAATCTTCATGCCCGTCGCGGCCCTTGTACGGCACGGTGCGGCGCAAATCGTCGCCGTGCCCCGGGCGTTCGATCTTGACGATCTCGGCACCCATGTCGGCAAGCATCATGGTGCAATAAGGGCCGGCGACGACCTGCGTCAAGTCGAGCACGCGCACGCCGGCAAGCGGAAGGTTGCGTCCCGTCGCGTTGATTGCGCTCACGTGCTAAGCGGCCAGCGGCACCAGGCCGCTCGCGGTGCCGGCGATGACCTTGTTGCCGTCCTGGTTCTCGATCCAGACGTCGCAATGGATGCGTAACTTGCCGTCTTCCTGCTCGGTTTTTGCGACGACACCGCGCGCCACGCAAAAATCGGTAACGAACACCGGGCGGCGAAAACTCAAATTCCATTTGCCGCCGACGATCCAGCCGTTGCCGAAGCACAGCCGCAACTGGCGAAACAATAGCGCCGCCACCTGCGGCCCGATCGCCACCGGCGCCGGCAGGCCTTCGCGCGCTGCCGCTTCGTAGTCGGTGTGGATGGTTTTTTCGTCGGCGCGCTTGAAGTCCTCGAGCCGGAATTTCTTGGCGATGGTCGGCAATTCGAAACCGACCGGCGTGTCTTTGTGTAGTACGGACATGGTTGCTGTTCCCTGCGATGAAACGCGTTCAGATTTTTTCGGGTTTGATGCCGGAATCGATGCCGGCTTCGCTGCGCGGTGCGCTGCGCTCGACAAAATCGAGCACGTGGATGCGGCGCGTGCGGAACACCAGATGGCCGGCGGCATCCCTGCCCTCGGCTTCGAAGACGATGAACTCGCGCTCTTTTTTCACATACTTGTCGATAATCTTGCCGCTAACGCTCAGCGTTGTGCCTGCCTCGATGGCGCGGAACGATTCCATCTCCCAGCCGACGAAGAGACCGCGCACGTTGTAGGCGCGTGAAATCAGCCAGCGCGGTGGCCGGTAGGTGATCTGCGGCGGCGCGATGCGTTTGCCGCCCTGCTGCGGAAAAAACAGCGGATCGAAGTCCTGATCGAGCTGGCATTGCAGGTCGATCAGTTCGTCGGTGATCTGCCATTCCATCTGACCCAGGGTCTGGCCGACGGCGATGTCGTCGAAGGTGGCACGGCGCCCCTTGGCGTCTTCGAGGACGCGGGCTTTGGCTGTGGTCATGACTGCCCTTGCATGAAAAACGGATTTTTGCGGGAAACAACAAATACGCAACTGAAATACGCGGAAGCTATGCTAGCATATCATTCGAATGATTCATATGTTTTGCTTTTGACCCGACAAATGCCCAAATTGCCGCTCTACAAAGAGGTCAAGGAGAAGCTGATCCAGGCGCTGGCCGCCGGACGCTGGAAGACCGGCGACAAGCTGCCGGTCGAAGGTGAGTTGGCGCGCCATTACGGCGTCGGCATCGCCACGCTGCGTGCCGCGGTCAGCGAGCTCGAAGCGGCAGGCATTCTTTCGCGCAAGCAGGGCAAGGGCACTTTCGTTTCCGAACACACCAACCAGAGCCGGCTTTACCGTTTTTTCAATCTGGTGCGGCTCGACGGCGTGCGGCGCATTCCGACGCGCGAAATTATTTCACTCAGGCGCGACCATCCAAGCGCCGAAGAAGCCGACTTGCTGCGCCTTTCGCGCTTCCGCGATCGTGACGTCTGGCGGCTGCGCAGCACCTTCGCGTTGGACGGCGAAGCCGTCGGCGTCAATGATTCAATACTGCCGGTTGGGCTATTCCCGCGTCTGACGAAAAAAGGCGTCGGCGACGGCCGCATGACGCTCTACGCGCTGTATCAATCCAATTACAACGTCAACGTCATCTCGGTCGCCGCCGACGTGCATGCCGAAGGCGCACCGCGCGATGTCGCCGGATTGCTCGGCATCAAAAACGGGCAGCCGCTGCTGAAAATCCGCCGCCGCGCGCATACCTATGAGGATGCGCCGGTCGAATTGAGAATTTCATGGGTCAATACGACGGATTGCCGCTTCCATGTCGATCAAGGCTCGACCGTCTAGTTTTTCGAGGAGCACAGCTTGAAACTATCAATGCATCTTTTTGTCGCGGGAGCCGCCGTCCTCGCCGCCGTCAATGCCGGCGCACAGCCATATCCGTCGCGTCCGGTGCGCATTGTCGCGCCCTACCCGCCCGGCGGCGGCGTCGATGCCGCGGCGCGCATCATCGCGCGCGCCTTGAGCGAATCGACCAGACAGCAATTCGTCGTCGACAACAAACCCGGCGCCAGCGGCCAGATCGGCACTGAACTCGCTGCCCGCGCAACCCCCGACGGCTATACGCTGCTGCTCGGCAGCGTCGGCCCCAATGCGATACTGCCGGCAAGCAGCAACAAGGTGCCGTACGACGCGATTGCGGATTTCGCGCCCGTGAGCGTGGTGGCAATTTCCGAATACGCGCTGACCGTGCATCCGTCGCTGCCGGTCAAAACGGTAAAGGACCTCGTTGCGCTGGCAAAAACCAAACCGGGCGAAATCGCCTTTGGCTCGACCGGCATCGCCGGCGGCCCGCATCTCGCCGGCGAACTGCTCAATCACCTTGCCGGCATTCGCCTGCTGCATATTCCATATAAAGGCGGCGCGCCGGTGATGACGGCGTTGCTCAGCGGCGAAGTGCCGGTATCGTTCTCAACCCTGCCGACGGTGCTGCCGTTCAAGGCCAACGGCCGCCTGCGCATTGTTGCGGTGACCAGCGCAAAACGTTCGCCGTTCGCGCCGGACATTCCGGCGATTGCCGAATCAATCCGCGGTTACGAAGTCACGCAGTGGTACGGTTTGCTCGCGCCGGCCAATACGGATGCCGCGATACTTGCAACCCTCAACGCCGAAATCGCCAAAGCCGCAGCCACCGACGCAGTCAAACAGCAATTCGCGTCCAGCGGCGCGCTGGCGACCGGAACCACGCCGGCGGCGTTCAAAACAATCATCGAAAACGAAATCGCCAAGTGGAAAGGCGTTTTCCGCTCGGGCGCAATCAAGCTGGAATGAGCAGCGGTGGATGGGTATCGGCCCGCGGCCTCCTCCACCCATCCTGCAAATCAGACTGCCGCGGCGATGGCATTGCCCATCTGCGAGTTAGAAAGTAAAAGATTCCAGCCCGACTATTCTACAAATCAAACGCTCTTTGACCTGGCAATACGTCAATCACTTCCACCGATTCCCGCCGCGGCCGCCCACGTGCACGCGCTTCGCGTCGCACACCGGTCATTGCCTCGATCCTCTCGTGAAAGCGATTGTTGCCCAGCGGCTGGTTTTGGTTGAGCGCGAGCCGGATATCGTCAATCGCTGGCGCGTCCAATTGACTGCGAAACAAGTCGCGGTAGGCCTGCCGACGCACTTCGTCGGTGGCGCCCAGCGCCAGATACAGCGCATGCGGCGTCAAACGACTGTCCGCTTGACCGAGCGCGTGCGCGCGGTAACTGCTCCAACGGTAATGCACAGGATCGTCCACCATCGCCGCCCGCACTGGATTGAGCTCGATGTAGCGCTGGCATTTCAGAAGATATTCTTCGGCGTGGATCAGTGATGACTTGTAGCGACTGTCCCACAACGTCCCGGTGCGCCGGTAACTGCGGTTGATGTACTGCACGTAACGCCGGCCCAGAGAAATAATGAGCTGCGGCACCCGTTCTGCCCGCTTGGGCGTCAGCAGCAAATGCACGTGGTTGGTCATCAATACATAAGCATGCAACGCGCATTCGGCATCGCCCAACGCTTCGCCCAGCCAGTGCAGGTAACTCAGGTAATCGTCATCGCAGAAAAAGCACGGCTCGCGGTTGTGCCCGCGCTGCACGATGTGCAGCGGCACACCATCCAGATGTATGCGCGCGCGGCGGGGCATACAGCAATCATAACCACACCATCGCGATTAGCCATTACGCAGCACGGCCTACGACGAAAGTATGGGATTTAGGAACCATTCAGCGCGACGACGATAAAAAATTTGTTATCGACGCTGGAAAATCGAGCCTGGCCCCTTTGATTGATAAAATCTACGAAAAATATTATTTGTTCAATTAGGCGCGCGATATGCGCATGTCCAATGCGTATATGGCTGGTCCTGAACATCAATCTTGAACGCGGATACATCTAACGAGACAAAACCGGGGCGATTGTTGTTGTTAACGTTGACGTATATCGCGTCTACGCGGAAATACTCCGCTCCATACCTCATCCATTCGCCATATCCAAATAATTTGTATAGCCTCGTAGCTGGCGCACCATCCATATCACCAACCCAATATTCCTGCGATATTTGAGGCACCCTAGGTACCGCAGCGTCACTATTGGAGCTTGAATCGGAAGATCGACCGGTTTGATCCTGAGCGAATCGGTAAATCCATAGCGCCCCGACACCACGCCGACTTTGATGCTGTATGGGGATTCGCTTTAACGACCAATCAGCGCTCAATAACTTAAGAATCTGCTCACTAAGCGCGGGGATCTTTAGATTCTGTGCTATTACATATTCTTGAAATCCGCTCCGAAATCGTGCTTTGTCCAAACTCTCCCATGGCACTGACGTGAACTTGTCTGTTTCACGGATCAACTTGCC
>JANYDY010000059.1 GCA_025363435.1 Betaproteobacteria bacterium
CCCCCCCCTTCCAGTCAAACAACCGGAGGTTAGTCGCCATGCTGAAACGAATACTGACCGGCACTTTCGCCGGCTGCTGCCTGCTGGCGGCTTTGACGTCATTGGCAGCCGAGCCGCCGCGCTACAACACGGTCGAGTTGCAGGCCGAGGCGCAGCGCGAAGTGCAGAACGATCTGTTGAACGCAGTGCTGTTCGTCGAATTGAACGATGCCAGTCCGGCCGCACTTGCGAGTGCGGTTAACAAAAACGTCAACGACACGCTGCGTATTGCCAAAGAATACAAAAACGTGCGCGTGCGCTCAGGCAACAACCAGACCTATCCCGTCTACGCCAAAGCCAATGTTTTGCAGGGCTGGCGCAGCCGTGCAGAGATCCGCATCGAGAGCCGCGATTTCGAATCTGCCTCTGCGTTGATCGGCAAATTGCAGGCAGGCATGCAACTCGGCAACATGACTTTTTCGGTGTCGCCTGAAGCGCGCCGCGCCGCCGAGAATGAATTAATCACTGAAGCCATCACCGCCTTCAAGGCGCGCGCCGAAATGATCAAGACCGCACTCGCCGGGCGCGGCTACAAACTGCAGCGACTGAATGTAGCCAGCGGCTACAACGCGCCGCAACCGCGCTTTGCGATGGCGGCGCGCGCGGCTTCGTCCACAGCGGAAGTGACTGCGCCCAATCTCGAAGCCGGCGTGAGCGTGGTGACGGTTAACGCAAACGGCGCGATTGAAGTTCTCGAATAAAAAAGCGCGGCGCGATTAATTCGCGCGCCCGCCCTGCGGCTTCTTTTTATGCTGCTTCGGAACCCCTGCCGCACTCGACGATAGACGCCGGTCGAACTCTTCCATATTGTCGTCAACACGCAACCGGATATCGGCGGGCGGTTGCGCCAGGCGCACTGCCTGCACGGCAGCAACCGGCGCGGTTCCTGCCGCGTTGCGTCCAACCCAATCACCGATGGCAATGCCGATAAAGAACACCACGGCAAATCCCGCAATCCGGTCGAGCCGCACGCGCGACAGCATTCCGCGCGATGTCGCAACGACGCCATCGCGTGAACGCTGCCGGTCTGCCTGCTGTTGCGCGGCGTGGGCGCGTGCAACCGCGGCCTGCTCTGCCTGTTGTTCGACAAGTATCCGCTGTTGCGCACGCTCTTCAGCAATGCGCTCGGCCCCGGTGCGCGCCTCAATTTTTGCTTTCAACGCCGCTTCGGCTTTTGCACGGGCTTCCGCTGCCAGCAGCGCCTGCGCTTCGACACGCTCGCGCATCTGCGCCGCGGCAACCGCCTGCGCCTGTGCAGCGGCGTTCTCATCTGCCGCTTGCTCTGCAGCAAGTTCAATTTGAACGCGTGCGGCGGCCTCCTCTGCGGCGCGCTCGTCAGCGATGCGGCGCTCATTGGCGGCGACTGCCGCACCTTGCTCGGCATCGAGACGCGCGCCGACGCGCCGGCGCGACGCCGTCTCCACCTGCCCGCGACGCTGCGCCAGGAGTGCCGCTTCGCGTTCAGCGGCCTCGCGCGCACTTGCCGCTTCTATCGCGCTTTTATCAATTTCCGCCGCTTGTGTGGCGAAGGCTTCAGCGGCTGTGTCGACAAGCGTCTCCGCGGACTCTGCCGCCATCAGCTCACGCCGCCTGTCCGCAGCATTTTTGATGTCGTCGAGCAGCTTGCTCAAATCGGGCTCTGCTCGAAATTCAAACCTGATCCTGTTTTTGCGGCTAAAACTGGCATGACCCCGGTCCGCCGGGGTCGCCGCAGCCCGGGCAACCGGCCGGCAGGGTATCAAGCGTGGCAGAACTCGAGACGGCGCCAAATGCAGATTTTGAAACCGACGAGAAAGTCGATACCTTTTTATGCAGGTCGGTGCCCCGGCACGACGGACAGGCAGGCGCCGGCGCGGAACTGCGCACCAGTTTTTCAAATTCACTGCCGCAGGAGGAGCATTTAAATTCGAAGATGGGCATGATGACAGGAGCGCAAAATAATCGGATTTGATAAGTTTACGACTAAACTGAAAATCAGGGTGAATGCTTCGTCACGGCATCGAATAACGTATCATGCCGCATCTGAAATTGAGCACCCGATGGATACTGTCCCCTCATTCACGCCCGGCCACTGCCCCGTCGGCCCCGATTCGCTGACGCAGATCAAACGCCTGCAGACCAATCCCGCACGCTGGAACGGCGCCAACTGGAATGATTTCGCCGCTGCGTTGCGCGCAGCCGGCGTTGAACTGCTTGAATCTCTGGCCGCCTGTGGCGCATTTGCAACTGATGCCGGCGGCACCGCCTACGGCATGCCGCACGGCGTGGTGATTGCGAAGAGCGCGCAGCAGATTTCTGCGCTGCTGAAAACCGCACAGCAACACTGCGTTCCGGTGACCGTGCGCGGCGGCGGCCTCACTACCGAAGGCGAGTCGGTGGCCTTCGGCGGCGTGCTGCTCGACATGACGGGCATGAGCCGCGTCAAATCGATTGATAAAAACGCAATGACCGTGCGCACCGAATGCGGTATTTTCTGGCACAGCCTTGCTGAAGAATTGCGCCGCGACGGGTTCGATTACTTATCGGCACCGCTCAATCTCACTTCCACTGTCGGCGGCTCTCTGAATGTCGGCGGCATCGACGTCAATTCACCGCGCCTCGGTTGCAGCGCCGATCAGGCGGTGGCGTTGCAGGTGGTTACACCGACCGGTGAGATCGTCGAATGTTCGGAAACCGAAAACGCCGCACTGTTTCAGCGCGCAATTCTCGGTTACGGCCAGTTCTGTGTAATTGCAGAAGCCACATTAAAGATACGTCGCTACACGCCGATACGCATGCACTACTTTTACTACTCATCGTTGCGCACCGCGGTTGAAGACCTGCAACTGCTTGATCGCAACGATGCGTCGGATTATTCCGGCATCCTCACTATCATGGATAGCGCAGTGAATCTTCTGGTGGCCTTCGATTCCGTCGAACGCGAAACGGCCTTCAATGCAAAGTGGCGCGCACAACTGCGCGGCCACGGCGAACTGGGCTTTGCGCTGCGTGCGCTGCCGCGTTACGCACTACGGCCGTGGAAACTGCCGGAGGCCTTGTACCTGTGGCGGCGCAAACAGCAGCTGTTCCCGGAATTCCGCCGCCCCGAATATGTGCGCGACGGTTTGATGCAGGATCGCACCGTGGTGTTCTCGCGCGCGGTATGGAAATACTGGGGCAGCCGGCAGATGGTGATACCGGATATCGCCACCTCGGTCGAAAAGTTCGTCAATGCGGTCGAACGCGGCAATGCGGTATGCCGCAAATATTTTCCGCATTACACGCTGTATTGTGTCGGCATCAAGCTGCGCGACGATCACCAACCGCACTACGAAATGTCGTGCATCCCGCCCGATGCCACCGGCTGGGCCTACGGTTGCGAGTTCGAGCCGATGATGGACCGCGTCTACAGCCGCGACCATCTGCAATCGTTCAAGAATGAAATCTACGACATCGGCGTTGACATCGGTGCGAGTTACTACCGTTTCGGCGGCATGATGAAGGGCTACATTCGCCGCGCGCTTGGTGACGCTGTCGTCGATCGGCATCTGGCGATGAAGCGCAAAGCCGATCCGAATATGATTTTGAACCGCGACGTGATTTTCTGATGCCTGCACTCGCCGCACACTCGCGCTCCGGTTTTGCCGCCTGCAGCGGCTGCAGCTTGTGCCTGCTAGTCTGCCCCGTATGGCGCAAGACCCGCGACCTGCGTTACACGCCGCATGGCCGCGCAAAAGCCTTGCAACACGGCGTGCCTGTCGCAGAACTCAAAAACTCAGTCGAGAGCTGCACGCTGTGCGGCGCCTGCGAACCGGCCTGCCCGGAAATCATTGATCTCGTCGGCATGGTGCTGAGCCTGCGCCGCCAGTTGACTGCACCGGCAGCCGTCACCATGAACGACACAAACGGTAAGACGGCGAACTACGCAGGTCAACGCGTTCTGCTCGCGACGCCGGCCTTGCGCGAAACCGTGGTCGCGCTTGAACGCACGGCAAAATTGCTTGATTGCGTTGTCGCCGAAGACAACGGCGCAGACATTGCACTCGCGCTCGAAGCCGGCACGCCAATTGCGAATGCACGACGCGAACGTTTTCTTACGCCGCTGTTCAGCGCCAAAAAAATCATCGCCGGTGACGGCCTGCTCGCGCGCCAGTTGAAAGACTGGCTGCCGTTGATCGAAATCACCAGCCCCGGCATCGCCCTGAGCAAATGCAGCGAGCTGCGCCGTCATCTACGCAGCGACGATCTGTACGTCATCGAACCGCGTGCGTTTCACGCAAATTACGACGAACTCGTGCTTTATTACGATGATCTGCGCCATGCAACCGGTTGCGCGATGAACCTTGATTTGCAACGCATCGCCATTCCCGCCACCGCGCGCAACTTGCGCCAGCGCCTTGGCGTCGAAGCCGAAGACAACGCCGCGCAAACGCGCTGGCTGCTGCAAGGCCGCAAAATTGCGCGTATCGTGGTCGAAGACGCTGGCGATATCGCTGCGTTCCGGCAGGTCGTTGATATGCCCGTCGTGCATCTGGCGGAACTGGCAAATGAATAGTCACGCAGAATGTAGGGTGGGCAACTTGTTGCCCACGCGAACAGCCAGCTTATATTTTTACGGCATCATTGAACTTGATCAGGCGCACGTGGGCAGCAAAGCTGCCCGCCCTACGATGCTGGCCGCGATTGGAACTCAAGTCCGACCGCATCGATACGACAATCCAAAGTAAGCCACGCTGACCACCGCGCATTCTATAATGACAGCGACCCGTCACGAATCGAGCAGCGGATTGAATCACCCGACAGCACAACCACATGCGCACCATTGACGTCATCATCGTCGGCGCCAGCCTGTCGGCTGCTGCCGCCGCCAAACGTTTGATCGATGCCGGCCTTGAAACGGTCATACTCGAACGCAAGGCACTGCCGCGGCACAAGATCTGCAGCGGCATTCTGTCGCCGCGCGGCCACCGCTTTCTGATCGAGAATTTCGGGCCGTTGCCGCGCGAGGCTTTGCACGAACCGACCTCCTGCCGCGGCGTGACTTTCCATTTTCCGTCAATGGTGTCGATGTCGATGGATTTTTTCGGCGGCACCACGCCGCACCTGCACCGCAAGTATTCAGACCACTGGGCGATCAAGCAGAGTCGCGCCGAAGTGCACGACGAAACCTCGTTCGCTGCGCTCGACGACAAAGGCGATCACGTGCTCGTGCATGCACGCAAACACGGCGAGCCGGTCGAATATCGTGCGCGCTGGGTGATCGGCGCCGATGGCCCCAGCTCGCTGGTGACGCGCGCCGTCTATCCCGATTATCCGAAACAGATTCCGTGGTTTTTCGTCGGCCAGAAATTTCACGACATCATCGACTGCCCGCTTGACGAGCAGTATTTCCATTTCTGGTTTCATCCGGAACTCGGCCATTACACCTGGAGCCATGCGCGCGACGGCCGCCAGATTGTCGGCGTCGGTTTCAAGCGCGGCGACAACTTTGCGGCGAAACACGCCAACGTCGTCAACTACCTGTCGGAAAAACACGGCGTCAAACTCAAGGAACACACCGACGACGAGGGCTGCGCCGAGAATTTCGGGCCGTCGCTGATCAACCGCTACGTCTTCGGCAAGGGCAATGTGCTGATCACCGGGCAGGCAGCGGGTTTTCTCAACATGATCGGCGAAGGCATGAGCTGCGCGCTGCATTCGGGCGCCATCAGCGGCGAGGCGGTGGTCGAAGCCAAGCTGCGCAACCGGCCGGCTCAGGAAATGTACCGCAAAATGATCGCTTCCGAAGTGCGCCGCACCTCCGACCAGTGGAATCCATTGAAGATCGCGTTCGATCGCCCGCACGAAGCCGATTTCCCGGCCGCCCTCATGGCGCTGTCGTGGCGCGACCGCTCCAAGGTGATGCGTGATATGTGGCGCTTTGTCGTGCTCTACAAGGAATTCAAGTGGGGCCGACAGATCGCCAGCGCCGCCCTGCAGCGGCCCATGCTCGGCGGTTATTCGATGATGAAATGGCTCTAGGCGAACGCAAAGTCCTGATCTGCGTCAACGCCTTGCGTGCAGACGCGTTGTCCCTGTGATGGCCCTGACCCGCGAAGACCTCGAAAACGACGCGTTGCGCAAACAGTACGAAAGCGTGCGCGACCACGTGCCGCTGGTGCCTGAAGACAAATTCCACGCCTCGCTGGACGCCACCCTCGCCGGCTGGGATCCCGCACAGGATCTCTGGGTGTTCGCCTACGGTTCGCTGATCTGGAACCCGTTGATACATTTTGTCGAGCAGCGTTGCGCGCGGCTGCACGGTTTTCACCGCCGCTTCTGCCTGCGCTCGCGCGGCGCACGCGGCACGGTCGACAACCCCGGTCTCGTGCTCGGTCTCGACTACGGCGGCTGCTGCAACGGCGTGGCCTTTCGCGTCGAGGCGGCAAAGGCGCGCCACGAACTGAAAATGATCTGGCGGCGCGAAATGGTGCTCGGTTCCTATGCGCCGCGCTGGGTGGAAGTGAATAGCGGCGGCGAAACCATCCGCGCAGTCGCCTTTGTCGTCAATCGCCGGCATCCGCATTACGCCGGCAAGGTGCCGCCGGCCGAGCTGATCCGTATCCTGGCCACCGCCTGCGGCAAGTTCGGCACTTGCGCCGATTACCTGTGCCAGACCGTCGATTGCCTTGCCGCCAGCGGCATACACGATCCGCATCTCGTGCATTTGCGCGCACTGGTTGAGCGCGCCGCCCCCGCCGCGCCCACTGCGTCTTAAAGGCGTTTTGCCAAAACATTCCTGCGCGGTGTACCCTTCGCGGGCATTTGCGGCACGTCATTGCGACGCCGCATACCTCATTCATTTAATGCGAAGATCATCCGGTGGATTCCACGACTGAAAAATTGGTCACTCTCGCGCGCACCTTGCGCTACGAAGACCTCACCCCTGCGGCGATACGCGCCGCTAAAGCGCGCATCGTTTCCACCATCGCCGTGAGCCTTGCTGCCTGCGACATGGAGCCGGTGCGTATCGCGCGCAGGCTCGCGCAACCTGTCGCCGGTGGCCCGGCAGCGCGGATTTTCGGTTCGCTGCTGGCAACTACGCCCGACATGGCGGCCTTCGTCAATTCAGCGATGGTGCGCTGCCTCGATATGAGCGACAGCTATGTGATGGCGGCGGTGAGCCATCCGGCCGATGCGTTTCCGGCGGTGCTGGCGGTTGCCGAAGCCGAACAGCGCTCGGGCCGCGATCTGCTGCTCGCCACCGCGCTGATTTATGAAGTGCAATGCCGTTTCGTCGAAGTCGTTCCGTACAACCATCACGGCTGGGACCAGACGCCGGTGGTCGCGCTCGGCGCCGCCATCGGCTGCGCGCGCCTGCTCGATCTCGACGACGCGCAACTGCGTCATGCCATTTCGCTGGCGGTAACACCCAACATTGCGCTGAATCAAACGCGCACCGGCACGCTGTCGATGTGGAAAGGCATGGCCGGCCCGCAGGGCGCGCGCGGCGGCGTGTTTGCCGCCTATCTCGCGCGTGCAGGCATGACCGGGCCCGATGACATATTCGAAGGCAAGTTCGGCTTCTGGAACCAGTTGATGGAAGGCGCAACCTTCAACCTGCCGCTACCGGCCGGTTTCCGCAATCACAACTTCGCCGTGCAGCAAACCATGATCAAATCGTTTCCGACGCGCTTCAATTGCCAGGTGCCGGTGTTCACTGCGCAGAAGCTGCGCGGGATGCTGGCCATCGATCAAATTGAAACGCTGAAAATCGAATCGATACGACAGGCGTTTCAACGCTGGATGGATTTGCCGGAAATCTGGAAACCGGAAACGCGCGAGACCGCTGACCATTCGCTGCCCTGCACGGTGGCGATGGGATTCATCGACGGCACGATCACGCCGGCGATGATGGAAGGCAACCGCTTCAAGGATGCCGATGTGCTGGCCCTGATGGCGAAATGTAAAATCGAATTGCCCGACGAATTCGCCGATGTTGCGCCTGAAATACGCTGCTGCCGCCTCACGGCAACGCTGAAAAACGGCGCAACGGTGGTCGCCGAAACGCGGCGCAGCCTCGCCGACGACATGGCCGATCCAGGCTGGGATCAGGCCGTCGACAAATTCAACACGCTGACCGCGCCGCTGCTCAGCGAAAACACACGGCAAACGCTGCTCGAATGGGTCGACCGCATGGAAACGCAGAGCGGCGCGGGCAGCCTCGTCGATTTAACGCGCCTTTGACATATATGCCATGACAGGCGGGCGCAGTTCGCCGATACTTCGTTAGCGCCCTGTTCACCGCGGGTCGTCGTCACCCTCAATGCAACAAAGGCGCCTCCATCGTGTCCGCAGCCAGCAATCTCGAAGAACTCAAACGCACCATCATCGAGCGGCATGTGCGGCCGCACAATGGCAAGGGCTTGCTGCTGGTTCTGACCACGCTGCTGCCGCTGGCGGCGTTGTGGTACGGCGCGGCAGCGAGCGCTGCAATTTCATACTGGCTGACCGCCGCGGTTGTTCTGCTGATGAGCCTCTTTCTGCTGCGCGCATTTGTCCTGATGCACGAATGCGGCCACGGCAGCCTGTTTCGCAGCGCGCGCTTAAACCGTGTCTGCGGATTTTTGTTCGGCGTCGTGACCGGCATGCCGCAGTTGCAGTGGTCGCAGCACCATCAATTTCATCACGCCACCAACGGCAACTGGGCGCGCTATCAGGGCCCGTTGAGCATAATTCCGGTTGAAGAATATGCCGCCATGAACGCGCGGCAGCGGCGCCGCTACCGCAATGCGCGCAACATCTGGATGGCGCCCTATGCCGGATTTTTTTATCTGATTTTCACGCCGCGCCTGATCTGGCTGCAGGGCAGCATTGCGCTCTTGCGCCACGTTATCCTGCGCAAACTCGCGCAGCCCGGGCTTTCGCTCAAGATGGCGGCGCAGGAATTCAAAACACCGCACTGGGATAGCGCCCGGGAATACCGGCATATGTGCTGGACCAGCGTTGCCTTGTTCGGCCTGTGGGCCTTGATGGCTTGGCTGGTCGGGCCACGGCTGTTCTTGATCTGTTACACCGTCAGCGTTTCAATCGCCGGCTGGGCCGGCATCCTGATCTTTACGGTGCAGCATAATTTCGAACACTCCTACGCCAGCGGCGACAAGCACTGGAGCTACAACGACGCCGCGATGCAAGGCACCAGCTTTCTGGTGTTGCCGCAGTGGCTGCACTGGTTCACCGCCAATATCGGCTACCACCACATCCATCATCTGTCGGCGCGCATTCCGGCTTATTGTCTGGTCGACTGCCACAACGAATACCGTGCATTGTTTACCGGCGTGAAACGCATCAGGCTTGCCGAGATTCCAGGCGCACTCAAATACATACTGTGGGACAACACGCTGCGCCATCTTGTGTCGGTCGCCGAATATCAGCAGCAGGCAGCGCAGCGCAGCACCGCAATCGCGGCCTGAGAAAAACTGCTGCGGTCGCCGGCAGTCAACACAAAAAAAATCCCCCGCCCGGCTTGCGCCGGGCGGGGGATTTTGCGTTATTTTCTAATTTTCCTGACGGCGGCGTGAACGGTTACCGTAGCCATCGCCATCGGCGGAGGCAGCCCGCGCACCGCGCTCGCCGTTGCGGCCGGCGTCACCCGTACGCTCGTCCAGTATGGCGGCAACACCAACGGTGATTGTGCTGCCCGGGTTGTAAGGCAGGGCAACATTCACATCGCGGCCGTTGTAGCGGTAAACAACGTCGTAGCCGTTGACGACCTCGCGCGAGGATTCGACGGTGCGGCATTGCTGCGCCGGCGGCTCGCCCGCGCGGTTGCCGACTGCCGCGCCGGCGACAGCACCGCCGGTCGCACCGATCACGGTGGCAGCCGTCTGGCCGCTGCCGCGTCCGACCTGATGGCCGAGCAGCCCGCCCAAAAGACCGCCGACGATAGGCGCCACGTAGTTGGTGCTCTTCTTCGGTGCCGGCGCGCTATCGCATTCCTGACGCGAATCGGCAATGCGTTCGATAATGGGCTTGGCCGAAATCACCTGCGCGGTATCGGTAAAATCGCTGGCTGCGTATGCGCTGCTACCTGCGAACATGATGGTCAATGCAGCGATGGATGCTTGTCTCATTTGGAGACTCCTTAAGTAAATATGACGCTATTAACTACTTGGCCGGGCGACTTGCACACTGCACTTACAAACTATTACAAGTTCCGCCGGCATTCAGTTTGGTGTAAGGAAAATAATCGCCGCTGCTGCCGGAACTAAACCGGCAATTCATCCTCTGTTACTTATGACCAACCGGATCGAAACGCGTTCTTACGTTTTGCCGCAGACCCTGCTGGGGCGTGTGGCAGCATGCATACTGGCCGCCATCGCGCTCGTCGCAGCATTCTTTTCCTTTTTCGTAATCCTGCTGACGGCCGGCGTGCTGATCGCCGGGCTATGGCTGCGCCTGCTGTGGCAGCGGCGCCAGTTGCGCAAGCAGGCGGCGGCCGATGCGCTCGAAGGCGAGTACATCGTCGAACCGCGCGAACAGGATCCGGCAATCCCGCAGCGCGAATAGTCTGTCCCGCGCAACAGCCGCGCCGGCGTTGGACAGCACAGGCAGGGTTTTCGTTGCCGCCTCGAAACAAATATCTGCCAGCAGCAAAACGGTCAACCGCGCCGGCCTCCCCCCGTTAATGGTGGCACGCCCGACAAAGGCGAACATTCTTCAAACAACCATAGAGGAACCGTCATGAACAAGATACTTGCAGCTGTAGTTGCTTCGGCTTTTGCCTTCGGTTCAGTCTCGGGTTACGCCGCGGACACCGCGAAAAAGGAAGAACTGACCAAGGAACAACGGGTGGATATGCGCAATCGCGCCGACAAGCTGACGCAGGAGCGCGCGCAGGCGCCGACGCCGGTGAAGGCAAACGCCGCAAAAACACCGGCGGCGAAAACGAAACACGTCAAGAAGGCGAAGAAAGTGTCACATCGCAATGTGACGAAAACACAGCCGAAAACCTAGTTTCGCGCACGGCATAAAAAGGCAGGGCTAACCCCCTGCCTTTTTTATTTTTCGGCAACCACGATGCACTTCAATCCAGGCCGCCGATAAAACGCAAGGCGCGCTCGCACTGCGCTGCATTTTCGAAATGTACGGTCTTGATGCCGAAAGCCTGCGCCGGCGGCAGATTGATGGCGGTGTCGTCGATGAAAACCGTTTCCTCGCCGCGCAAGCCGAAGCTCTGCAACAAATGCGCGTAAATCGCCGGCTCCGGTTTGATCAGATGGATGCGCGATGAAATCACCGCGCCGTCGAACACATCCCAATAGTCGTGTTCACGCTCGAGCCAGGCGATCGAGGCCTGCTGCATGTTCGACAGGCAGTAGAGCCGATGCCCCTGCGCGCGCACGCGGCGCATCAGCGCCACTGTCTCCGGCACCACGGTCAGCGCCGGCGGCACACTGTCGAGAAATGTTTCCACTGCGGCTACGGCGAGGCCGGTGCGCAGTGCTGCACGCAGCACCGCTTCGCTTTTCGGCAGCACACCGCGGTCGAGCGCCAGCCAGTCGGCGTGATCGATGATTTCGCGCCGCACCCGTGTACGCGTTGCGGCATCGTCGAAGCTGGCGGCAATCAGCACATCGGGCTTCCAGCACACAACAACACCGCCCAAGTCAAACACGACGTTCATACGCGCGTCTCTTCAGCAACAGGCATGAAGGAAATCATTTAACATATCCGCCATGCCCGTTCAATCATTCCCCGCCGGCGCAGCACTGCTGGCGCTGCTCATTTCCGTTCCGGCGCCGGCGCAGACCTACCCCGACAAACCGATCCGCGTTTACACCACCGGTGTCGGCGGCAGTTCCGACCTCTCGACGCGGCTGATCGCGCAGGCGATGGGCGGCGCCTTCGCCCAGCGCATGATCGTCGAGAACCGCGCGCTGGTCAGCGTCGAAATCGTCGCTGCCGCGCCGCCCGACGGCTATTCGCTGCTGCACTACAGCAACGTTGTCTGGCTGATGCCGCTGTTGCAGTCCAATGTGCCGTGGGACATCTTTCGCGACTTCGTGCCGGTGGTGCTCACGGTCAACACGCCCAATGTGCTGGTCGTGCACCCGTCGCTGCCAGTGAAATCGGTCAAGGACCTGATCGTTTTCGCGAAAGCCCGCCCCGGCGCGCTCAACTACGCATCAACGTCGCTGGGCGCCGGCAACCACGTCGCTGCTGAACTATTCAACAGCATGGCCGGCGTCAAAATAGTGCGCATCAATTACAAGAGCATGGGCACTGGATTCACAGACGTCGTCAGCGGACAGATCCAGGTGATGTTTCCGAGCGCTAATGCGGCCACACAGTACGTAAAGTCCGGCCGCTTGCGCGCGCTGGCGGTGACCAGCGCCGAACCGTCGGCGCTGGTGCCCGATCTGCCGACGGTGGCGGCCGCCGGCCTGCCCGGCTATGAATCAGTGGCAATGACGGCGATGTTCGCACCAGCGAAAACGCCCGATGCGATCGCACGCAGGCTTAATGCCGAAATCAATATCACGCTGAAAAAACCCGAAGTACGCGAGCGTTTTTTGACCCAGGGTACCGAAGCCATGGGCGGCACGCCCGAACAATTGACTGCAATTATCAAAACCGAAATCGCGCGCGTGAGCAAAATCATCAAGGGCGCAGGAATGCACGAACAATAAGAACGCGGAGGACGCAGTGGATTTTTTGCTCAACGAAGAACAACGCGCCTGGCAGATAAAAGCGCGCAAATTTGCCGACGAGGAGATACGCCCGCTATCGGTGAAGCGCGACGCGATCAGCGCGCCGCGCGAGACCTTCGACTGGGAGATCATCAAGAAGGGTTCAAAGCTCGGCTTTCGCACAGCCGCCGTACCCAAAGCCTGGGGCGGCGACGGCATCGATTTCGTTACCCAGGCCATCATCATGGCTGAACTCGCCAAAGCCGACAGCGCCATCTCGAAAACCTTCAGCCAGTGCTGGAAGTGGAGCCACCTGATCGCGGATTTCTGCAGCGACAATCAGAAGCAGCGTTTTCTCGTGCCGTTTATGCAGGACGACACTTACCTGCTCGGCAGCGCAAGCACCGAGCCGAATGCCGGTTCCGACAAACGCATGCTGGTCGACAGCGATCCGAAATCCGGCTGGCGGTTGAAAGCGGAAAAACACGGTGACGAATGGATTTTGAACGGTGAAAAAACCTTCATCGCCAACGGCCCCATCGCCAAGCTGTTTTTCGTCAATACACGCAGCAACCCCAATGTCAGCATGAAGGAAGGCACGACGGTGTTTCTGGTGCCGTCGAACACGCCGGGCTTCCGCGTCGGCAAGGTTTTCAACAAGCTCGGCTGGCGCTTTTATCAGAATGCCGAATTGATTTTCGAAGATGCACGCGTGCCAGACACCAATGTCGTCGGCAAGGCCAATGAGGGATTCAAGCTGCGCGGCGGCAGCTTTTCGGATTTCGAACTCGCCGCCAATGCTGTCGGCGTCTGTGACGACGCAACCACGTCGGCAACGCGCTTTGCGCGCACGGAGAAACGCCACGGCATAGTGCTGGCCGAACAGCAGGTCGTGCAGCTGCAATTGAACGAAATGCATATGCTGACCGAAGCCCTGCGCTCCTTCGTCATGCGCGTGGCCGCCGAAACCGACGGCAAAAGCGACGGCAAAACGCCGGCCGCTAATGTGCTTGCGATGAATTTCGCCACCGATGTCATTCAACGCGTCAGCGAACTCAGCATGGACGTGCACGGCCGCGCCGGCGCGACCATGCACGCGCACACCGACAAGCTGGTGCGCGACAGCATGATCTGGACTCATCTCGCCGGCGATTCAGTGCAACGCATGAAGGCGGTGGAAAAGCTAAAGGCAGCGGTGAAATGAAATTTGCCGGCGCGTTATGCCTCGCGGCAGCGGCCGTCATCGCACCTGCGACTGCGTTTGCGGACTATCCGGAAAAACCGCTGCGCCTGGTCGTCCCCTTCCCGCCAGGCGGCAGCACAGAACCGCTGGCGCGCGTGTTAAGCCAGAAACTCGGCGAAGCCTTCGGCCATCAGGTGATTGTCGATAACCGTCCGGGGGCGGGCAGCACCATAGGTGCGGAAATCGTTGCCAAATCGCCGCCCGATGGATACACGCTGTTCCTCGGCTCGATTTCGAACGCAATCAGCGCCGCGCTGTATCCGAAACTCAATTTCGATATCGTGCGCGACTTCGCACCGGTCACACTGCTGGCGACGACACCCGGCGTGCTGGTCGTGCATCCGGCGCTGCCGGTGAAAAACGTGAAAGAACTGCTGGCTCTCGCCAAAGCGCGGCCCGAACAGCTCGCGTATTCGTCGGCCGGCAACGGCACACCGCCGCATCTGTCGGCGGAACTCCTGAGTTCGCTCACCGGCATCAAAATGATTCACGTGCCGTACAAAGGCGGCGGGCCGTCGATCATCGCCCTCTTGAGCGGCGAGGCGCAGCTGTCGTTTGCTTCGCTGCCCTCGGCAATCGGCCACATCCGCAACGGCAAGCTGCGCGCGCTCGGCGTCACCACTACGCAGCGTGCCGCCTCGGTGCCGGAACTGCCGACGATCGCCGAATCCGGCGTGCCCGGTTATGCGGCGGAAACCTGGCTCGGGCTTGCGGTCACCGCACGCACACCGAAAGATATCGTCGGCAAGCTGCACGCCGCAACGGTAAAAGCGATGACGCTGCCCGATGTGAAAGAACGGCTCGACGCGCTCGGCTACATCGTGCGTGTCGGCAGCCCGGAGGAATATTCGAGCTTTGTGCAAAACGAAGTCGATAAATGGCGCAAGGTGGTCAAAGCGGCCAACGTGCGTGTGGACTGAAATCCGGAGAACAGCATGGTTGAAATCCCGAAAATCCTGAACCGCGACATGGTGATGAAGGAACTGACCTTCGACAGCAAGGGCCGCTGGGCGGTGCCGGCGCTCAATCGCATGTCAGTAGTCGATCCGCATATCCCGACGCATAAAGTCATCATCAAGGACGACACCTTCCGCGAATCGACCAACATGCCGGGCGCCTCGCCGTCCAGCGCGCAAAAACTCGAGCTGGCAAAAAAACTCGAGGCTGTCGGCATTACCGAAATCGTCGCCGGCCACGCCGGACTGAAAGAACAATGCGATTTCATGCGCATGGTCAAGGATTCGGGCTCGAAGCTGATGGTGCATGCCTACGTCGATTTCGGCGACTGGAAAAACGGCATCGAAAAAGCCGTCGCCGCAAACGCCGATGCGATCTGGATGCCCGGCGCGCTGAATCCGAGCCCGATTTTCGCCGCCAAACTCGGCTCCAAATACGGTTACTGGAGCGCCGACTTCGATTTGTCGGCGGTGCTTAATACAATGGACTCAGCGATCAAACTCGCCAAAGACCACGGCAAACTGATCACCGTCGGCCGCGCGCCGATGATCCCGGGCATTTTCGACAAGGCACTCGATGCTTATGTGAAAGCCGGCGCCGACCGTATTTGCATATTTGACGACCGCGGCAATTACACGCCGCAAACCATGGGTCATGTGGTGAAAATGCACCGCGACGCCGTCGGTCCTGACGTCAAACTCGAAGTGCATTGCCATAACGATTTCGGTCTGGCGCTGGCGAATTCGCTCGAAGCGGTGCGCTCTGGCGCCGATATCGTCGATTGCGTGTTAAACGGTTACAGCCACCGCTCCGGCAACTGCGCGCTGGAACAAATCGTCGCCGCGCTCGAAGTGCTCTACGATTTGCGCACCGGGGTCGATCTGAAACAGATCATGTCGCTGTGCCAGCTCGCCGCCGATGTGTTCGGCGTGCCGATACCGCAGCAGGCGCCGCACGTCGGCGCCTCCGCTTTTGCTTATGGCGGCGTGCACATCAGCGCGCTCTTGCAGGAAGGCTGGTTTGTCTGGGAAACCATGCAGGCGGAAACCATCGGCCAGCACCGCCACGTCGTGTGGACACCGACCGCGCTCGAACGCCACGGCATGGCGGGCCCGGTCGCGCTCAAAATAAAACGCATGGGCCTCAAGTTCGACGAAACGCAGCTCGAACAGGTGTTCGCAAAAATGCGCATCGCCATGGCGGCGAAAAAATTCGCCACCGACGAGGAACTCGAAGCGGTAGTACACGCCGTCCTCGACTGAACGCCGGCACTCGCCTAACTGCTTGTTCTATTGCAGTCCCCGCGGCAGCTCTGCGGCGGTCTTCGCGCGGGGTTAACTTTTTTTCCGCCCGGCCGTTAACACCGGTGTAAGTCCGTGCACCGGACAGGCATGCTGAGCCTGCCGTTCTGCACGGCGGCAACCCTGGGGGGAATCCCGTGCCGGTATACAAGTGCAGGACATTGATCTCGACACCACAGGATCTGCTGCGTGTAGCCGGTCGTGTGCCGCGGCTGTCATCCGTTTATTCGCGGGTGAAGCTGCTCGCCTCGCGCAGCGAGATGCCGCTCAAGCAGATAGAGCGCGAGATCACGCGTGATCCGGCCGTCTGCGCGCGTCTGCCGCGGCTGGCGCGTGTTTTGTATCCCGCGCTCGACCGCGACGCCGGCAGCGTGACTGAAGTGCTGCCCATACTCGGCGGCGAACGGATTAAACACCTGATGCTGATCACTGCTGTCGCTGCCGCTTATCGCAAAATCAAGTCGGCGCAATTCGACATGCGCCGGTTCTGGCGTCTCGCTGCGCGCCGCGCCCTGCTGGCGCGCCTGATTGCGCTGGAAGCGCCGCACGTCGATCCGACGCGCGCCTTTGTCGCCGGCTTGCTCGGCGACGTCGGCCACCTCGTGCTGCACCTCGGCATTGCAGTGCCGACGCTGGATGCGCAGCAACGCGCTGCGCAATGCGGCCTGCCGGTGCACGAAGTCGAACAGGCGCTGCTCGGATTCGATTACACGCAGGTCGGCGCGGTACTGGTGCACCGCTGGCGCCATTGCGAAAAAATCGAAAACGCCATTGAATTCCAGATGCATCCGCTCAACGCGCGCGACGCGCGCGGCGACGCCTGCGTACTGCATATCGCGACCAGGCTCGCCGAAGCGGTCGAAGCCGGAACACATTTGTCCAACTGGGACGGCGCGATCCGCGCGCAGGTCTGGAGCATGACCGGGCGCACCCACGACATGCTGCCGCAGATAGTCGACAACGCCGCGCAGGATTTTGAAGAACTGGCGCAGGCGCTGACGCCCGACCTGATGTTGCCCGGCCCGAAGCGGCCGCTGCGGGAATTTGCCGCCGGCGAAGCGGCGGTGCCGATTGCGCAGGCGCGCGCGAAAAAGCTGTTGCGCATGCCGGCGGCGGCAAACGCCCCGGGTATGCAGCGTAAAATCGGTTAGCCGTAGGGTGGGCAACTTGTTGCCCGCATCAACCTCCGCACGCAGAATCTGACAGCGTGGACAACAAGTTGCCCACCCTACAAACTTTGCGCTCGCTGTTCGGCCGCGCTCAATCGGCCTTGATGCCGGTTTCCCTGATCAGCTTTCCCCACTTCGCCATTTCGGATTTGACGATCGCGTCAAAACGCGCTGGCGTAGTACCGACGGACTCGACGCCGGCACTGAGAAATTTTGCTTTCACTTCGGGTTGCTGCATGCAGCGCTGAATTTCAACGCTCAAGCGGTTGACGATAGCCGGCGGCGTAGCGGCCGGCACGAATTCGCCGAACATCGCCACGTATTCGTAGCCCGGAACGCCGGAGGCCGCCATCGTCGGCATACCGGGAAACAAGGCCGACGGTTGCGCGGTGGTCACCGCGAGGCCGCGCAGCTTGCCTGAATTTACATGCGGCATCGCCACCGCCGCCGGCGCGAACATCATATGCGCCTGATTGCTCAACAAACCGATGACCGCCAGCCCGCCACCCTTGTAGGGAATCGGCACGATTTTCAAACCGGCCAGCACATTGAACAGTTCGGCCGAAAAATGCGTCGGTCCCGCCGGCGCTGCGCGCGCGTAATTCAATTCGCCGGGTTTGGCCTTCGCCAGCGCGATCAACTCCTGCACGGTTTTCGCCGGGAACGACGGCTGCACCAGCAGCACGTTGGGCGATTGATCGGTCATCGACACCGCAATGAAATCGCGTTGCGGGTTCCAGCCCAGATCGGCCTGCACGAAGGGCAGCAGCCACAGCGCGCTGCCGTTATGCACGATGGTATAACCGTCGGGCAGCGCCTTCGCCACCACTTCGTTGGGCATTACACCACCGCGATTCTCAACCACCACCTGCTGGCCGAGCGGCCCCGAGATGCACTGCGCCACCATGCGCGCGCCGAAATCGGTACCGCTGCCGGCTTCGGTCGTCACGATGCGCACGGGCTTAACCGGGAAGGTCTGCGCGCCCGCCTGCGAAATTGCAAACGCGAATAGCGCGCAGCAAGCATGAGTCATTAAACTGCGACCGCTCATTGCGTCCTCCGTCCAATATTGTTTTGCTGCATTCTACAGCGCGAATTACCGGCATATTGCGGGATGGTTGCGGAAAACGCATCACAAAAAAACAACGGGCGCCCTCGAATGAGTGGCGCCCGCACATTCGAACTGCAACGACTAGTAGCGGCCTTCGGCTTCCATTTTCTTGTAATCGTTATCGAAGATTTGGCCGGAGTCGACCAAGGTGGCCTTTTTCAGCCGGCCGCCGTTGGCGCTGTCGTCTTTCAGCGGATTGATCTCCAGCACCACCTTGTCGCCGGGCTTGAGCGACGTTTTTGACCAGCCGTTGCGCGTGAGGTTGCCGGGGCTGGTCATTTCGAGCAGCCATGCCGCCGGCTTGCCGCCGGTCATTGCTGCGCTGACCAGCACATTGACGTGCGGATTGGTCCAACGCACTTCGGTGATAGTGCCGGTGAGTTCGACGATTTTGACTGACTCGAACATCGAGGCGGTGTGATGCGCCGACACCGGCACGGCGGCCAGCCCCAAGCCTGCGATTGCTGACACTAAAGCTGCTTTACGGAACATGGGTTTCATATGATTTCCTTTCATTACTTCAAATGCAAACCGGTTAGCGCTCGCGCGGCGGCGCGGGGTAATTGCCATAAGGCGTATGCGGGATTGGCACATTAATCCTGAAACCGTTTTCGTCGGTTTTCTCCGCAAAGTTGCCCTGTATGCATTGACCTTCGACAATCTCATGGCCGCGGCTGCGCGTACGAACAAATGAACGCGTCGTCTTCCACGGCCTGGTGAGCACATTGGGCGCAGTAATTGTGAGTTCGTCGCGCATATAGTTGCCTTCAACGTAGATACGTTCGACGACATGCAGGCCGCCGTTATTCGGCACGCCCAGATGTTCGGCAGGCGCAATCCAGGCCGTCGTCAACACGCCTACCGTATCAACTATCAGCGTATTGCCTTCCCAATGGCCGATCGAATGACCATGAAAGGTTTCTTCGACATCTTTCGGATGCGGGCGGCCGTCAGTGTAAATGCGGCGCAAACGATTGCCATCGGATTCGCCAAGCATGGTGATGCGGCCCGGCGTAAACAAAACTTCCATCGAGTTGTGCGAGATCAGCATCCACGACGGCATGCCTTCCGGCAAACAGTCGACGAACAGCGGCGCCGGACGACTGGCTTTGGCCTCCTCGACCTGCCATGCCAGGTACTTTGCAACGTTCGGTGTCCACGGCGGGACGTTGGTCCTGACTTGCGCATCCTGATCCTTGGTCATCGGCACCCAGATGCCGCTCCAGTCGGGCAGTTTCGAAATCGCCAGCCAGTCTCTTTCGGTCGGTGCCGGTATGGCGCTCTTCGGATCGAACGGCTGCGCGGCAAACGCTGACACTGCGGCCAACGCGAGAACCGCCAGCACCACAACTTTAAGACTACGCATCACTTGATCCCCCTTGACCTGCCTTGCCGTTCAACCTACAAAGCCGGTGTTTGAAAACATGGATTTTTATTTATTATTCCAAACGCATAAATAATACTTCCGGCGGTTGGCGCTGTCTATCCGCAATCAAATTAAAGCGGTCAAACCAGAAACGCCGCGCGAAGGCGCAACTATTTTTTTGCCGGCGAAAATTCGGCCAGGCCGTAACCGAGTTCGTTCGATACCATGACAGTGGATGCCTTGAGCGCGGTGGCCGGTTTGCCGTCGAATGCAGTGTCGAACAGGCCGCTGGGTCCGATCAAAGTCATCGCTGCGCAAATCCGCCCGGAGTAATCGAGAACCGGTGCCGACAAGCCGGTGAAACCCTGGTCAAACAGACTGTCCGTCCGCGACAGCCCGCGCTGGCGCACATTGTCCAGAATCAGCGCGATGCGTTTCGCCGATAATTTTCCGGACTGCAAAAGTTCGCGGTACATGCGTTTTTCCGCGCCGACCAGATCCGCCGTGTCGGTCGCCGGCAAATGGGCAAGAAATATCCGCCCTGACGACGTCAGCAGCAGGGGCAACACATGCCCGAGACGCACGGTCATGGGGATAGGCCGCGCGCTGTCGACTTTGTGCACGATGGTCGGTCCGCGATTGCCCCAGATCGTCAGGAATACCGATTCGCCGGTGCGCTGCTGCAGTTCGCGCATCGGTTCGCGCGCCACGGCAATGACATCCAGACGGCGCAGCGCCGCCAATCCGAGTTCTACCGCGTAACGTCCGAAGTTATAACGTGCCGTCGCCGGGTCCTGCTGCACGAAGCCGGCCTTGACGAAACTCGCCATGTACAAATGCGCTTGGCTCGGCGACATCGCCGCCCCCGCCGACAATTCCTTCAGCGACAACGGACCGGCAGCCGATTCGAGACAGCGAATCAGCCGGAAGCCTACCGAGATGGATTGGATATGACGCGGCTCGCGCGGGCGCTTTGCAGCCATGCCGGTAACGATGTGGTTGAGGATTTTTGAGGATAAACCGGCGGCCTGCGTTTGACCAGCGCTTATTTGACTATGTATAAATAGATGTGACATAGTCTAACCACAAAGGGGGCGACATGATCCGAAAACTCAGAACAGAACGCGACAATCAGCAGTGGATGCTCGACCTTGCGCTCAACATGCGCGGACGCGTGCAGAACTTCGAAATGGACGGCAGCGAACTGCCGCCGGGCAAGCGCGCGCGCAACTACCGCATGTTTCCCAAGCAGTGGCGCGAAGCGGCGGCGCGTCACGAGCAACTGGCGAAACTGGCGCAGGCGCGAGGCCACAATGAAACGGCGACATATCACTACGACCACGCGGTCGAGTCATACAGGATGGCGCAGCACCCGATCTACTACGACGATCATCCGGTCAAGATCGCGACCAACGAAAAGCTGCGTGAGATGGTCGATCGCCGCTGCGAAGTCGCGTCTTATCCGATCGAGCGCGTCGAAGTGCCGTTCGACAATGGCAAAACCATTTCCTGCCTGCTGCATCTGCTGCCCGACCGCCGCAAGGCGCCGTGCATACTTTATTGCCCCGGCATGGATCAGACCAAAGAAGCGTTTCCGTTTGCGCACGATAATTTCGCGCTCAAACGCGGCTTTCACATGATCTCGATGGACGGTCCCGGCCAAGGTAGCTCCAACTTCCAGAAAATCCGTGCCGTCGGCGACAACTACGAGCGCGCCGGCGCCGCCGTCATCAGCTATTTGCAGACGCGCCCCGAAATCGATGCCGATCGCATCGCGCTGTACGGCTTCAGCATGGGCAGCTACTGGGTGCTGCGCCTGTCGAGCTACGACCCGCGGGTTGCCGGTGTGGTCGCCGCGACGGCGTGCTTCAACCCCAACAACACGATCTTTACGCAGTCCTCACCGCGCTTCAAGCAGATGTTCATGTACATGGCCGGCTACGAAGACGAGCAGAAATTCGACGACGAAGTGGCGCAGCACATGACCGTGCGCGGCCACATGGAAAAAATAAAATGCCCGACTCTGCTGGTGACCGGTGAATACGATCCGCTGTGCCCGCTGGAGGACGCCATCGAGGCCTACGGCGAACTCAAGTCGCCGCGCGAGTTGTGGGTGATGGAGAACCAGTTTCATCCGATGCGCAAGATGGCCAATCTCGGCGGCATGGACAGCCACGAATATATCGTCGACTGGTTGCGCGATGCACTCGTCGGCAAAGGCCTGGCCCGCGATCACAGCCGTATTGCCTACATCAAGGAAGGCGGCGCCGGCCCCTGGAACAATTGCGAATGGACACCAACAGTTGGACCGGGACAGGCTTACTTCTAGAAAACACCGGGTCGCCGGCATAGACAAAAAGGAAAACGCAATAATGCAAAAGCTCAGAACGCAGCGTGACAATCAACAATGGATGGTCGATCTCGCGCTGAACATGCGCCAGCGCGTGCAGAACTTCGAAGCCGACAGCTCAGAGTCGCCACCCGGCAAACGCGCGCGCAACTATCGCATGTACGTGAAAATGTTTCGCGAGGCGGCCGCACACGATGAGGCGCTGGCGCTGCGCGCGCATGCGCGCGGCAACAAAGTCACCGCAACTGCCCACTACGACCACGCGATCGAATGGTACCGTCTCGGCGAGCACCAGATTTTTTATGATGACCATCCGGTCAAAAAAGCGCTGTGCGACAAAATGAACGAGATGGTGGACCGCCGCAGCGAGACCGCCAGCTATCCGATCGAACGCGTCGAAGTGCCGTTCGATGACGGCAAAACCATCTCCTGCCTGTTCCATTTGCTGCCGGACCGCCGCCGCGCGCCAGTCATCGTCTATGTGCCGGGCATGGATCAGAGCAAGGAGTCATTTCCGAAGGCGCACCACAACATCGCGCTTGACCGCGGCTTTCACGTCATCGCAATCGACGGGCCAGGACAGGGCAACTCGAATCTGCAGAAAATACGCGCGGTCAAAGACAACTACGAGCGCGCCGGTGCCGCGGTGATCAGCTATCTGCTGACGCGGCCCGAGGTCGATCCGGCGCGCATCGCTGTGTACGGCATCAGCATGGGCAGCTACTGGTCGCTCAAGCTCGCCGGCTACGATCACCGCATTGCCGCGGTGGCCAGCGCGGTGGCCTGCTTCAATCCGAACAACACGATTTTTACGCAATGCCCGCCGCGCTTCAAACAGATGTTCATGTACATGGCCGGCTACGAAGACGAAGATGCGTTCGACGATGAAGTCGCGCAGCACATGACGGTGCGCGGGCAACTGCACAA
This sequence comes from Betaproteobacteria bacterium, assembly GCA_025363435.1. Taxonomy (GTDB): domain Bacteria; phylum Pseudomonadota; class Gammaproteobacteria; order Burkholderiales; family SG8-41; genus PALSA-1004. The sequence goes on from JANYDY010000059.1 coordinate 23,114, forward strand.
GATCAAATGCCCGACGCTGCTGGCGACCGGCGAATACGATCCGCTGTCGCCGCTTGAGGATGGCATCGAAGCCTTTGCCGAACTCAAGGTACCGAAGGAAATGTGGGTGTTCGAAAATCAGTATCACCAGCAGCGCTCGCTGAGCAATCTCGGCGGACTGGCCAATCACGAGTACATACTCGACTGGCTCGGCGAGGTGCTCAACAAGGGCCTGCCGGCCACGCACAGCCGCATCGCCTACGTCAAAGAAAAAGGCGATGGGCCGTGGGGCGATTGCGAATGGGTGCCGACGGTGAAGGCGGGGCAGGCTTATTTCTAGGCGGCATTTGATGAATCCGATTACAGCAACTGCGCTGGCCTTGCTTGCCGGAACAGTTGCGCAGCCCGTTTATTCGCAAGCCTACCCGGTGAAACCAATACGGCTGGTGGCGCCGAGTTCGCCCGGCGGCACCAGCGACCTGATCGGACGCACGCTTGCGCAGAAGCTTGGCGAACAACTCGGCCAGCAAGTGATCGTCGACAATCGGGCCGGCGCGGGCGGCACCATCGGTTACGACAACGTTGCGAAATCACCCGCCGACGGCTATACGCTGCTGATCGGGCCAGCCTCCATCGCCATCAATACCAGCATGTTTGCCAGGCTGCCGTACAAACTGAGCGACTTTGCGCCGATCTCGCTGCTAGCGGCGGCGACGAATGTGCTGGCGGTACATCCTTCACTGCCCGTCACCAGCGTCAAGGCGCTGATCGCGCTCGCGCGCGCGAAACCCGGCAGCCTAGTGGCTGGCTCGGCCGGCGTTGGCACCAGCCCTCACCTGTCGACCGAACTTTTCAAGCGCATGACCAATACGGATTTCGTCATTGTTCACTACAAGGGTTCTGGCGCGCAGATGATCGGCCTGATTTCGGGCGAACATGCGTTTGCGTTTCCGACATTGCCGACGGTCATGCCTCACCTGAAGCAGCAGAGAGTTCGCGCGCTAGCGGTGAGCAGCGCCAAGCGCACTGCCAGCCTGCCGGACCTGCCGACCATTGCCGAAGCAGGCGTAGCGAACTATGAATCATCCAACTGGTTCAGCCTGGTTGCGCCGGCCGGCACACCGCAAGCCATCATCGACCGTCTGCACGCTGAAATTGTGCGCGCAATGCGCTCGCCCGAGGTCAGAGACCGTATCGCCGCGGAAGGCGCTGATGTAATCGCCGGCACGCCCGACGAACTCGCCGGCTATATGAAGTCGGAGAGCGAGAAATGGGCGCAGGTGATCAAGGCAGCCGGCCTGAAAGCGGAATAGAGAATCTTCGGCACGCGCTATCGCAATAACGCGTACTTTACGACCGCCCGCTCAGAAGTTCTCTGCCTTCAACCCCGCCTTGCGCACCACCACCGCCCATTTCGCAATCTCGGCCTTGAGGAAGTCCGCGAATTGTTGCGGATTGCCGGCGACGATTTCGGCGGCTTCGTTGGTTAACCGGTCGGTGACGTCTTTCGAGCGCAGCGCCTTGACGGTGGCAGCGTGTAAGGTCGTCACGACGGGCGCCGGCGTCGCTGCAGGCACAAACATGCCGTACCAGCCGGTGACGATGTAGCCGGGTACACCGGCCTCCGCGACCGTCGGCAATTCGGGCGCAACTGCCGAACGTTTACCGCCGGTCACCGCAAGTGCGCGCAGCTTGCCGGCTTTGATCATCGGCATGCCGGCAAGAAAATTGTTGAGGAACACCTGCACCTGCCCCGACACCAGATCGGTCATCGCCTGGCCGGCCCCCTTATACGGCACGTGCACCATCTGTATGCCGGCCATGCTCATGAACAGCTCCATCCCCAGATGCGGCCCGCTGCCGTTGCCCGACGACGCATAGGTCAACTGCCCGGCGCGCGATTTTGCGATGGCGATAAATTCGCGCAAGCTTTTTGCTGGCAGCGACGGATGCACGGTAATCACAAAAGGATATTCGGCCAGCAGCGATACCGGCGCGAGATCACCCAATGTGTCGTACGGCAGCTTCGCATAAAGCGTCGGGTTGATCGCGTGCGATGCAATCGTAATCAAAACCGTGTAACCGTCAGCCGGCGCCTTCGCGGCAAGATCGGCGCCGATAATGCCGGTGGCGCCGGCACGGTTGTCGACAACCGCCGGTTGGCCCAGCGTTTCGCCGAGCTTTTGCGCAATCGTACGCGACACGACGTCGGTGCCGCCGCCCGGCGGCCACGGTACGATGATACGAATCGGTTTCGACGGATATTGCTGCGCACAGACCGCAGCAGAAAATATTGCGGCAGCCATAACTGCCAAGTATCTGCAAATATTACGTCGCTCCCGCGAAACCGGGAGCCCAGGAAGATGTTGCCCCCATCCTACCTTCCCCCGCACGCGGGCGAAGGGGATACCCGCCTTCGCGGGAATGACATTGAGCAGGAAATCAGAAAATTTGGCCATTTCATTTCTCGATTGCATTACGTGCAATGAAATCGCGTGTTGCTTCTGCTGCTCTGTCAGGGTCGGTCGCCGCAGCGTGAAACGAATCGCCGGCCAGCACCACCAGTTCCGAATGTGCGACCTGCTGCTGCCAGGCGCGCGTTTGCTCGACCGAGGCGAGACCGCTTTCTTCGGTGGTGATGACCAGCATCGGGCATTTGATGGCTTTAACGTCTGCTGTGATGTCGGAAAAATTAATCGTCGCGCAAAAGCCTGCTTCGGTCGATACCGCGGTACGCCCCATGTATTTGATCCACCACTCGGCACCCGCTTCGGGGAAACGGCTGCCGAGGCGCCCGCCCATGCTGCGTCGCGCCCAATGCTCGATGCCCAGCGTTTCGACTTCCTTCACGCGCTCGGCAATCGTCGCCAGATCGAGCCGCACCGGCGGCGGCGAACCAACCACTGTCAGCGTGTGCACGCGATCAGGGCGGCGCGCCGCAAACGCACGACCGATCACGCCGCCGATCTTGGCGCCGACGAGATGAAAACGTTCGATCTTCAAGTGGTCCATCAGCCGGCAGTAGTCGTCTATCACCATATCAAGTGTCCACGGATGATTGCGCGGCATAGTCGTCGATTGCCCGAAACCGCGCATGTCCGGCCGCACCAGCCGGTAGTTGCGCGCGAGATGCGGCACCCAGCCGTACCAGGCGTAACCGGATTCGTTGTTGCCGTGGATCAACAGCACGGTTTCGGCCGGCTTCCACGGATCGGTAAAATCATCGATGACGTAGTGCATGTCGAGATCGGGCTGGATGCGCAGGCTGCTCATGAAATTCAATCTTTGGTTACGCCGCCCAGATGAAACGGTTTGCCGTTGACTTCAATCGTACTCGTCAGCGGCACCTGCTGCGTGATCAGTCCTTCGGCAAAACAACCGGCCTTGGCGTTTTTGATGAGATGCGCAAGTTTATCCGCCGGCGCATCGCTCTCCACCGTCAAATGCGTGTCGACGCCGTCCCAGCGATTGAACACCGTGCCCTTCAATACCGAACCACCGAGAAATTTGCGAAAACGCACCGAGCATTTCGCATTCTTCACCTTCAACTTCATCATGTGCGCGTACCGCGCAACCTGGGTAAGCAGTCAGAAGCCCACGCCCATCGCCATATACGACATCGGCGAGGCATAGCGGTCGGTGCCGCCGATACGCGCGGCTTCGTCGCTGAACACTTCGAACTTGCCGATGGTGCCGCGTTTCAGCTGGCCTTCGCCGACGACAATTTCGGTGTAGACCGTGGAGTCGGTATTCACGCCCTGCGCCGGCAGTTCGGGTTTGTCGATGATGCGGTCGCCGACCTTATCCGGCAGATTAAAACCGTCGAGCGGTTTTTCCATAAACGCCTCCGTGAGCAGCCGCGCCCCGGTCGGGGCCGGCAATTTGATTATGGCATAGCAGCCATGGCGCGGAACAACGTACGCTTTACGCGGTGCTAGAATGGATTGCCGACTCAAATAACAAGAACGGTCGAGCACCACAACGGGGGAGGAACCATGATGCGCACCACGCTCAGGATCGCCGTACTTTTGTTCGCCGGCCTCGCCGGCTTGCACACCGGTAATTTTGCCGGCGCCGCAGATGCCGCGCGCAGTCTGCCGGTATTCGAAGTCGACAAAGCATGGCCGAAAATTCCGCCCAAGTGGAAGCTCGGCGACCCGTCGAGCATCGCGTTCGACGCGCAGGACAACGTGTGGGTGCTGCACCGGCCGCGCACACTGAAGGGCACCGACCTCGCGATGGCCGCACCGCCGGTGATCGTATTTTCGGGCAACGGCGATTTCGTCAAGGCCTGGGGTGGCGACGGTGCCGGCTACGACTGGCCGCAGCGCGAGCACGGCATACACATCGATTACAAGGGCTACGTCTGGCTCGGCGGCAACAACTGCCCGGAATCCGGTCACACCGGGCTCAAGGCGGTCGCCGACGACGCGCTGCTGAAATTCACGCAGGACGGCAAGTTCATCCTGCAGATCGGCAAGAGCAACCAGAGCAAGGGCGACAACGACACCGCCAACGTCCACCGCGCAGCCGACGTGCGCGTCGATCCGAAGACGGACGAACTCTACGTCGCCGACGGTTACGGCAACCACCGCGTGATCGTGTTCGACGCCAACACCGGCGCTTTCAAGCGCATGTGGGGCGCGTTCGGCAAACCGCCGGGCGGCGTGATCAGCTGCGACATCTTGCGTCCGAAGGAGTTTTCCGCCGGCGAAGGTCCGCCGGACTACAACGTTGTGCACGCGATCCGCGTCGCCAAAGACGGCACGGTCTATGTCGCCGACCGCGAGAACCGCCGCGTGCAGATGTTCACCAGCGACGGAAAGTACGTGAAGCAGCTGGTGCGCAACGCTACCGCGTTCGCGCGCAATCTCGCGTTCTCGCCCGATCCCGACCAGCAGTTTCTGTACGTCGGCGCCGGCAAGGACATCGCGATCGTCGATCGTAAAACGCTCGAGATCGTCGGCAACGTCGCGCCCAAAGGCATGATCGGCCCGGGCCACCACATCGAAGTCGATTCGAAAGGCAATCTCTACATCGCGATGACCGGCACCGGCATGCAGAAGCTCGCCTTCAAGGGCATGGCGCCGGTAGCGGGCAAATAAGGAGAACGCTTATGAAAACCCGCACCGTTGCAATCGCCGTCACCGCCGTCGCCGCGGTGATCGTTACCACGATCTGGCAGGGCCGGTATGCCGCGGTACATGCGCAGCCACAGAAATCAGGCGGTGATTTCGCTGCAGTGCCAGGTGGAATCGGCGGTCAGGACATTTTCGGCCCCTATGACGTCGTCAAAGGCTGGCCGAAAGACGTGAGCACCCTGCCCGGCAACGAGAAATGGACTTGGGGCGCGGGCCAGGCGGTGTTCGCCGAAAGCCCCGATCGCATTTATGTCTTGATGCGCGGCGAATTGCCGGTGATCAAACGCCCGGAAACGCAGCTGCTGTCGGCGCTGGGGCCGAGCATACAGTTTCCGGTCGGGCGCCTGCCCTATCGCGACGCCACGGTGTCTTCACCACCGGGCGCCGGCGGCACCGGCGGCGAACCGGCCGACGGCATGAAGCTGTGGAAAGGCACTCTGGGTGTCGATGCGAAGTGGGAAAACTGCGTCACCGTGATCGACGGCAAGGGCAACATCATCGAGGCGTGGACGCAATGGGACAGCATCCTCAAGCGCCCGCACTTCGTCGCCGTCAATCCCTATGATCCGGAAAAACATGTGTGGATCGTCGATGATCATTCACACGTCGTCTATAAATTCACCAACGATGGCAAAAAAATCGTGCAGACGCTGGGCACGCGCGACGTCAAGGGCGCCGACGGCACGCATTTTAACCGTCCGACCTTTCTGGCCTGGCTGCCCGACAGCACACTGTTCGTCGCCGACGGCTATAACGGCACGCGCGTCGCCAAGTTCGACCGCGACGGCAAATTCCTGCTCGACTGGGGCCAGCGCGGCACGGTGCCGAACGAAAAACGCCCCGGCTATATGAACAACGTGCACGGCATCACGGTCGATCCGGAAACGCGGCGCGTCTTCGTCAACGATCGGGGCAACCACCGCGCGCAGGTCTTTGATGAATTCGGCAAATATCTGTACGAGTGGAACTTCGGCCCCGATCCGTCTGACATCCACCTGCTCTACATCGGCGCCGACCGCAATATCTGGGCGCACGACCGCGGTACCTCGAAAATGCTCAAGTATGATTTGCAGGGCCATCTGCTATATTCGTGGGGCACCTGGGGCGACTTCCCCGGCGGCTTCTGGGGCGTGCACGGTATGAGCGTCGATCAGGAGGGCAATCTTTACGTCGCCGAGGTCGACAACGGACGCGTGCAGAAATTCACGCCGCGCAAGGGTGCGAATCCGGCTTACATCATGAGCCGGCCTTTCTACTCAGCATGGAAATAAAATAAGGCATGTCTTTCTACATCGATGCACTGTTCAAACTGCCCGACGGCAAACCCTCCGCGCGGCGCGTCGGCGAGTACTACACGCACGAAGAGGCAATGGCGGCAGCCAGGCACATGATCGATTCGTTTCTGTTCCGGGAATATCGCGACGCCGCGGCGAAGGGTATCAACCCTGAAGAACTGCTGGAATTATTCAAGGCGCGTGCCGAGCGGCCGATGATACTGCGCAAACAAAAGGGTGATTCGTCCACCAACCTGTCGCGCTTCGACGCCTTGAGTTACGCCAAACAACGCTGCACGGAAATCTGCGCAGGCGCGTCAAAAAGCTGACGCGTCCGGCGCAGGCGCATCACAAAATTTTTACGCCCCTTCGCAAGCCTCGGGATTCCACTGCCCCTTGCGCATGCGCGTGATCGTAATGCTGGCGAACACGCCGTTCTGCGTGAACGCATCGCCATCGGAGAATTTCTTCGCTTCGGCGCGGCTGTTGACGTTGACGACAAACATGCTGCCGATCGCTGCGGTGCCCTCGTCGTTCTGCGTCGCCCCGGCCAGCACCAGTATGCCTTTCGAAGCGGTCAGATGGGCGCGGTGCGCCTCGAGGTGCTTATCGCGAATGGCGGCGGTATTCGGTTTGTCAACGCAGGATATGGCCCACAGCATGATGAATCTCCTCGATGGATGAACAAGAAATTATAAAAGCGCCGGCATGCTGCGCTTAGACCGCACATGTTCAGGCCGCACGCATGATTCGTCAAGTCGCACACCACGCTAGAATGCAAACAAACCAAACGGGGGAAACCGATTTGAAAACTGCCACGCAACTCTCACAACAGGCCGATGAATTCCGCGCCGTCATCGATGGACATCTGCCGAAGCCGAGTCCGATGATTCGCATTTCCCCCGACCACACGTTGATCGGACACGAGGTCATGTGGGGCGGCATCTGGCGCGAACCGGGTCTCGATACACGGTTGCGCAGCGTCGCCACCATCACCGCGCAGTGCGTCAACGGCCACGACTTCGGCCTGATGCACCAGATCCGCGTCGGCCTCACGCTCGGCATGAGCACGCAAATGATCAAGGCGATGTTTGTCGAACTGAAGTTCTACGCCGGCGTGCCGTCCTCGGTGTTCGCGCTGTTGATGGCGGACAAAGTGATCGGCGAACGCGACGACTGGAAAGCGCAGGACCAACACGTCGATCAGCCCTGGCTCGACAGCCTGACCGAAAAAATGGAAAGGGGCCGCACCGCACGCAAAAAAACCTGGGGTGAACGCGCCGACCGCGAACTCGCCGCTTCATTGACGCACGAAATGGTGCCCGGCGCCGCCGAGATCGTCGACAGCTATCTGTATGGCGAAATCTGGCAGCGCTCGCCGTTGACCGTCAAGGAACGCATGGTGATGCTGCTCTCGGTGCTGATGTGCCAGCAGCATATGAAGCAACTCAAGCGCCACATCGGCTATGCACTTGACGCCGGCCTCAATCAGCGCGAAATCTGCGAAACCTTCGCGCAATGCGGCTGGTACCGCGGCTGGCCGCACGTGGAAGATGCGCTGGAGATCGCCAAAGAAGTGTTCGACGCGCGCGGCGCGAAAACCTGAAGCCTTATTCGCCGAGCAGAACGCGCGCGGTTTTTTCGCAAATCTGCAGACGTTCCTGCGCCGTCAGCCGGGGCACCGCATCCAGATCGGCAAGCGGATCGTAATAACCCATGTCGAAAGGGTTGTCGGTGCCGATGACCACGTGATCGGCGCCGGCGCGGTCGATCAGCAGGCGCGCCGACAGCGGGTCGTGCGTCAGCGCATCGAAATAAAAGCGTTTGAAAAATTTTCCCGGGCTGGTTTTCGTATCGGCATGCGCGGCGGCGCGGTATTTGTGCGCGCGATCGAAGCGCCCGATCTGGTAGGGAATATAACCGCCACCGTGCGGAATCAGAAAACGCAGCGTCTTCAGATCGTCAAGCGCGCCGGTAAATGCGAGATGCGCGAACATGATAGTTTCGTCGAGCGGGTTGCCGATGGTGTTGAACAATTCATAACCCGCCATGCCGCCCTTGGCGACACAGGTCACCGGATGCGCAAAAACGAAACAGCCGAGCTGTTCGATGGTTTTCAGGAGCGGGCGGAATTTTTTGTCCGCCAGTTGCTCGTCGCGCACATTGGTGCCGATCTCGACGCCCTTGAAACGATATTCCTTCACCACGCGTTCAAGTTCCACGATTGCGGCGTCCGCGTCCTGCATCGGCAATGTCGCCATGCCACGCAGGCGCGGCGGATTTTTCGCCACCATCTCTGCAATGCCGTCGTTGGATAAACGCGAAGCCGCGAGCCCGGCTTCGGCATCGAGTTCGTAGAAATAGGTCGGCGGTGCCACTGACAGCACCGAGATATCGAGCCGCATACGGTCCATCGCCGCCAGCTTCGCTTCGACGTCATACAATTCACGATTGATTTCGAGCAGGCGATTGCTGCGCTCGAAATAGAGCGTGCCTTCGCGCTCGACGACGCGAATGCCGTGTTCGGTGGCATCCTTCACACCGAAACGTTCGGGCGCGTGCAGCAGCGCGTCGATGACGTTCGGCGGAATGACGTGCGTATGCAGATCGATCGCTTGCATGGGCTATGCTTACTCCGCCTTGATGTTGGCGTCGCGCGCCACTTTCGCCCACTTCGGCATGTCGTTGCGGATGATGTCGGCAAATTCCTCCGGCGTTGTGCCAAGCGGGTCGGTGCCCACCGTTTTGAAACCGTTGACGATTTCAGGCGATGCTACTGCCCTGACGATTTCTGCGTTCAGTTTCATGATGATTTCGCGCGGCGTTTTTGCCGGCGCCAGCAGACCGAAAAGGCCGCCGACCTCGAAGCCGGGTACACCGGCTTCCGCAATCGTCGGAATGTCGGGTGCCGCCGGCGAACGCTTCACCGCCGCAACACCCAGCGCGCGCAAACGCTTCGCCTGGATCTGCGGCATCGCCGCCTGCATCGAACCGAAATAGGCCATCACCTGCCCGGCCAATTGCTCGGCCAGCGCCGGCCCGCCGCCTTTGTACGGCACGTGCAATACTTTGGTGTTGGTCATGGTGCTGAACATCTCGAGCGCAAAATGGGGCGCGCTGCCGATGCCGGGCGAAGCGACACTGATTTCGCCGGGACGCGCGCGCGCCAGCGCAATAAATTCTTTCACCGTCGCCACCGGCAGCGATGGATGCACGGTGAGTATCTGCACGGCGTAACCGAACGCCGAGATCGGCGCCAGATCCTTTAACGGATCAAACGGCAGCTTCGGATAAATCGCCGCATTCATCGGCAGCGAACTCGTCGAACCCACCACCAGCGTGTAACCGTCAGCAGGCGCGCGCACTGCGAGCTCGGTGCCAATGATGCCGTTCGCACCCGGACGGTTGTCGACGATGCACTGCACCTTCAGCCCTTCGCTCATTTTCTGCGCCAGCGGGCGCACCATGGCATCGGCAGGCCCGCCGGCCGGAAACGGACTGATGATACGTATGATCTTCGACGGATATGGCTGCGCAAGCACCATCGTCGCAGCCAAGCCCGTCGCGACCGTCACGATCGCGATACAGATTTTTTTCATTACCCCTCCGTTCATGCAAACCGCGTCAGCTCAATCTGCGCGGATACCCGCGTCTTTGATGACTTTGCCTAATGTTGCCATATCCGATTTTACGCGAGCAGCGAGCTGTTCCGGCGTGCTACCGACCGGCTCGATACCGGCATTGAGAAATTTTTCTCTCAATTCAGGCGCATTCAGCACACGCACGATTTCCAGATTGAGTTTCTGCACGATCGCCGCCGGCGTACCGGCCGGCGCGAACACCGCGAGCGGTGCGCTCGCTTCGAAGCCCGGCAATGTCTGCGCCACCGTCGGCATACCGGGAAAGAGTACCGATTGTTCAAGCGTCGTCACCGCCAGCGCGCGCAAGCGGTTCGATTTCAAATGCGGTATCACGGAACCCGCCGTCGGAAACATCAACTGCACCTGCCCGGCGATCACGTCGGCAAAACCACCGCCGATGCCCTTGTAACCGACCTGAATGATGTTGACACCGGCGCGCGCCTTGAACAGTTCACCGGCGATATGCGGCGGTGCGCCGATCACGCCGGCAACATAGTTAAGTTGCGCGGGCCTGGCTTTCGCCAGCGCAATCAGATCAACAATATTTTTAACCGGTAGCGATGGATGAACGGCGACGATGCACGGCGCATTGGTCGCCAGCGTTACCGGTGTGAAATCCCTGACCGGATCATAAGGCAGGCTCTCGCGCAGATAAGGCAGCAACCACACCGCGCTACCGTTCACCAGCAACGTGTAGCCATCGGGCGGCGCCTTGGCGACAACTTCATTCGGAATCGTGCCGGCGCGATTATCGACGACGATCTGCTGACCGATGGTCGCCGATAAGGCCTGCCCGATCAGGCGCGCGTTGAGATCGCTGCCGCCACCGGCACTGGTGGTCAGAAAGCGAATCACACGATTGGGGAAATTTTGTGCGTCCGCGCTTCCCGCACAGATAAGCGCCGCAACAAGCACACACGACAGCGCGGCGTCTTTAAACGTCGCCGCGCTGTCGTTGTTCACGACCCTGCCTTAAAACTGCGGAATGCCCAGCAGTTTCGACGCCGTGCCGCCGAGCATGGCGTAACGCTCGTCGTCGGTGAAGCCCGGCGCATTGAGCAAATGATCGACCGAGGTCGACCACCAGGGAATCGGGTGATCGGTGCCGATGACGATTTGGCTCGAACCGACTTCGGCAGCGAGGTGGCGCAGCGCTTCATCGGTAAACACCAGCGAATCGAAATACATCTGGCGCAGGTACTCGGTCGGCTTCTTTTTCAGCTTGATCGCCGGATCGCATTCTTCCGGCGCGACACGGCAACCGTTGTCCGAACGCGGCGCGTATGAAGGCAGAAAACCGCCGCCGTGCGCCGAGCAGATTTTCAAACCGGGGAATTTATCCAGCGTGCCCTCGAATATCAGATGCGACAGCGCAATCGTGGTATCGAGCGGATTGCCGATGACGTTTGACAGCCAGCCGTTGCCGGCGAGGCGCTTGTTGAGTTCCGGCGTGCCCTGCGGATGGATGAAGACCAGTTGGCCCATCGCTTCGACCTTGGCCCAGAACGGATGGAACTTCGCGTCCGAGAACGCCACGCCGGCGACACTGCCGCCGACCGCCACGCCCTTCATGCCGAGTTTCGTAATCGCGTATTCGAGTTGCTGAATCGCCAGGTCCGGGTACTGCAACGCTACTGACGCCATGCCAAAGAGGCGGTCAGGATGCGCCGCACACAGTTCGGTCAGCTTCTCGTTCTGCGTCTTGATCAGTTTCTCGGCGACATCGCGCTCGACCTTGTACCAGAACGGGTTGATGCTGATCGCCTCGACGTCCATGCCCTGCTCGTCCATTTCACGGATGCGGCGCAGACCCACTTCGCCGATGCCGGGGCCGCGCTGGTCTTCGAGCTTGAGGCCGGCCATGGCGAGCGTTTCGGGCAGCACGCAGTGCGCGTGCACGTCGATGGTCTTGACGCGTTTGCCGCCGACCATGATCTGGCGTCGCGCGCCGCCGGCGGGTGCCGCGCCGGCACCGGCGTAATTACCGCAGCCGGCGTGATGCACATGATTTTTCTTCAGGCTGCAGCCGTGGAATATGATTTCCGGCAGGCCGGAGTGGATTTCGTTGGACATCTGTTCTCCCTCGTTTTGCAATTTTTGATTATTCGCTGGATGGAACGGGCCGCCCGATGGTACGTAGCCGGCGGTCCGCGCGGCATTATCGCACAGCATCGATGCATCGCCGGGCACGCCCCCGCAGTGTCGATTGCAACATGCTATCAATCGCGTTAGTCTTGTAAAAAAACTGCGCCGGCCGAGCGTGGGCTGTCTTCCCGGAGGAATCAATCGATGCGCACGGAACTCATAGTGCCGGTGCTGCTTGCACTGCACGCCGGCAACCTGTTTGCACAAACGGCGCTGCCCGAAGTACGCGTTGAGGACAGCCGCGATACGCCGCTGGGCCTCGACAAGCCGGCCGACAGCGCGAGCCGCCTGGGACTAACGCCGCGCGAAACGCCGGCGACAGTTGAAGTCATCGATCAGGCCACCATGCGCCAGCGCGGCTTCCGTTCGGTCTCGGAAGCCGCACAGGGTATGGTCGGCGTCACTGCCGGCGATCATCCAGCCGAGCCGTCAGCGTTTTCACTGCGCGGTTTCACCAACAGCCAGATCAACATACTCTACAACGGCATCAAGCTCGGCCCACAGAACATGACTTCGCGCATCATGGACACCGGCAACCTCGATCGCATCGAAGTGCTGAAAGGCCCTGCGTCGCTGATCTCGGGCGAAGGCGCAGCCGGCGGTGCAATTAACTTCGTGTCGCGTAAACCACATCACGGCGCGGTCGAGAATGAAGCTTTTGTTTCATACGGATCGAACAACACGCTGCGCCTGGGCATCGGATCCGGCGGCAGCACCTCGAAAGAAGGCCTCGATTACCGCATCGACATCACTCGCGCATCGAGCAACGGTTTCATCGATGACACCGGCAGCCGCAATGCGCAGCTGTCAGGCGCGCTCGATTTTCAGGCCACCGCTGCGTTCAAACTGTTCGGCGCCATCGAACACAAGAACGACCACTCGAACCCGTACTGGGGCACGCCGCTGGTACCGGCAGCCACCGCCGGCGCCAATTCCGCCGGCGGTATTGTTTCAGGCGCTTATGTTTCCAATTACAACGGCACAAACCTCGGCGCGGTGACGATCGACAGCCGTTCACTTAATACCAACTACAACGTCCTCGACAATTACATGAAGGCCGAGGAGAACATGGTCCGCGGTGGCTTCGAGTGGTCGTTGCGCGACAATGTCGTGTTTCGCGATCAGGTCTATTACTACACGGCGCGGCGCGAATGGTTTAACAACGAAGTCATCGCTTTCAATACCGGCACGGGGCTGCTCGACCGCGAACGCTTTTTCGTCGCCCACGACCAGAAGCTCATCGGCAACAAGGCCGAACTGCAATGGGACAGCAAACTCGCCGGCATGGACAACCGCATCGTGGCGGCATTCGACACCAGCAATCTCGATTTTGTGCGTCCGGGTGCGGCGAATTTTCCGGCCGATGCGGTCAATGTCGTCGATCCGGCGCGCGGCCTATATGGCCTTTTGACGCTGCAAAAACAAACTACCGGCATCCGCAACAACGCATTGTCGGTTGAAGACCGCCTCAAGGTCACACCGGCTTTCGCGCTGGTCGGCGGCCTGCGCTACGAAATCATAGATCTCGATCGCAGCTCGCTCAACGCCGCCGGCGCCAATCGCGCCGGCTTTCCATATTCAAAATCGTTTCATCCAACCACCGGCCGCGCCGGCGCCACCTGGGAAATTCTGCCGGGCCTGACGCTTTACGGCCAGTACGCAACCGCTGCAGATGTCTCCGCCAGCAATATTTTTCTGATCGGCCCGGCGCAACCGGTCGAACTTACGCGCGTGCGCACCTATGAAGCTGGCGTCAAACAGACTTTCTGGCAACGCAAAGCCGAATGGACGCTGGCGGCCTTCGACATCCAGCGCAACAATGTGTACGCCGCCGCCGGCGGACGCACTCTTAACGTCGCCGGCAAACAGCAATCAAACGGCGTAGAAGTCGCCGCCGCCGTGCGCCCGACCGCGCAATGGAATCTGTGGGGCAACGCCGCTTACACGCGTGCTTATTACGCCGACTACAACTTTGCCGGCGGCTCGTTCTCAGGCAATGCGCCGCCCAACGTACCGCATGTAGTCGCCAATGCCGGCATTGTTTACCGCCTCGCCCTGCCGCAGCCGGTTGAGGTCGGCGCCACCGTGCGGCACGTCGGCGACCGCTATCACAGCGACGCCAACACGGTAAAACTTCTCGCCTACACTGTTGGCGACGCATTCGCATCGATCGATGTCAGAAAAACAAAACTGTCGCTGCGTGTGCGCAATATCACCAATGAACGTTACGCAGTGTGGAGTGATCCCTTCTATCCCGACCAGATACTGCTCGGCGCACCGCGCAGTTACGAGATCTCCGCCGTCATGAAATTCTGAGCGGCTTGATGCGCACGCTCACTGTTCTGCATCGGTGGTTCGGTGTTGCGTTCTGCCTGCTGTTTGCCATGTGGTTTGCCAGTGGTGCCGTCATGCACTGGGTGCCGTTTCCGGAATTGACGGAAGACGAACGCGTTGCAGGGCTAAGCGATATCGCAGCGAACGCGGTAAATCTCACGCCCGCACAGGCACTCGCCGGATTCAAGCAGGATGACATAACGCGCCTGCGGCTGGTTGCTGCGAGCGTCCGCGCGGTTTATATCGGCACAGGCGCCGACAACAGACTGCATGCAATCGACGCAGCAAACGGTAGCGCGCTTGCGGTCGATGAAACGCTTGCGCTAGCGAGCGCGCGCACCCATGCTGCAGTGCGCGGCTTCGTAAAAACCGCGCCGGCGCCGGTTGAAACCGCTGATTACGATCAGTGGACGGTATCGAACGGTCTGGACGCACATCGCCCGCTTTTCCGCATTGCACTGAACGACGCAGCAGGCAGCGAGCTCTACGTATCGTCGTTGACCGCAGAAGTCGTTCGCGACACAACGCGCCTCGAACGCATCTTCAACTACGCCGGCAGCATCGTGCACTGGATATACCCGACCGCGCTGCGCAAACATTGGGCCGCATGGGATGCTGCCGTGTGGTGGCTGTCGCTGATCGCTACGCTCGGCGCAATGGGCGGCGCGCTGCTCGGTATTTTGTGCCTGCGCAATTTTTCTTCCCCGTTTCACGGCTGGCATTACTGGCACCATATGCTCGGTCTCGCCTGCGCAACTTTCGTCCTGACGTGGATCACCAGCGGCTGGCTGTCGATGGATCACGGCAGACTATTTTCGAATGGGCGGCCGAATGCCACCGAGCGCGCGCAACTGGCCGGCGCGGCGTTAAGCCCCGCCGACCTCGCCGCCATTCCGCGCGCTGCCCTGCCGCTGAAAGAAGTCGAATGGTTTCGCTTTGCCGGGCGCGCGTTTGTACGCAGCACGGACAGCGCCGGCACACGCCATTTCGGCGTTACCGAAAGCGCGCATCTTGAACAAGCCGACATCGCGCGCGCCGCCATGCGCCTCGGCGCCGCCTGCACCATCGGCAGCGACAACGACGCCTATGCCGCGCACTCGCGCGTCGCCGGCGCAATGGTTTATCGCATCGTCTGCGGTGATACTTGGTGGCAGATCGACGGCGCCGACGGCCGCATTATCGAAAAGCTCGACGCCTCGCGGCGCGCCTACCGCTGGGTATTTCGCGCGCTGCACACTCTGGATTTCCCGCTGCTGGCGGAAAATCCCGCATTGCGCAGCGTCCTGATTATGCTGTTATGCGCGGGCGGATTTATTTTCAGCGTCACCGGCGTAATCATCGGCTGGCGGCGGATTAAATCAAGTGCCGTTGTAGTATGATGGTTGCATCAGGCTGGGCCACGCCAATAAAAATAATCCGTCATACCGGCCGGCCCCAATGGAGTGAGGTTTGCATGCGAGCAACGCTGCGTCTGTTGATCCTGGTTCCGGCACTCGGCCTGTTCGCCTGCAGCGAACCGCCACCGCCTCCCCCGCCGGCACCGCCGTTCCACACGATACTTGATCTAAAACAATTCATGCTGCTGGTGATCGATCCCGCGGCAGACCTTGTGTGGGATTCGGTGAAGACCATCATGAGCAAAAAAGGCACCGAGGAAATCGCGCCGAAGACCGAAGCGCAATGGACCACCGTGCGCAGCGGTGCAGCCACCGTTGCCGAGGCGGCCAATCTGCTGATGCTCGACGGGCGCGCACGCGACAAAAAAGAATGGATGGCGGCGGCGCGCCGGCTGACCGATACTGCCGAAAAAGCGCTCAAAGCAGCCGAAGCAAAAGATCCGGCCGCAGTTTTTGCAGCCGGCGGAGAAATGTACGAAGCCTGCCGCGGCTGCCATCAACGTTATGCGGCGCACCTGAACAACACGACGGAAGCCGTCAAATAGCCGGATTCCACTCCATCCGCCTACCACCGACCAACGATACGCGGCCCAAACCGCGCCTGAAAATATGCGAACCAAAGCACTGCTGGATTTCTGCGACGCAATTGATGCGACGGCGTTAAGCCAGGCGATTCAAAACAACAAATGGGTGGTGCCGCTGGTGCAAACCATCCACATACTGGCGATTGCGGCCGTGTTGTCATCGATACTCATGATCAACCTGCGCCTGCTGAAGGTGGCGGGACTCGATCAGTCGCTGGCGCGGGTTTCAGACCGCTACCGGCCGGTCGTCTGGTGGACGCTGCCGCTGCTGCTCGCCAGCGGCCTGATTCTGATCATCGGCGAACCGGCGCGTTCGCTGGCAAACTATTTTTTCCAGCTGAAAATGTTTTTACTCGTCTGCGTGATTATCGTGACCGTGCTGTTGCAGCGGCCGCTCAAGCACGACCCGCTGTACTGGGACAGCCGCACGGCACTGGCAGGCACGCTGGCCGTACTGTCGATGGCGCTGTGGAGCGGCATCGTTTTCGCCGGCCGCTGGATCGCCTACATATAATTCACAGGCTGATTGCAAACACGTTCCCACGCCGGCGCCCGGTTAAATCAGGCCCGCGCTCACTGAAGGAAGCATCGTATGGATCTGGATACACTGCTGCGCGCAATTGAGGCGACTGCCATTGCCACCGAGCTGCGCGAAGGCGAATCGTGGTTTCCCTGGATCGAAGCCATACACGTACTCGCCATCACACTGGTGGTCGGCTCAATCTCCATCGTCGATTTGCGCCTGCTCGGCTGGACGTCGCTGGACCGCGCGGTCGGCCGCGTCACTGCGACGGTACTGCCCTGCACTTGGACGGCATTCGCAGTCGCCGCGATTTCAGGCGCCCTGCTGTTTTCGTCGAACGCGATGACTTACGCCCACAACAGCTGGTTTCTGGCCAAGTTTGTTTTCCTCGGGCTGGCCGGCGTCAACATGCTGATCTTCCAGTTCGGCGTCAATGGCAGCGTGGACAACTGGGGTTCCGCCGCAACACCGCCCGGGGCCGCGCGTATCGCCGGCGCATTGTCGCTGCTGTTCTGGATCGGCGTGGTTACCTGCGGCCGCTGGGTCGGCTTTACCCTGCAGCCGGGCATGGGCGGTTAGGCTGCACACAATGGACGGCGCGGGGAAACCGTAGTATTTTTTGAATGTTACGCGCTGTGCAATAAGGCGTACTATTGATAGCACTTATATAAAAAGACAAAACGCGGGGGAAACAACCATGAAGCACGAACTTAGGGCAATACTGCTGGCTACTCTGGCGTTCGCGATCGGCACCGTTCAGGCCGCCGCGCCCGCTGAGAAACCCGTCCTCAACCCGGCGCCGACCGCCAAAGACTGGGCGGATATCGCCAAATTGCCGGACTGGAGCGGCGTGTGGACGCCGAACATCTCCGACCAGGACCGCAAGGCCCGGTCCGACATGCCGCCGTGGACAGCGAAGGGGATGGAGCAGGTGCAGTGGCAGCTCGCCGAAGAAAAAGCCGGACGCCCGCCCCCCCTCTTCGTCAACTGCCTGCCCGAAGCGATGCCGGGCTGGATGCTGGTGTCGCACAATTCGATGGAAGTCCTGTTTACGCCCGGACGCGTCACCATGCTTGGCGAATCGGACGGCGGACGTCTGCGCCGCATCTATACCGACGGCCGCAAGCACCCGGCCGACCCGGACCCGACCTTCCACGGTCATTCGACCGGCCACTGGGAGGGTGACACACTGGTCGTCGACACTGTCGGCGTGCACCCGCAGACCTACATCTCGATCAGCGAGGCCGCCGGCGTGCCGAACAACGGCGACATGCATATCAAGGAACGCATTTTCCTCGACCCGAAAAACAAGGACACGATGATTTTCGAGATGGAAATCACCGCGCCCAAAGTGCTGACCAGGACGTGGAAAACCACCCGTATCTGGTACCGTCAGCGCGCGCAGAAATATGACATCATCGAAGGCGTTTGCTCGGAAGGTTATTTCCGTCCAGACAAGGACAAGTGGGGCAACGATATTTTCGTGCCGATTCAGCACGACGTCGGCGGCAATCGCATACCGCCGAAATAAACGATCCAGAACCGCACAGGAGCACCTATGAAAACCAGTCTCAGAAAAACCGTTGTATGTTCCGCGCTACTCGGCCTCGCCGCTGCGGCCTACCCGGTGTCGGCGCACCACTCGACCACCATGTTCGACCGCGACAAGCTAATTCCGCTGACCGGGGTGGTCAAAGAACTGCACTGGACCAACCCGCATGTCGCCATCTACGTTGAAAACAGCGTCAAGCAGCCGAATGCCGACACCGGCCTGTGGCTGATCGAGCTGACGAGCCCGGGCAACCTGATACGTTCAGGCTGGTCGCGCGGCACGATCAAGCCCGGCGACAAGGTCGTTGTCAACGTGCATCCGCTGCGCGACGGCAGCAAAGGCGCGGCGCTGCAAAAAATCACGCTGACCGACACCGGACAGTCCTTCACCTACAGCATCCGCGACTCGGACCGTCCGAACATCGACCAGGAGAAGGAGAAATAACCGGGCCGAGCCGGCGCGGCGTTCCGGCGCCGCCGCGAAAAAGCCCCGCGAGGGGCTTTTTTTATGCACATCGCCGCGAGACCGGTATCATATCGGCATTGCATGAAAGGAATGCCGCTTTGCTCGACAAACGTGTCAAACCGAGTTTCATCGTCAAATACCTCGATCAATACGTGATCGGCCAGGACGACGCCAAGAAGGTGCTGGCGGTCGCCGTCTATTCGCATTACAAGAAAATCGCCCGGATGCAGCAGGACGCTACCGAAATTTCCAAAAGTAATGTGCTGCTGATAGGCAATTCGGGCACCGGCAAGACGCTGATGTGCGAAACATTGTCACGCGTGCTCGGCGTGCCCTTCGTCACCGCCAATGCGACCTCGCTGGCGCAAACACGTTTCGTCAACGACGAAATCGAAGCGATCCTGCAGCGCCTGCTGGAAAAAGCCGAAGGCAATATCAACCGCGCGCAGCAGGGCATCGTCTTCATCGACGAAATCGACAAGCTGAAAGCCGCGCCCGACCAGCCGCGGGCGACCTCCGGCGAGTCCGTGCAGCACGCGCTCCTCAAAATCATGGAAGGCGCGCCGGTCAAAATCAGCGAAGGCCGGTTTGTCGACACCACCAACATGCTGTTCATCTGCGGCGGCGCCTTCGTCGGCATCGAAGACATCATGGAAAAAACGCACGGCTACGGTTTTCTGTCGACCACAGCAGCCGACGACCCCGGCGTACTCGAGCGGCTCAACACGCGCGTCAAGCCGACGGACCTTTTTCAATTCGGCCTGATCCCGGAATTCACCGGGCGCCTGCCCATCATTGCGCGCTTTCAGGATCTGACCAAGGCCATGCTGATCCGCATCCTCACCGAGCCGAAAAACTCGATCTACAACCAGTTCCGCGAAATTCTCAAGACCGAAGGTGTCGAGCTCAACGTCGAGAAAAAAGTTTTCGGCGAAATTTCAGACATCGCGATCGAATACAAAACAGGCGCGCGCAGCCTGCGTGGAATTTTCGAAGAACTGATGATGCCGATTCTTTATGCAATACCGGACGAACCGGATATCCGCCGCGTCGATATCCCTTCTCTGTTCAGTGCACCCGCCTATACGCGCGGGCCGCAGCAATAGCGGCGTCATTTCGTGTAAACGGTCGAACGCGCCCAATTCACTCAAACCACCGTACTGTATCGAAACCAGGTTGCCCGCACTACACCTGCCCTGAGAGTCGCCAGGCTGCCCCCGGCGAACTTGACGTTGTTTGATAACCGATATGCGAAGCAAATCAATGCAAGCAATCATGTTCAAAGCGGCAGCATTGCTTGCGCTGGCAACAGCCATCACGCCAATTCATGCGCAGAATTATCCATCGCGGCCGATCCGCCTGATCGTCGCCTCCTCCCCTGCCGGCCCCAACGACGTCATCGGTCGCATCCTCGCGCAGAGTTGCGGCGACCTGCTCGGCCAGCAGATCGTCGTCGATAACCGCGCCGGCGCCACCGGCATCATCGGCACCGAAATGGTGGCGCGCGCCGCCCCCGACGGCTACACCCTGCTGCTCGGTTTCTCCGGGCCGCTGGTCATTGCACCGCACTTCGCCGGCTCGACACCCTATGACACTTTGCGCGACTTCGCACCGGTCGGCCTTGCCGTCAATGCGCCTTACGTGCTCGTCGTCAACAATGCGCTGCCGGTACGCTCGGTGAAGGAACTCGTGCAATACGCGAAAACACAGCCGGGCAAACTCAATTACTCGTCGGGCGGCGCCGGCGGCGGCCTGCATCTTGCCGCCGAACTATTGAACCTCTCTGCCGGGATCAAAACCGTGCACGTGCCATACAAAGGCGGCGGCCCCGGACTCACCGCAGTCATCGCCGGCGAAACACACTGGATGTTCAGCGGCATGTCGGCGGCGCTGCCGCTGATCAAGGCCGATAAAGTACGCGCACTTGCCATCGGCGGCACAAAACGCTCGCGTGTCGCCCCCGATATGCCAACCGTCGCCGAGAGCGGTTTTCAATTCAATGCGTCGGGCTGGTACGGCCTGCTCGCGCCGCCGCGCACGCCGCGCCCTGTCATCAACCGGCTGCACGCGGCAATGCTGAAAGTTTTCAGCGCGCCGGCGATGCGCGAAAAACTGCTCGACATCGCGATTGAAGCCGAGGTCGGCACGCCGGAGGAGTTTGCCGCGCAGTTACGCGAAGAATTGACAACCTGGGGCAGGGTCATTAAAGCCGCCGGCATTTCCGGCAGCTAGTTCTGCTTCAACCGGCCATCCACAGTAACGCCGGCTTGTACCATCGCCGCGATCGCCGCCTCGTCGTAGCCCGCCTCGCGCAAAATCTCAACACTGTGCTGGCCGATCTTCGGCGCGGGCGTGTACTCGCCGCGCGTGCCGAAGCTGACCTCGTTCGGCAGTGCCATGTCGATGATCGTGCCCTCGGTCGGATGCGCGACCTTACGGAAAAATCCGACGTCGGCGAGATGCGGGTCTTCCATCAGCGAATCGAGCGTATGCGCAGGCATCGCCGGAATGCCGACCTTATCGAAAATCGCCAGCCACTCCGCAGTGGTCTTCTGACTGAATGCCTCGTTGCGGATGGCATACAGTTCGGTGACGTTGGCAAAGCGCGCCGGCACGCTGTTGAAACGCGTGTCGGTTTTCAGGTCGGCGCGCCCGATCGCATCGAACATCGCAAATGCCTGCGCATTGGTGTTGGCGGTGATGCAGATATGACCGTCTTTGGTCGCAATCGGCCGGCTGCCCGGCTCGAGCACGCGCGGATCGCCGGCAGGGCCCAGCGGCGGATCGAAGGTCTTCTGGTACATATGCTCTTCGAGCACGAACTTCGCCATGTTCTCGAACATCGGCACTTCGATCGACGCGCCTTCGCCGCTCTGCAGGCGGTGCACGATGGCGAGCAGTATCATCTGCACCGCTATCGCGCCTACCGTGCGGTCGGCGATGATGATGGGGGCGTAGCGCATCTCGCCGGTCATGCGCTGATTCAGCGCCGCCATGCCGGCGCCGCCCTGAATAATGGTGTCGTAGGCGGCCTTCTCGCGATAACGACCGCGGCGGCCGAAACCGAACAGCCCGCAGTAAATTATTTTCGGATTGACCGCGCGCAGATCGTCGTAGGTGAGTTTCAGCCGCGCCATCGCCGACGGCCGCACGTTCCACAAGAACACGTCGCACTTCGCGGCGAGTTTCAGCAGGGCCTCGCGCCCAGCCGGCTGCTTCAAATCGAGCACCACCGAACGCTTGTTGCGATTCAGATGCAGGAACTTCGACGACATCTTCGGCGTCACCGCGCGGCCGTTGAGATCGCGCAGGATATCGCCGCCCGGCGACTCGACCTTGATGACTTCGGCGCCGTAGTCGGCGAGCGTCTGCGTCGCCATCGGTCCGACCACCACCGAGGTAAGGTCGACGATGCGGATGCCTTTGAGCGGCCCGGCTGTCATCAGGCCAGCTTTCCGGTCGCCGACAGCGCGAGCTCGCCTCGGTCGTTGAGCGCCCACAGCTTGACAGTCTTGCCGTCTGCCGACGGTTCGCCGCAGACCGTCAATGCACGATTCACGAACAACGGCCGCAGCGCGCGCGACGAAATATAAACCAGCGGGGTCTGCGCGTGCGCGCGCACCAGCTCGAAGGCCAGCAGCGTGCTGAGTCCGCCGTTGACTACGCGTTCCGGATAGCCCTCGACGCCGGTCGCGTATGGCTGATCGGTATGAATGCGGTGCGCGTTAAAAGTCAGCGCCGAATAACGGAACAGCATCACCGGATCGGGCGTTATCGTGCGGCTCCACACCGCAACGCCGGGCGCGGGCTGCGGCGCCGGCGGCACTGCATTCCTGTCGGGCTCGCCGCGAAACACATTGTCCTGCTCTTCGATAATCGATAGCCCGCGCGGGCCGTGAAACTCAGCGCGCACGGTCACGAACACCATGGTGCCCGAGCGCCCTTCCTTCAGCGTGACCTCCTTGATCGCCGAAGTGCGCTTAACCTCATCGCCGACCTGCAGCGGCGAGACAATCTCGGTGCGGCGGCTTGCAAACATGCGCCGCGGCAATGGTACCGGCGGCATGAAATCGCCGCCTTTCGGGTGCCCGTCGCGATCGAGCAGCGAACGGCGTTCGACGCGCGGGCACAACAGGTAATGCCAGCCCGGCGGCAAAACGTCACCGCTTTTCGGCGGCGGATCGTCGCGATCAAGCGTCGCCGCCAGCCGCTGCACCGACGGAATCGTCACGCAATCGACATCGCTTTCGCCGCGGCCGATCCACTTCCTCAAGCTGTCGATATCAATGGTCATCAGCTCAGCGTGCCGTGCTGCGATTGCGTTCAATGGCCTGCGCCACCAGTCCCGATGTCTTCACGTCGTCAACGAATACATTGAGATAAGCAACGGCGCCCGCGCGCGCCTTCGGCAAAGCAATGCCCTGCGCGATCACCATGAAGCGACCATCCATGATGCGCGCATCCGGATTTTTCGCTTTCACCGATTGCAGCTGCTGACGCACGCCCGCCAGCACATCGGCCTTGCCCGCGTTGAACAGCGCCAGCGCGCCGCCCGCACCCGGTGCGCGCACCAGCTGCGCGCGTTTGAGCGTGCGCGTCAGATGCAGATCGAGCGTGCTCTTCTCCGACACCGCAACACGCACGCCCTCGCGATCGACTTCCGCAATTGCGCGCAAAGGCGACTTGTCCGGCACCAGAAAGGTGCCGTCGGAATCGAGATATGGTTGCGAAAACGCCAGCGTGCCGTCGCCATCAGGATCAACGCCGGTAAAAGCGACATCCCATTTATCCGCATTCTGGTCGCCGAGCATGCGCGCCGCAGTTTCGTAACCAATGAGTTCCAGCGGCAGGCTGGCGCGCCGCGCAAGCTCACGTGCCATATCGACTGCCACACCACTCAATTCACCGGTCTTCGCATCGCGCGCTGCGACGACCGGATTGGTATACATGATGCCGGCGCGAAGTTTCCCGGTCGGCGCGAGCTCGGCTGGCGGTGACGTGTTGTTTGACGGCACAAGTGTGCATGAGGTGAGGAACAATGTCGCCAGTATTACGGTTTCGACTCTAAACATCATTAACCCCGCAAAGAAAATTTACCATCTTATCCAACAAGAACACTTCCTCGCCCCTTGAGGGGGAAGGAGATCAAGCCAACGCCGCCTTCGCAGCATGCGCACCCGCCAGCTTGCCGAAAGTCGACCCCGCCATCATGCCCGAGCCTGATGCATAGTTGCCGACCCACAGCCCGCCGGCCATTTCACCCGCCGCATACAGGCCCGGAATCGCGCGACCGGCGACGTGTTGCACCTGCGAAGTTTTCGGGTCGATACGCAGGCCGCCGAAAGTAAACGTCATGCCGCAGCGCACCGGAAAAGCCTCGAACGGCGCCTCGTCGATGGCGACGGTGTAATTGCTTTTCGGAATGGCGAGGCCGCGCGTGCTGCGTCCGTCGAGCACCACCACATTGGTAGAAAACGGCGGCAAATCGGCCGGCACCGCGGCATTGAATTCACTGATCGTGCGTACAAAATTGGCAGCGTTGATATCGAGTTCCGCGGCAAGTTTCTCCAGCGTGTTCGCCTTGGCAGTCGTCGCCTTGGCGTAATTCGGCGGATAGAGATTCATCGTCCGCGCCTTCTTATCGAGTATCTGGAAAGCCACGCCGCCCGGCTGCGCCATGATCGCGCGCCCCATCTTCGCGTAGGTTTTGCCGCGCAGATCGTCGGCCTCGTCGATGAACCGCTCGCCGTTGGTATTGACCATGATCGAGTACGGATGCATGTAGCGATTTTTCTCGGCGTGAATCACACCTGACGGCACCGTGAACGGCGGCAGGTCGATATCCTGCGGCGAGGCGTGGCAACTACTCCAGCTGCCGTGCGGCATCGCGCCGATGTTGAGCGCCATGCGCAAACCGTCGCCGGTGTTAAAGGGCACACCGCGCACACGCACCATGTCCCAGCCCGGCCCGAGGTACTGGGCGCGCATCTGCGGGTTCGATTCGAAACTGCCACAGGCAAGCACCACAGCCTTTGCAGTGAAGTTCACATGCCCTTTGGGCGACAGGCCAACCACACCGGTGACATGCCCGTTGCCGTCGCGAATCAGATCGACCGCGGCGGTTTCGTAATGAAACTGCGCGCCGGCTTTTTCGAGAATAGTGCAATGGCGCTGCTGCAAACCGAAGCCGCCGCCGTTCGGATTCAGAATGTTTTCGTTCCATTGCGAACCCGGCACCCAGTCATGCCCTTTGGCAGCGAGCCAGTGCACGGTCTTCAACGATTCAGTAACGTGCACCTGCAACATGTCCTGATCGGATTGATTGTTAGTGACGCGCATCACCTCATCCCACATATCGGCCTCGGTGCGGCGTGGCAGGCGTTCAAGCAGGCGGCGCAGTTCTTCTTCGGTGGTGCTTTTCACCAGTGGACGCAGATCTTCAAGACCGTTGAAAACGAAACGAATGTGGCCGGTCCGCGCGCTGTTGCCGCCGCGGTCACGTTTGGCGGCCTTTTCCAGTATGCCGACGCGCGCGCCCGCTTCGACTGCCGCCAGCGCCGCACAACAGGCGGCATTGCCGGTGCCGACCACCACCACGTCGTAATTCACATCTACATCCGCCATCTGCTTCTCCTGTCCAATCCTGATTAATGCTGTTACTCGATCCTGATGCCTGTGTCCTTGATGATCTTGCGCCAGCGCTCGATGTCGGCACGCACGCGGTTGCCGAAATCCTCCGGCGTGCTGCCGAGCGACGCCGTGCCCGATTCAAACAAGCCATCGACGATCTCCTG
>JANYDY010000070.1 GCA_025363435.1 Betaproteobacteria bacterium
CCGTAGACGTCTTCCAGCCGCACGATGTCGTCTTCTTCAACGTAGGCGCCGGTCTGCACTTCGATAATGACCAGCGGCTCGCTTTCGCGATTCGACAAACGGTGCCGGTTGCCTGCGGGAATAAAAGTCGACTCATTGGCGCGCACGACGAATTCGCGCTCGCCGTTGACGACCTGGGCAACGCCGCCGACCACCACCCAGTGCTCGCTGCGATGGTGGTGCATTTGCAGGCTCAGCGCGGCGCCCGGATTGACGACAATGCGCTTGATTTTGAAACCGGGCCCCTGCTCAAGCGTCGTATAAGTTCCCCACGGGCGCACCACCGTGCGGTGTATTTTGTGCGTGGCGCTGCCGGATTGCTTCAACCGCTCGACCACCGTGCGCACTTTTTGCGCCTCGTTGCGATTGGCGATCAACAACGCATCGGGTGTATCGACCACCAATAGATCGTGGACGCCGACCGCCGCCACCACGCGATCCGCGCTTTGCACATAACAATCGGAGCTGTCGACCATCACCGCCTCGCCGACCGTACGATTGCCATCGGCATCCGGCGCGGTCAGATCGCTTACCGCATTCCATGAGCCGATATCGTTCCACGCAAACTCTGCGCGCACCACCGCAATGCCAGCGGCTTTTTCCATCACCGCGTAGTCGATTGAGATTTCTGCGAGTTCGGAAAATGTTTGCGCATCCAGATGCACGGCGTCGCCGCTGCGCGCCGGCGTCGCTTTCCAGCAGCGCTCGGCCGCGTTTTTGAGTTGCGGCGCGTGACGCGCAAGATTTTCAAGTATGGTGCGCGCGGTAAAACAGAACATGCCCGAATTCCACAGATAGTTGCCACCGGCAAGGTATTGTTCCGCTTGCGCCTGCGGCGGCTTTTCGACGAAACGGGCAACATCGAAAACGCCGTCTCCGATGGCGGCGCCGCATTCGATATAACCGTAACCGGTTTCGGGCCGGTTTGGCTTGACGCCGAATACCACGATGCGGCCGCTCGCAGCAAGACAACGCGCCGCCTCGACAGCGGCGGCAAATGCCGCCGGCGGCTCGACCACATGATCGGCGGGTAGAATCAGCATCACCGCATCGGCGCCGCGATGCGCCTCTACATACAAGGCCGCCATTGCAATCGCCGGCGCGGTGTTGCGTGCGCTTGGTTCAAGCAGAAAAACGTTTTGTCCTTCGGCGGCGACCGAACGGTATTCGTCGCGCGTCGCAAAAACATATTCGCGGTTGGTCACCGTCAACACGGGGCTCGCCGGCGCCACGGCAATGGCGCGCAGCAGTGACTTTTGCAGCAGGCTTTGCCCGTCGGCAAGCCGGATAAAGGGCTTCGGGTAGGCCTCGCGGGATACCGGCCACAAACGCGCGCCGACACCGCCCGACATGACAACCGGGATCAGCATCGTTTCTCTGTAGTGTCGTTGTGCAATTGATGCCTATGCCGATGGTTGTAAATCAAATTACGCACGCTGGACTGCGTTGCATTCGAAGTATAATCAATCGAAGCTAAACGCGGTCGCAATCAAGTGAAGAAACCATGAAGAAAGTCGCTTTGATTACCGGCATCACCGGCCAGGACGGCGCCTATCTGGCCGAGTTTCTGCTCGGCAAAGGGTATGAGGTGCACGGCATCAAACGCCGCTCGTCACTGCTCAATACCGACCGCATTGACCACCTGTATCAGGACCCGCACGTCTCGAACCGCCGCTTCATATTGCACTACGGCGACATGACCGACTCTTCGGCGCTGACGCGCGTGATTCAGCAGGTGCAGCCGCGCGAAATCTACAATCTGGCGGCGCAAAGCCACGTCGCGGTGTCCTTCGAGGAACCCGAATACACGGCGAATTCGGATGCGCTGGGTGCGCTGCGTATACTCGAATCGATCCGCATACTCGGCCTGACCAAAAAAACGCGTTACTACCAGGCCTCGACCTCGGAACTCTTCGGCAAGGTGCAGGAAACACCGCAGCGCGAAACCACGCCGTTTTATCCGCGCTCGCCGTACGCCGCAGCCAAGCTTTATGCCTACTGGATTACGGTGAACTACCGCGAAGCCTACGGCATGTATGCCTGCAACGGCATACTGTTCAATCACGAGAGCCCGGTACGCGGTGAAACTTTTGTCACGCGCAAAATCACGCGCGCGCTGGCGCGTATCAAACTCGGCCTGCAGGACTGCATATACCTCGGCAACCTCGATGCGCGGCGCGACTGGGGCCATGCGCGCGACTACATGGAAGCCGCCTGGCTGATGCTGCAACAGGATAAACCCGACGATTTTGTCATCGCCAGCGGCGAACAATATAGCGTGCGCGACTTCGTCAACGCCGCGGCCGGCGAACTCGGCATCAAGCTGCGCTGGACCGGCAAAGGCGTGAAAGAGTCGGCACGGGTCGTCAGCAACATCGGCGGCAACAAGGCGCGGCCAAAGACCGGGCAGGTCGTAGTGCGCGTCGACCCGCGCTATTTCCGCCCGACCGAAGTCGAGACGCTACTCGGCGACGCGCGCAAGGCGCGGCGCAAACTCGGCTGGCGCCCGCGCGTGAAATTTCCGCAACTCGTTGCCGAAATGGTCAGCGAAGATCTACGCGCCGCCGAACGCGACGAACTGGTCAAGCGGCACGGCTACGCAGCATACGATTTTCACGAGTAACGCCTATGAAAGGCATCATCCTCGCCGGCGGCAGCGGCACCCGTCTCTACCCGATCACCCACGTGGTGTCGAAGCAGCTGCTGCCGGTCTACGACAAGCCGATGATCTATTACCCGCTGACGACGCTGATGATGGCGGGCATCCGCGACGTTCTCGTCATCTCCACGCCGGAGGACACGCCGCGCTTCGGGCAATTGCTCGGCAACGGCTCGCAATGGGGAATGAATCTCTCCTACGCGGTGCAACAGGCGCCGCGCGGCCTGCCAGAAGCCTTCATCATCGGCGAGCGTTTCATCGGCGGCGACAACTGCGCGCTGATGCTCGGCGACAACCTGTTTTTCGG
>JANYDY010000092.1 GCA_025363435.1 Betaproteobacteria bacterium
CCGACCATCACTTCGCCGACGACGGCACTCGCCGCGTAAGATTTCGATTCGTCCATGCGGCCGCGCATGTACGGATCGAGCGAGAGGAAGTGGTTGCGCACGACGAACTCGCCGTCGCCGGCCTGCGGGAGTTCGTTCTCGACCAGGCGGAAGTGCTTTTCTTCGACGGCGCCTTGCGGTCGTGCGGCGAGCAGTATCTGTTTGTTCTTCATGTTCCGGTTTCCTGTTTCAGACCGCGTTGCCCGCGGCGTGGCCTTCGGCGGTGGCGATCATGAGGCCGCGCGGCGCGCGGCAGTCGCCGATCACGCGCACTTCGATGCCGGCGGCGCGCAGTGGTGCTGCGAGTTCGTCGTTGGGTGTGCGCGGCGTCGAGTAGGCGAAGAACGCGACGTCGTCGATCGCGCCGGCCTCACCGGTGATCATGTCGGCGTATTCGAGTCTGCCGCCGTTCCAGCCGGCGTCGACGCGCGGCTCGGACAGCGGCACGACCTGTATGCGCTGCTCGCGCATGCGCCGCACGATGCCCTGATGGGTGACGATGGCGGTGGCTTCGGCGATGGTTTCGCGCGGTGTAATAATGAAAACGCGATCGAACAGTGTGCGCAGCAGTTCGGCTGACGCGTACGTCGCCTCGGTGTGGTCCATGTCGAAAATCACCGCGCTGCCTTTTTGTTTTTTCGGCGCGCACAGCAGAGCGGCAATTGCGCTGCGCAGATCGGGCACGTTGCCGGCTTTGACCACCGCCACCGGTAGCCATTGCGGCGGCAGCATGCGCGAACCGGCGGCGAGGATCACGCTCTGCGGTTTCAGCGCGAGTATCTGTGCGGCGGTGACGTTTGCGCCGGGCACGAATTTCACGCCGGCTTTTTTTGCCGCGACCATCTGGTACTCGTAGACGGCTGACAACGGGGCGCTGCCCGGCAGTTGCGCGTGCAGTCTCGTTTTGCCGCCGGCTTCGGCGCTGCGGCCGAACAGCGTGACGTCATGCCCGCGCGCCGCGGCGTTCCATGCCGCCTCGAGTCCGGCCACGCCGGCGCCGACGATGACCACGCGTTTGTCCGAAGATGCGCGTGCCGGCCAGCGATCGGTTTCATCGGGTTTGGCGACGCTCGGGTTATTCACGCATTTCATTTCCGCGAGGTGGGTGTTGATGGCGTCCCAGCACAGGTTGCACCACGTGCAGTAGCGGATTTCTTTTTCGCGTTTCTGTTGCGCTTTCAACGGCCACGCCGGGTCGGCGAGCAGCGCGCGGCCGAGACCGACAAGTTCGGCGTCGCCGGCCTTGATGAGGGCTTCGGCTTCGGCCGGATCAGTGATGCGGCCGAGTGCCAGCAGCGGCACGTTGTTGATCGCTTTGCGCAAGCCGCGAAACAAATCGAGATAGGGAATTTTCGGCCCGTGCGCATCGGGGAGATGCCATTCGAGCGCCAGGCCGTGCGTGCCCTGCACGAAATTCACGTAATCGACTTCTTTTGATTGCGTGACGCGCGCGGCGATTTTTGCCGCCTCCGCGGGATCGACGCCGCCTTTGGCGTAGTCATCGCCCGGCAGCTTCAAGCCAATGATGAAACCCTTGCCGCAGGCGCTGCGCAGCGAGCTGACTAGTTCGCGCAGAAAATGCGTGCGGCCTTCGACATCGCCGCCGTAGTCGTCTTCGCGCCGGTTCATCCACGGTGAGAGAAACTGGTGGAACAGATGGCCGTGGCCGGCAGAAATCTCCACGCCGCTGAAGCCGCAGCGTTGCAGGCGTTGCACCGATTGCGTGAAATCATCAACCATCGCGTGCAGTTCGGCGGCTTGCAATGCGCGCGGCATGGTCCAGCTCAGATCGTCCGGCAGGGCTGACGCACTGATCGCATCGGCGACGAGTCCGGTGTTATGGCGGCCGCGGCCCGGGTCCTGCAATTGGCCGAGCAGGCGGCAGTCCTGCGATTCGACGCCGTCGGCCCAGCGTTTCAACAGGTCGAGGTTGTCGTCGTTATAGCCGCGCGAGCGGTAATAAACATTCTGATGATGCGCCATGCTGATCGGTTCGGTAACGATCATCGCCGCGCCGCCGCGTGCGCGGTTGATGTGATATTGAATCAGTGCTGCCGTGACTTTGGTGTTGTCCGCCATATGCGTGTTCATGGCCGCGTGCACAATGCGGTTTTTGAGCGGACGACCGGCCAGCGTGAACGGCTGAAACAGTGAAGGGTAGGGCGTGTCGGCTGACATGATGGTGTGATGTAGGGCGGTGCGGAAGACCGCAGTATAACGGCGCGCATCGCGCCGTGCCGGACGCCCGGCTTATGGGGGCTGCGGTTATTGCGGCGCCACTTCGATGTTGGCGGTGCGGATGACATTGAGCCAGCGGGCGCGTTCATCAGCCGCAAAGGCGGCAAACTCGGCCGGGCTGCTGCCGACCGGCTCGACGCCGAGTCCGGCCAGCCGTTCGCGGATGTCGGGTTGCTGCAGCGCATGGACGACGTTCTGATTCAGCAACTCGATGACGCTGCCCGGGGTTCCGCGCGGGGCGACCATCCCGTACCAGATATTCGCGATCAGTCGCGGCAGGCCTGATGCTGCGGTCGTTGGTACGCCGGGCAATTCGGCCAGCGGGCGCGTCCCCATGACGGCGATGGCGCGGATGCGTCCCGCTTTTATCCACGGCAACACGCTCGTCGTGCTCGAAAACATGACTTGTATGCGTCCGGCTTGCAGATCTGTTGCGGCATTGGCGGTTCCCCTGAACGGCACGTGGACCATCTTTACACCGGTTGTCTGGCTGAAGAGTTCTCCTGCAAGATGCAGGGGCGAGCCGATGCCGCCCGATCCGTAATTCAGCGCGTTGGGATTTGCTTGGGCGAGCTTGATCAGGTCCGCTATCGTGCGTGTCGGCAGCGACGGATGAACGACGACAGTGATCGGCGTAACGCCAAGCAGAGAAATCGCGGAAAAGTCGCGAACGGGATCGTATGGAGGGTTTGCGTGCAGCAGGGTATTGACGATATAACTCGCCGTCGCGACCATCAAGGTGTATCCGTCCGGCGGTGATTTGGCGACATAGTTGGATGCCGCAATATTGGGTTGCCGGCTTTCCACGATGAACTGGGTGCCCAGCCGCCGCGCAAGATGATCCGCGACCACGCGCGCGATGATATCAGTGCCGCCACCGGGAGAGCTCAGCACGATTTTTACCGTCCTGGCCGGATATGACGCCGTCGGCACCTGCGCATGCACCCCGGCGATCGTTGCCGCTGCGCAGATCAAACCGCACATCAATCGATGCGAAGTCACGCTCCTGGATTTCATCTTTTCCCCTTGTTGCGCGCAGTTGCCGAAATCTTCAGCGCAGCCCGCAGTATACTTTCGGCGCGGGATCGGTCGCGCCGGCGTTTTGCCAGAATTTGACGGCGGCTTCCACGATAGACTATTGCGGAGGAGATGGAATGCAAAAGCGCCTGGCGCGCATTGGCGCGGCGGTATTGTCGTTGACGGCAGCAGCGGCGGCGCCGGCGCAAGACTATCCTTCGCGGTTGATTCGCATCGTGGTCGCGCAGGCGCCGGCCTCCGGGCCTGATCTCGTTGGCCGCACGCTGGCCGCCAAATTTACCGAGACCTGGGGCCAGCAGGCGATTGTCGATAACCGCGCCGGTGCCAATGGCATTATCGGTGGCGATGTGGTGGCGAAGGCCAAACCCGACGGTTACACGCTGCTGGTCGGCGCCTCGAGCGCGATCACCATGAACCCCTTTGTCTATAAGAGCCTGCCGCACGATCCGCTGCGCGATCTTATGCCGGTGTCGCAGACGGCCAGCAATGTGATGGCGCTGGTAGTGGCGCCGACGCTGCCGGCGCCGAATGTGAAAACGCTGGTGGCGCTGGCGAAGTCGCGGCCGAATGAAATTGTGTTTGCCTCGGCCGGCATCGGCAATCTCACTCACCTGTCGGCGGAGTTGTTCGCCATTACAGCCGGCGTCAAACTGGTACACGCGCCGTACAAAGGCTCGACGCCGGCGTGGATTGATTTGATGAGCGGGCAGGTCGCATTGATGTTCACCACCACGCAGGGCATCGCGCCGCATCTCGAGCGCGGCAAATTGAAATTGCTTGCAACCTGCAGCGAAAAACGCGCGATTGCGTTTCCGCAAACGCCGACGCTGATCGAGTCGGGTTATCCGGGGCTGGTGATGACGGGATGGACCGGGTTGTTCGCGCCGGCGGGCACGCCTGCGGAGATTGTCAGCAAGCTCTCGCGCGAAGTTGTGCGTACGCTGGCTTTGCCGGAAATCCGCGAACGCATGGCGGGTCAGGGTTCGGAGGCGGTTTCAAGTGCGCCGGAAGTTTTTTCAGCGTTTGTAAAGGCTGAGGCGGCGAAGTGGCAGAAGGTGATACGGACTGCCGGACTGGAACATACGCAGTAAAGTCGCCGGGTGCGGCCCGGCGGCCGGTTACTTTTCTTGCTTCGCCAAGAAAAGTAACCAAAAGAAAGCGATCCGGGTTCGCCGGTCCTTCGGACTTCCCTGCGCTGCTCGGCGGCTCTCACGGGAAACTTCTCGCGCTTTTGAAATCTCAGCTCTAGAGGTTTGCCATTACCTTGCCCCACTTCGGATCCGGGCGATGCAACATCTTGCTGCCGGCGGCGCGTAACGCTGACGCCGTCGTTGACGTGATGTTGAGCAGCACCGGTTTGCCGAACTCGGCTTCGAGTATCGGTACCGCATGTATTGCAAACCACAATCCACCCGGCATCAGCAGCGCTTCGGCCTCGGGCGTTTCGCGCAGCACCTTGCGGCCGAGGTCGAGGGCGAGCTGGTGGTCATCGGCGGCGCTCGAATATTTGTTTTCGGCGAGCGAGCGTGCATGCGATTGCCGCGCGATGACTTCGATGCCGGCTTCCTTGAGATAGGCTGTCAGTGCGTTGTTGACCTTCTCAGGCCAGCGCGTGGCCAGCGCGATTTTTTTCGCACCGAAGTGCTGCAGCGTGGCGATATGCGCTTCGAGGTCGGTGTCGCAGGCGATGCCGGTGCGTTTTTCACCTTCAGCGAGAATTTCACGCATTCTGCTGCGTCCGAGAACCGAGGCCACCGGCACGCCGCTCAATGACAGGCGATCGACTTTTTTGCTCGCCAGCAACTCGAAGCGGTTCCATAACACGGGCAGCTCGGTTTCCACTGCGGCCAGCGTGTAGTCGGTGAGATTAAGTCCCGTGGTCAGCAGCATCATGCCTTCGGGGGCGGTGTGATAGAACTGATAGGCGTCAAGATCGGTGTAGAGGTGGGGAATAACGTAACCAAGCTGGTACCACGGGGCGATGATGCTCATTGCAGCTGCTTCCTTGGGGGGTTATCAACGGGTGCCGAATCATAGCGAAAATGCCCGCCGCCTGCCGGCAGCCGCCTAAAGTTATGCGCGCGACCTGCCGATAATGGTGTGTAGGCGTTTCGAGTGGCGCCTGGAGATCGACCATGCTGCAAGTTAATTTGAACGACAACGACTATCGCATTTCGCGTGCTGTGATCGACGCTTGCACCTGCTTTGGAATTGTCACCGCGGTGCGTGTGCATCGCCAGCCGTCGCCGTTCGCGCTGATCGATATGCTCGACCGCGAACAGGCGTTTGAACTCGCCGCGCATTTCGGCGGCTCGATGTTCGGCAAAAGTGTGCTGCTGCACCTCGAAGCGCTGCGCGCCGTCGCCTGATTTTCTTAAACTGCGGCGAGTACCTTGCCCCATTTCGGGTCGGGGCGATGCATGAGCTTCGGCCCCGCCGCATGCAGCGCCGCCCACGTTGTTGACACAATATTAATCAGCACCGGCACGCCGAATTCGGCTTCGAGTATCGGCACTGCATGCATTGCGTGCCACAAGCCGCCCGGCATCAGCAGCGCCTGCGCCTGCGGCATCTCACGCATGGCTTTGCGGCCGAGTTCAAGCGCCAGTTCGTGATCGGCCCTGGGATCGGCGAGTTTGTGCTGCTCGAGCGTGGTGCCGCGCGAACAGTGGCCGAGCACGTCGATGTCGGCCTCATTGAGATAAGCAGTCAGTTTTTCGAGCGTCGACGGGTTCCAGCGCGTCGCCATGGCGATTTTGCCGGCGCCGAAATGCTTGAGCACGGCGATATGCGCTTCAAGATCGGTGTCGCAGGGCAGGCCGCTGCGATTGCTCGCTTCGTTGAGCGCCGCCAGCATTTTTTTACGACCGAGGAATGACGCCACCGGCACGCCGCTCAAGG
The DNA here is from genome assembly GCA_025363435.1 of Betaproteobacteria bacterium. Lineage (GTDB taxonomy): Bacteria > Pseudomonadota > Gammaproteobacteria > Burkholderiales > SG8-41 > PALSA-1004. The sequence goes on from JANYDY010000092.1 coordinate 6,217, forward strand.
CGATGCGGTCGACTTTCTTTTTTTTCAGCAGCTCGACGCGTTCCTGGAACAGCGGCATTTCGCGCTCGACGGCTTCGACGCTGTGGCCCTGCAGATTGAGGCCGGTGGTGACGAGGACTACGCCGGGTGGCGCGATGTTGTAGAACTGATAGGCATCCATGTCGGTTTGCATGTGCGGAATGACGTAGCCGAGCTGGTACCAGGGGTGAATGATGCTCATGGGGTTCCTTATTGCGTGATCGCGTTCTTGATTACCGGCTGGCAGCGCAGACAAGCGGTGCGCGGTCATTCTATACTGTCGGTCTGCCCGATTTAAGCGGCGATACAAAACAAAATTCCGGAGGAGTACCATGGCTGGCAAAGCGAAGCATTACGAAATCGACGTCAAGGATGTCGAATATCTGCGTCACGGCGACAAACCGCTGCTGGCACGCGTTTACGTGCCGCGCGGCGACGGCCCGTTTCCGCTGGTGATCGATTTGCACGGCGGCGCGTGGTGCAATAAAGACCGCACCAGCGATGAAGGCACCGACAAGCCGCTGGCGCAAAGCGGCGTGGTCGTTGCTGCACTCGATTTCCGCATGCCGCCGGCGGCGCGTTATCCGGCTTCATTGCAGGATGTGAACTACGCGGTGCGCTGGTTCAAGCTGCACGCCAAGGAATTCAAGATCAACCCGAAGCGCGTCGGCATCCTCGGCGTGTCGAGCGGCGGGCATCAAGCCATGCTTACGGCGCTGCGTCCGCGCGACGGCGTATTCGGCACGCTGCCGCTGGCGAACGCAACCGCAATCGACGCCTCGGTGCAGTGCGCGATCATGTGCTGGCCGGTGATTGATCCGCTTGGTCGTTATGAATACGCGCGCAAACATCTGACCAGCAAGGACGCCAAGCTGCGTGCGCAGGCCGAGAACTGGACTTCCTGCCACGACAAATACTGGCCGAGCCTTGCCGATATGGAAGAAGCCAATCCGCTGCGCGTGGTTCAGCGCGGCGAACCCGTCGATATGCCGCCGGTGATCTACATACAGGGCACCGCCGACGTTGCGCATCCGGCGCCAATGCGTGAAGCCTTTGTCCACGACTACAAAAAAGCCGGCGGTCGCGTCGAGCAGCATCTGTTCAAGGGTGTTGGCGAAGCTTTCATCACCACCGATCCGGACTCGCCGCAGGCGCATGCGGCGATTGCGAAGATTATTGAATACGTGCAGCGGGAATTGGGTTAGGCAGGGGTAGGGTGGGCAATTTGTTGCCCACGCCGCCAGGATTTTGATATGTCCCGCAGGCGTCGCGTTAACGATCGGCATTCCCGCGTGGGTAACGAGTTGCCCACCCTACGTGATTTTCTCCGCATGCAGGAGAAGGTCGGGACGGGGGCAAGCGCATGCGGATGATTGCCATTGCATTGTTGACACTGTTCGCCGCTGCAAGCTTCACCGTTTCCGCCCAAACCTATCCAACGCGTTCGATCCGTCTGGTCACTCCGTCATCGCCCGGCGGCAGCAGCGATATCATCGGCCGTCTGCTCGCGCAAAAACTCACCGAGCAACTGGGCCAGCAGGTCTACGTTGAGAACCGTGCCGGCGCCGGCGGCGTGATCGGTTACGATCACGTCGCCAAATCGGCGCCTGACGGTTACACCATGTTGATCGCGCCGTCGTCGATCGCCATCAACGCAAGCATGTACGCGAAGCTGCCGTACTCGCTGCGCGATTTTGCACCGGTAACCTTGCTGGTCGCCGCCGCCAACGTGCTGGCGGTGCATCCGTCATTGCCCGTGCATAGCGTGAAGCAACTGATCGCACTGATGAAAGCGCAGCGCGGCAAACTCGTCGCCGGTTCGGCGGGCGCGGGTACCAGCCCGCATCTTTCGCTTGAACTCTTCAAAAGCATGACTGCGACCGACTTCGTCATCGTGCACTACAAAGGCGCGGGGCCCGGCGCGATTGCACTGCTTTCAGGCGAGAACGGCCTGTCGATGCCCAGCGTGCCGACCATTATTCAATATCTGAAAGCCGGGCGAGTGCGCGGGCTCGCAGTGTCCGCTGCCAAACGTGCGCCACTGTTGCCAGATCTACCGACAGTGGCAGAGGCGGCGGTGCCCGGCTTTGAATCGACCAACTGGTTTTGCATCGTTGTGCCGGCCGGCACGCCTGCAGCTATTGTTGATCGCCTTAATCAGGAAGTTGTGCGTGCCATCCGTACCGCAGAACTGCGTGAGCGTTTGAGCGCCGAAGGCGCCGACGCCATCGGCGGCACGCCCGATGAACTCGCCGGCTATATGAGATCGGAAGCGGAGAAGTGGGCGCGGGTGATCAAGGCGGCGGGTATCAAGCCTGAATAGGATTTGCAGCCCGTGCACCCCGGCAAAAATTCTGCAACTGCAATTGAAACGCCTATCGCAGTGGGCTAGACTCGACTTACAAGAACGGGATCAGGATTAACGCCGCTCGATCCTTGATTCCGGTCAGGCGAACTTCGGAGAAATTGATGGGTGACTATACGAATATGTCCGCCTACTACGATGTCATCATGACGTCGGGCTATTACAACTATGAAGAAATAGTTCAAAGCATCCTGAGCTATCGGGAATTTTCGAATGTGCTTGAAATCGGCTGCGGCACGGGGCTGATTCTGGAAGAAATCGCCAAGCGGCAGCCGAAAGCGAAAATTACCGGCATGGATTTGACCGAGGCCATGCTGGCGATCGCGCGCAAACGCCTGCAACCGTTTCCCAATGTATCGCTGACGCGGCAAAACATTACGCAATTCGAGTTGGAGCAGCAATACGAGCTCGCGTTCTCGTACGGCGGGGTCTGGTATTTTGTCATTGACGGCGACAAAGAGCCGGTGCTGGTGAGTCATTTAGCCGACGACGCGGACAATCACCAGGGCTTCGCGCATCTGGAAAAACATATCAGTCGCGGCGGCAGGCTGCTGCTGGGTGTGCAGGGCCCGCATCACGATTACGAAAGAGTGATCGCCAACGGCATGAAATATTCGCAAAAGATTCTGCCCGGCGAACAGGGCTTCACCAAGCACTATTATCTTGCTGATGAAACCAGGACGGTGATGGCGCAGACTATTCAATATCGCACCTACGGCTTCGCCGACGCACGCAAGCTCATGGCGGGCTACGGTTTTGAATATGATCCTGATGCGAACCTGAACAAACGTTTTCTTGGTTTTACGAAAACATGAACTCAGGCGTCACGACGCCTGACGACCGGACGGCACTGTAATCGATGAGCGCCAAACCACGCATCTGTTTTGTCGGCACCGGCAACATGGGCAATCCGATGGCTGCCAATCTGATCAAGGCGGGTTATCCCGTTGCCGTGTTTGATCTGGTCCGCGACAAAGCCGAGAACCTGTTGAAGCTGGGCGCAAGCTGGGCGACTGGTCCGGCTGCAGGCGCAGCGGCTGCGGAAGTGGTGATTACCTCGCTGCCGGGGCCGCGCCAGGTCAGGGAAGTGATGCTTGGTGAGGCGGGCATACTGGCGGCGGTGCAGCCGGGCACGACGGTGATCGACACCTCGACCAGTGCGGTCGATCTGGTGCGCGAACTTGAGGCCGCTGCCGGCAAGCGCGATGTGCATTTTCTCGAGGCGCCGGTGACCAACGCCGTTGATTTTGCCGCGCTCGGCCAGCTGTCCATATTCGTCGGCGGTGACAAGGCCTGCTACGAAAAACATTTGCCTATTTTCAAAACCCTCGGCGAAAAAATATTCCATGTCGGCGTCGCCGGCAACGGCGCAACCATCAAGCTGGCGACCAATCTGTTGTGGTTTGTCAGTGCGGCTGCGATCGGGGAGGGGCTGATGCTGGGGGCGAAAGCGGGTATTCCGCTGGATACCGTTTGGGAAGCGATCAAATCGAGTGCCGGCAACAGCTGGGTCGCGGAGCACGACGTGAGCTCCATTTTTGCCGGTCACTACGATCCGAGTTTTTCGCTTGAGCTGTGCTGTAAAGATTTAACTCTCATCAACGAAGTTGCGCAGGCGCAGGGACATACGTTGACGATGGGGAGCTTCGTGAAGAAGCTGTTCGAAGAAGCGATGGCAACGTACGGCGCCGCGGCCGGGGAACTGCATGTCGCACGCCTGCTCGAAGAGCGCGCCGGACTCTACTTGCGACCGCCGCACGGCTTGCCGGTCGAGACGAATGTTAAAAAACCGGCCGGTGGCTAGGGCGACAGCAATCATGACCGGCAAAAAACAACCCTTGTTGATGGCCGAAGCGCACCGGCACATGCCGCAGGGTGTGGCCGAGAACTACCGTTACTGGGGCGACGAGCAGACGGTTTTCGTCGCACAGTCGAAGGGCTGCGAGTTTACCGATTGCGACGGCAAAACTTTCACCGACTTCCGGCTTGGCTACGGCCCGATCATTCTCGGTTACCGCGACGAGCGCGTCGACCGCGCCGTCGTCGAGCAGATCACGCAACGCGGCACGCTGTCGGGTTTTTCCACGGCTCTGGATATCGAGGTAGTCAAACAGATAAAAGCCCTGTGCCCGCAGATCGAAAAAGTCCGTTTTGCCAATTCGGGCACCGAAGCGGTGATGGGTGCAGTACGCACCGCGCGCGGTTTCACCGGGCGGGATCGCATTGCCATCGTCGAAGGCTGTTTTCACGGCCTCTATGACGAAATGATGTGGAAGTCCGATGTCGAAAATTGGGATCCGCAAGGTACAACAGCGCCGCCTGTCATTCCCTTCGGTGGCGGCGTGCCGGCGCGCACACGTGAACTTGTCGACATCATACGGCTGAACGATTTCGAATCACTCGAATCGTTGTTTGCCAGGCACGGCGACACGCTCGCCTGTTTCGTGCTGGAGCCCATCATCGGTAACGCCGGCAGCATTGCGGCGACCCCGGCGTGGCTGCAGCGACTGCGCGATTTATGCACTCAGCACGGTGCGCTGTTGCTGCTCGATGAAGTTAAATCGGGCTTTCGCGTCGCCAAAGGCGGCGCGCAGGAACTCTATGGCATCCACGCCGACCTCACTACCTATGCCAAGGCCATGGGCAACGGTTATCCGGTGGCAGCATTCGGCGGGCGCGCCGATGTGATGGATGTTGTTGGTTCGCACAAAGGCGGCGTCGTGCACGGCGGCACCTATACCGCTAACCTCGTCGCCATCAGCGCCGCCCACGCCACTTTGAGCATACTCGCCAACACTGACGCGCTGCAGACGGTGGCGCGCACCGGCGCGCAGATCCGCGATCTGCTCGGGCGCGTTTTTACTGCCGCCGGCATACAACACGCATTTGCCGGCCCGCCGGCGATGTTCGGCGTGCATTTCACACCCGAGGTGCCGGCCAACTATCGCGACTGGCGCGTCACCAACAGTTCACTCTATCGAACGTTCGCGTGGAACCTGATCGAGCGCGGCGTCATGCTCGAACCCGACTCGCGCGAACCGTGGTTTATCTGCGAAGCGCACCGGCACGTTGATCTGGGCTGGCTTGAGGATATCGCGACGCAATCGATCAAGAGCGCGTGCACGGCACACAAATAACCTGCTACTCCTCGCGTATTCCCGCCTCGCGTATCACCTTACCCCATTTGGTGATTTCAGATTTTATTTTCGCCAGAAATTCCTCCGGCGTGCCGGTGACGACTTCCAGTCCGGTGTCGAGAAATTTTTCCAGCATGCCCGGTCGGGTGAGGGCGCGCGCGATTTCCTGGTTGTAGCGCGCAATTATTGCCGGCGGCGTGTTGGCCGGCGCGAACATGCCGGTGATTGATGAGGCTTCGTAGCCGGGTACACCCGCGGCGGCAACAGTCGGCAGTTCGGGTATGAGGGCCGACGGCTGTTCGTTGCCTACCGCAATCGCGCGCAGTTTGCCGGCACGGATATGCGTTGAAACCGAACCCAGCGGCGAAAACATCAGCGGCGCTTCACCACCAAGCAAGGCGTTGACCGCAGGGCCCGTGCCTTTATAGGGAATGCGCACGATGTTGGCCGCCGTCATTGACTTGAACATTTCCATCGCTAGATGGGTTGAGGCGCCTATGGTGCCGGCGGCGTAGTTGAGTTGTCCGGGGCGGGCTTTGGCGAAGGCAATCAGTTCGCGTACCGATTTCACCGGCAGCGACGGGTGCACGACCAGCACGACCGGTGCGATCGTCGTCAGCGATACCGGGGCCAGATCGCGCAGTGCATCATAGTTCACTTTTGCGCGCAGCAACGGCAGCAACCACACGCTGTTGCCGTAGTAGAGCAGGGTGTTGCCGTCGGGCGCGGCCTTTGCTGTGTATTCGGCGGCAATGCTGCCGCGGTTTTCGACAATGACCTGCTGGCCGAGCGTGCGCGTCAGGTCTTGCGCGATGATGCGTGCGCCGAGATCGTTGGTGCTGCCGGGTTCGGAGGTGACGATACGGATAAATTTGTTGGTGACGAGTTGGGCGTCGGCGGAGGCAGCGATGAGTGTGCAGAGTGCGGCTATCAGAGCGTGCGTTGCGGCATGTTGCGGTGGTTGAAAACCTCTGGATTCGCGCTTTCGCGGGAATGACGGCGTGGCAAGGTAGCTGGTGTTCATGCAATCGTCGTGATGCGGTCGATTTCGGCGACTTCTTCCGCCGTTGGCATCCAGCTGGTTCCTGCGTCGACATTGCTTTTGACCTGCTCGGGTTTGGTCGCGCCGGCGATCACGCTGGCGACCGTTGGCCGCGCGAGCAGCCAGCCGAAGGCGAGTTGCAACAGCGTGATATTGCGCGCGGCGCAGAAATGGTCGAGCGCGTCGAGCAACGCCCAGTTTTGTGCGGTAACGAATTTTGCAGTCCAGCGTTTACCGGGCGCGAGGCGCGCATCCGCAGCGACGGGCACATCGCGTTTGTATTTTCCTGTGAGCAATCCGGCGGCGAGTGGCAGATAGGGCAGCATACCGATGCCGTGCGCCTGCATGGCGGGAACTATTTCGCGTTCCACTTTGCGTGCCAGCGCGCTGTATTCTTCCTGGCAGCTGATGAAGGGTGTGAGGTTGTGATGTTTGGCTGTCCATTGCGCATCGACGACGCGCAATGCCGGATAGTTCGAGCAGCCGATGTGGCGCACCTTGCCCTGCTTGACCAGATCGTCGAGCGCGCGCATGGTTTCTTCGATCGGCACTTTCGGATCGGGCTTGTGCGCCTGATAAAGATCGATGTAATCGGTATTAAGGCGTTTCAAGCTTGCTTCGACCGCAATCATGATTACGCGCCGCGACGAGCCGCCTTTGGTGTTGGCGTCATAGACCTTGCGTTCGTTGCCGAATTTGGTGGCGAGCACGACGTTTTTGCGCTGCGCGCCGAGTACTTTGCCGAGGCAGATTTCGGAACCTGAAAGCACGCCGTAGTCATCGCCATAACTGTCCGAGGTGTCGAACAGCGTGATGCCGGCATCGAGCGCCGCATGCACGACTTTGTGCGACGCTGCCATGTCGATGCGACCGTTAAAGGCATTGCAACCGATGCCGATTGTGGAAACAAGCAGATTCGAGCTGCCAAGATTTCTGAGTTTCATGCGCGGGATTCCTCGTGCCGCCGCAGCGGGTGGTTTCTGCAGTATAGTTCGACTGAACGCGAACCGGCTTGTCCGGCGCCGCAATAATAAATCGAAGTGAGGGGAACATGCTGCTGTTGAAGACTGCCGGATGCGCGGCAGTGGCTGCATTGACGGCGTTGGTTGCGTGCAGCGCGCACGCGCAGGAACAGGCGTACCCGAACCGTTACATCCGTATACTCACCTCCGAAGCCGGCAGTACCAACGACATTGTTGCGCGGTTACTGGCGCGCCACCTGCCTGAAAAACTGGGGCAGACCGTGGTGGTAGAAAACCGCGGCGGGCCCGCCGCCGATGTGGCGGCGCGTTCGGCGCCCGACGGTTACACCTTTCTGCTGTATGGTTCTTCGGTGTGGGTGCTGCCGTACTTCCGGCGCATGGGTTACGACCCGTTGCGCGACTTGACGCCGGTGTCGTCGGCGTATTCGCAGGCGATCATCCTGCTGGTGCATCCATCGCTGCCGGTGAAATCGGTGAAGGAATTGATGGCGCTGGCGAAGGCACGGCCCGGCCAGCTCAACTATTCGGCTGGTACCACTGCGGCCACCCCGCATCTGGCGATGGAACTCTTCAAGTATCAAAGCGGACTCGATCTGCTGCGCGTTAATTACCGCGGCACCCAGCCGGCAGTGAATGCGCTGGTGGCGGGCGAAGTGCAGGTGATGTTTACCGGCGCGGGCTCGGTGCAGCCGCTGATGAAGTCGGGGCGGCTGCGCGCGATCGCGGTGACGACGGCGGAGCGCAGCCCGCTTGTGCCGGGGCTGCCGACGGTAGCGGAATCGGGCCTGCCCGGTTATGAATTTACTTCGGTGGTTGGTGTTTTTGCGCCGGCGAAAACGCCGCCGGCGATTGTTGAAATGATGAGTCGCGAAATTACGGCGGTATTAAAACGCCAGGAGATCGTCGATGGCTTGTTTGAATCGGGCACGGCGTCGCTCGGCAGCACGCCGGAGGATTTCGGCAACCGCGTGCGTGCCGACATCGAGCGCTGGCGCAAGATCATCAAGGACACAGGCATCAGGATCGAGTAACAG
>JANYDY010000105.1 GCA_025363435.1 Betaproteobacteria bacterium
CGAACAGGTAGTAGAAATCGATCGGTAAGGCACCATGATAGAATACAATGAGCATCGGCCCTTCAGTTGGAATATGTTCCAGACCTTCGACTTCATAGCCTACCGCCGCGGTCATCGCCTCGACATCGGCTGCGCGCGTGACATCGGCTTTAAGCGCCAGCGCGCTGCCGCCGGCCGCGGTAATGATCGCAGTAACGCGTTCGATCTCGGCAACGTTGCGCGCCACTACCGCGACTTTCGCACCTTCGCGCGCGAACGTGACCGCGGTGGTTTCGCCGATACCGGCACTCGCACCCGTCACAATCGCAACGGATCCGGCAAGTCTGCCTGCTGACATGAAATCTCTCTCCGGAAATAAAGCCGGCGGATCAAAAAATACACGCGCCACCGGGGCGCGCATCTACCGCTCGAATAATGCATTATGCTACGACACCGGCTGAAATACCGGCGCTGCAAACGACTTTAGCCGCGCACCTTGCGGTTAGCCAGCAAGCGGCGGATAAAATCAGTCTTAATCCCGGAATTCATAATCGGGACCGGATAATTAGCGCAGCAGATTGCGCCGTCGCGCGTGTCTGCAGTCATGCGGGAGGAAGTCGTGATGCGATTATTGCGGATTGCCGGCGTTTTAATGCTGGCCATCGCCGCGCCGGCACTCGCGCAATCAAGCTACCCGGCGAAACCGATACGCCTGCTGGTGCCCTACCCGGCCGGCGGCTCATTCGATATTTTCGCGCGTGTTATCGCGCAGAAACTCTCGATCGCTTTCGACCGCCAGATGGTGGTCGACAATCGCGGCGGCGCCAGCGGCATCATCGCCGCCGAACTGGTGGCGCGCGCTGCGCCTGATGGTCATACGCTGCTGTTCGGCGGCGCCGGCACGCTGTCGATCCAGCCGGCGATGTCGGCAAAGCTGCCGTACGACGCGATCAAGGACTTTGCACCGGTCAGCATGGTTGCGACTGCACCGCACATACTCGTCGTGCATCCGGCGCTACCGGTGAAAAGCGTGCAGGACCTGATCGCGCTCGCCAGGGCAAAGCCCGGCACGCTCAACTACGCAACCGGTGGCAGCGGCGGCCCGCCGCATCTCGCTGCAGAACAATTCCGCTTCATGACCGGCACCGATATGGTTCACGTGCCGTACAACGGCGGCGCGCAAGCCACTACTGCAACGGTCGGTGGGCAGGTGCAGCTATATTTTTCGAGCATGGCCTCGGCGCTGCCGTTGATCAAGGAAGGCCGTTTGCGCGGCATCGCCGTAACGGGTGCAAACCGCACCGCCGCGGCGCCGGAATTTCCGACCATCGCAGAGTCGGGCGTCCCCGGCTACGAACTGCTGACGTGGTTTGCGGTGGTCGCGCCGACGGCAACGCCCAAAACAATCATTGCGCGGCTCAACGGCGAAATCGTCAAAGCCGTTGATGCCGCCGACACGCGCAAACGATTTCTCGATCTCGCCACCGATCCGGCGAGCAGCACGCCGCAGGAACTCGGTAATTTCATGCGCAGCGAAATAACCAAATGGCGCCAGCTCATCAAGAGCGCCAATATCAAGGGAGAGTAGGCATTGGGCAAACCCCGCATCATCGATCTGCATAACCATGTAATTCCGCTGACGCTGATAGACGCCGCGCGCAAGGAGCCCGGCCGCTTCGGCATGCGTGTAGAAGACCGCGACGGCAAGATCTTCTACGAACGGCGGGGCCATCTTACCGAACTGCGGCCCGCGTTCTGCAATATCGACGCCAAGCTCGCGGCGATGGATGAAATGGGCATTGATGTCGCCGCGATCTCGGCGGCACCGCCGATTTTTTTGCATCACCTGCCCGTCGATGCCGCGGCGCCGGCGGCAAGCCTCATCAACGACGGCATCGCGCAAATGGTGGCGAAAAATCCGGTGCGGCTGCGCGGCATGGCCTATCTGCCGATGCAGCATCCGGACGCCGCCATCGCCGAACTCGAACGCGTGGTGCGCGAATACCGGTTCAAATCGGTTGAAATCGCCACCACCATCGATGGCGCCCAACTCGCCGAGAAAAAATTCCGCCCTGTTCTGCGCACCATCGAACAGCTCGGCTGCTTCGTTTTCACGCATCCGTACCAATGCAGCGCCAAGGGCGGCATGGATGACTACGATTTCTATAATCTGCTCGGTTTTCCGTTCGATACCACGCTGATGGTGTCGCATTTGATGTTCAGCGGCGCGCTTGATGAATTGAAGACGCTGAAAATCGTGCTCTCGCACGGCGGCGGTTATATTCCGTATCAGATCGGCCGTCTCGCCCACGGCCATAAACTGCGCGCCAGCACGCGCCGCGATTCGAAAACCTCGCCGGCCGATTTGCTGCGGCGTTTTTATTTCGATGCACTGACGCACGATGCGCAGGCCACGCGCTACCTGATCGACAAGGTCGGCGCCGACCATGTGGTAATCGGCACCGACCACCCGTTCGACATGGGACCGGAAAACCTGCGCGCTTCGATCGATGCCATACCGGGATTGAGCGCCGACGAACGCGCACAGATCTGCGAGCGCACCGCGGCGGCGCTGCTCGGCGAAAGCTGAACGCGACACCCCGTTGTGCTATGCTTTGCCCCCGCAAACGCACTACCGCAACGGCCTGTATTTATGGAGACCACCATGCGCATGGAAGTTCACGTTCACGGCACCGCATTCATGTGCAAGGGCGTGCATCTGAGCCAGATCGAAGACGCTTTGCGCCCGTGGCTCGACTATCTTGAAGTCGATGGCATCGCCAAAGTGCAAAGCATGGAGCGCGAAGAGCCCGGCATCCAGTTCGACCCGAAAGAACAGGCGCTTGATATGTGCTGGACCGGCGAAGTCGGCCGCAGCTTTCATCACCGCCTGAAAGAAGCCTTCACCGCGCTGGGCCCGCTACTTGATTACGCCTCCGAAGTTACCGTGACCTATTATCAGGACAGCGGCAAGGAAGAATTCCAGCAGGTCTTCATCGGGCCGAGCGCCGAAGCGATCCATGAAATTCGCCGCCAGTGCGTCGAGGAAGATCTGATCGGTCTGATGTCGGCGCATTTCGACAAGGGCCGCGTCGACCGCGTCGTCGGCATCGTCAACCAGATGTTCGACGAAGACTGGAAAAGCCGCCCCGCCACCGACAAGGAAACCGTTGCGGCGCCGGCATTGTCACCGCATCCGCGCAACCGGCATCTGCACTAGCCGGTTCACGAACTGCAGCGGCCCGCACCGCCACGCGTTCGCCGCAAAAGACGCCCGCCATGGACGACATCGTTAAACAGGCGATGGCCAAATGGCCGAATGTGCCGGCGGTCTACGGCTGGCTGAGTCTCGACCGGCGCGGCATCTGGCGCATCAAGGGCGACACGGTCGGCAGCCCGATCATCGCCGGCTTCATCAGCCGCAACTACGGTCATGACGCGCAGGGGCGCTGGTTTTTTCAAAACGGCCCGCAGCGCGTATACGTCGCGCTTGATTACACGCCTTACGTTTATCATATCGTCTGGAACGGCGATGCGGCGGCACCGCTGCAGATCGAAACGCATACCGGCGCGCCGGTACGCGGCATAAACGGCGCGTGGATCGATGAAACAGGCGTGCTGCTGCTCGCCACCGAACACGGTGCCGGCATGCTCGACGACCGCAATCTCGAACAGTTGCTACCGTTTTTCAGCAACAGCGCCGGGCGCGCACTCGATGAAGAAAGCGTCGCCGCAGGCATCGAAAATTTGCAGACGGGCGCCGCAGCCGATATCGGCCTTTGCTATGCAGGCAAGCGTGCCGCGCTGCACGCTATCGCAGCAGCCGGTGTTGCGGCAAAATTCAACTTCACGCAGCAGCCGGCGGCAGCGCCCGGCGAAGAAGCCTGCAATTAGAACCGCGTCACCCGATATCCAATAAAAAGGCAAACCGCGACCATGAACGCCGATGAAAAAGAACTGCGTACAAAAATGCTCAAAGGCTGGCGCTTTCTCTACCAGCGCGGCTTTATCGAAGGTTTCGGCCATATCAGCGGCCGCCTGCCGGGCTCGAAAACATTTCTGCTGACGCGTCATTCGCTCGGCCTCAAGGCCGCTTCCAGCGATCTGATCACGGTTGATCTTGACGGCCACAAGCTCGCCGGGCGCGGCGATATCCCGGGCGAGTACCCGATACACTCGGAAATCTTCCGTGCGCGACCCGACATCTGCAGCATCATTCACTATCACGGCATGCACGCCACCGCGTTCACCACCAGCGAAATCAAATTGAAACCCATCCATATCATGGGCACCATTTTCGCCGACGGCCTGCCGGTTTATCCCGACCCGCGCCTGGTGCAAAACAAGCTGCGCGGTGAGGCGCTGGCGCAAACGCTGGGCACACACCGTGCCGCCCTGCTGCGCGCGCACGGTGTGGTTGTTACCGGCGGCAGTGTCGAGCAAGCCATCACCGCGGCGTTCATGATCGAAGAGAACGCGCATCGCGCCTTTATTGCCTGTGCGATGGGCAAGCCGATCTGGATCGACGACAACCTCGCCCTCGATGCGATGGGCGAGCTGCTGAAAAGCGGCGGCCCGTTCCGGCGCGTGTGGGCCATGGTCGAAGGTGAAACGAAGTGAGGCGCGCGCGCAGCGCCATCGCGGCAGCCCTGTGCATTGCCGCGCCGGTTTTCGCGCAAAGTTATCCGGTCAAACCGATCCGCCTGCTGCTGCCCTTTGCCGGTGGCACCGATGTAGTCGGCCGTCTGATCGCGCTGAAACTGTCGCCGGCGCTCGGTCAGCAGGTAGTGCCGGATCCGCGCCTCGGCGCCGGCGGCAATATCGCGCATGATGCCGTCGCCAAAGCCGCGCCCGACGGCTACACGCTGCTGATGGCGGCGCCGCCGGTCGTCATCAATCCGAATCTGAATGCGAAAGCGGGCTTTGATCCGTTGCGCGATTTTGCCGCGGTCGCCGTGCTGGGGTCCATCCCCAATGTGCTGGTCGTCCATCCGTCGGTGCCGGCGAAGTCGCTGCAGGAATTGATCAGGATCGCAAAAAGCAAACCCGGCAAACTGACTTATGGTTCGGGCGGCGTCGGTTCGGTCAATCAGCTCGCCGCCGAATTGATGAAGTCGCTGACCAGGACGAACATTCTGCACGTGCCGTACAAAAGTGCGACGGTGGGCCTGGTCGGCGCGATGAGCGGCGAAGTCGATATCGTCATCGTCGCCAGTTCCAGCGTGGTGCCTTACGCCAAAGAAAACCGTATTCGCCCGCTGGCGATACTCGATGTCAAACGCATCGCCTCGCTGCCGCAAGTGCCGACCAGTGCCGAATCCGGCATGCCGCAACTGGTCGCGGTCAACTGGTACATGCTGCTGGCGCCGGCTGCAACGCCGCGCGCGATTATTGAACGCCTCAACACCGAGTCGGTAAAAGCGATGGCGCTGGCCGATACGCGCGAACGCCTTGCCGCCATGGGCGGCGAACCGGCCAGCGCGACGCCCGAGCAGGCAGCGGATTTTCTGAAAAACGAATACGAGCGCTGGGGCCGCGTCATCCGCGATGGCGGCATCAAGGCGGAGTGAAGACGATGCGAGCCACATCATTGATCGCCGGTGCAATACTGCTCGTCGCTAACGGCACAGCAGCCGGCCAGAGCTATCCGGTGAAACCGATTCGTATCGCCATGCCCTTTTCTACCGGCGGCACCGATTTTGTCACGCGCTGGCTGGCGCTGAAACTCGCACCCGTGCTCGGCCAGCAGATCGTGCCCGAACCACGCACCGGCGCCGGCGGCAATATTGCCTTCGAACTGGTCGCCAAAGCCGCCCCCGACGGATATACACTGCTGATGGCGCCGCCGCCGCTGGTGGTGAACCCGACGCTCTATGGCAAAGTGCCGTACGATCCCTTCCGCGATTTTGCACCCATCATTTTGTGCGCGGCGATCCCGACGCTGCTGGTGTCGCATCCGTCGGTGCCGGCGAAAAACCTGCGTGAACTGATTGAGATCGCGCGCAAGAACCCGAACAAGCTCTCTTACGCTTCGGGCGGCATCGGCTCGACGCCGCATCTGTCGGGCGAACTGCTGAAGTCGCTGAGCAAAACGCAAATCGTCCACGTGCCGTACAAAGGCGGCGCGCTGGGTCTGGTCGGCGCGATGAGCGGCGAAGTCGATATCGTTTTCACTACCATGTCGGCGGCCGCCGCCGCCTACGTCAACAACAACAAGATGCGCGGCATCGCCATGCTCGACGTGAAGCGTGTGGTGTCGATTCCGCAGGTGCCGACGTCGGCCGAGGCCGGACTGCCGCAACTCATCGCCATCAATTGGTACATTCTGGCGGCCCCCGCCGGCACGCCGCGCGACATCATCGACCGGCTCAACGCCGAAACGGCGAAAGTAATGCAGACGGCAGAGACACGCGAACGCCTGCTCGCCGTCGGCGGCGAACCGTCGACCAGCACGCCGGAACAGGCGGCGGAATTCGTACGCAGCGAATATGCGCGCTGGGGCAAAGTCATCAAGGACGCCGGCATCCGCGCCGAATAATGCTGCCGCTCGCGGAATTTACACTGCAGTCGCGCCGCGGCATTCATAGCGTGCTGTGCGACATCGACGACACGCTGACGACTGACGGCCTGCTCACCGCCGCCGCCTATGCGGCGATGGAGTCTTTGCAGAGCGCAGGGTTGCGCGTCATACCGGTGACCGGACGCCCGGCCGGCTGGTGCGACCACATCGCGCGCATGTGGCCGGTGGACGCGGTGGTCGGTGAAAACGGCGCATTTTATTTTCGCTACGATCGCAGCGTGCGGAAAATACAGCGTTGCTACGCCGACGACGCCGGTTTACGCGCCGCCAACCGCCAGCACCTCGCCGCGATCGGTGAACGCATCGTTGCCACGGTGCCGGGCACTGCTATCGCCGCCGACCAGCACTACCGCGAGACCGACATCGCGATCGATTTCTGCGAGGACGTGCCGCGCCTGCCCGCCAACACTGTCGCACGCATCGTCACGCTGATGCAGGACTCAGGCCTGACTGCCAAGGTGAGTTCAATCCACGTCAACGGCTGGTTCGGCCGCTACGACAAGCTCGGCATGACGCGCAAGCTGTTTGCCGATTGCTTCGGCAGCGACCTTGATCAGGACAACGAGAAAATCGCCTTCATCGGCGATTCGCCGAATGATGCGCCACTGTTCGGTTTTTTTCGCAATTCAGTCGGCGTCGCCAATGTGCGCGTCTTTACCGGCGCTATCGACGTCTCGCCCGCGTATGTGACGCAGTCAGTCAGTGGCGCCGGCTTCTGCGAATTTGCCGCAGCGCTGCTGGCCGCCCGTTAAGCCATCTCAGAGTATGCGCTGGCGGATCGCCGTGACGACAATCTCGGCGACGATTACCACAGTGAAGATCGCCAGCAGCACCATCGCCACGCGATCCCACTGAAACAGATTCATCGCGGTATCGAGCGCCATGCCGATGCCGCCGGCGCCGACGAGGCCAAGCACTGCCGATTCGCGCACATTGATGTCCCAGCGAAACAGCACCACCGACCAGAATGCCGGCTGGATCTGCGGCCAGTAGCCGAAGGTCAGCGCCGACAGCCACGGCGCGCCGCTCGCCTCCAGCGCTTCTATGGTGCCGCGATTGGCCTCCTCGACCGCTTCGCCGACCAGCTTGCCGACGAAACCCACCGAACGAAAAGCAATGGCGAGCGTGCCGGCCAGCGCGCCGGGGCCGAATACCGCCACAAACAACAGCGCCCACACCAGTGAATTGACCGAGCGGCTCGACACCAGAAGCAGGCGCGCAATGTGATTGAGCAGACGGTTGGGCACAATATTGTGCGCAGCCGCGAGCCCGATCGGAAAAGCGATGACGACTGAAATAATGGTACCCAGCGTGGCGATATGCAGCGTCTCGATCAGCGCCTCATGCACGCCTTTCGGATAATACGAAAACGCTACCGGCCACATGCGCCGCAGCAAATCGGCCATCTGCTCGGGCGCATCGAGCAAAAACTCCGGAATGACTTCGATGGTCTGTATGGATACGACGATCGCTGTTACCAGCCCGAGATACACGGCAAAACGCGCCAAGCGCTGCGCCGGCGTGAAACGGCGCCAGACTTTCTCTTCAAGAGTCGCCGCGTTCACGCTTTACTCCTCATCGACCCGTGTGCGTTCGACGAATATCGCGCGCACCTTGTTGGCGATGATCTCGCCGGCGAAAATCAGCAAAATGATCGACAGCAGCATGGCACAGACGAAATCGTAATCGAAGCGCTGGAACGCTGCGAACAACGCGCCGCCGATGCCGCCGGCGCCGACGATGCCGACCATGGTTGAATTGCGCAGGTTGGAGTCGAGCTGGTAGGTCGAAAAACCGAGAAAGCGGCCGAATACCTGCGGCAGCACGCCGTAGAAGATGACGTTCATGAACGACGCACCGGTGGCGCGCACCGCCTCGACCTGCTTGAGTGAAATTTCCTCAATCGCCTCGGCAAACAGCTTGCCGGCGAAACCGATCGAGGCCACCGTCAATGCGGCGATGCCGGACAAGGCGCCGAAACCGATCGCCTTCACAAACACAATGGCGACGATCACCGGATGAAACGAGCGGCACAGCGCGATCAGCAAACGCGTTGGCCAAGTGACCCATGGTGGCATCAGGTTACGCGCGGCGAGCAGCCCGATCGGCAGCGAGATGACGATGCCCAGCGCTGACGCAAGAATTGCGATTTCGACGCTTTCAGTAAGCCCCTTAAGCAGCGTCTCCCAGCGCTCGAAATTCGGCGGGAGCATGCGCGCAATGAAACGCGCGCCGTTGCCGAGACCGACCATGAAACGTGCGTAGGTGAATTCGAGCAGCGATGTCGCATACACAATGTAGGCGGCTAGCGCGAGCCAGCCGGCGCGCACCCGCCAGTCGGCAGGAAACGCAACGCGTGCAACGTCCGCACTCACTGCAGCCAATCTTCACCGCCGTAAATCGACCTCAATTGATCATCGGCAAGACCGGCCGGCGCCCCGTCGTAGACCACCGCGCCGCCCGACATGCCGATGACGCGGTCGGCGAAGCGCCGCGCCAGCTCGACATCGTGCATGTTGACGATCACCGGCACATTTTTCGCGCGACCGAGATCGCGCAGCAGCGTCATGATTTCGACCGAGGTTTTCGGATCCAGTGACGAAGTCGGCTCATCGGCGAGGATTAAACGCGGGCGCTGCATGACCGCGCGCGCAATGCCGACACGCTGGCGCTGGCCACCGGAGAGGCTGTCGGCGCGCTGATTGGCAAAGCCGCCCAGCCCGACGACATCTAGCAACCCGAAAGCGTCGTCGATATCGGTTTGCGGAAAACGCCGCAGCCAGGCTTTCCACGCCGCCACATAACCGAGCCGGCCGCTCAGCAGGTTCTCCATTACAGTGAGGCGCTCGACGAGGTTGTATTCCTGAAACACCATGCCGATCTGCCGCCGCGCCAGGCGCAACTCGCGCCGTGGCAGCAAGACGAGATCGCGGCCCTCAAAAATAATCGAGCCGGCGGTGGGTTCGACCAGCCGGTTGATGCAACGGATCAGCGTGCTCTTGCCGGTACCGGAGGGGCCGATAATCGCCGTGAAACCGCTGCCGGGGAAATCGAGATTGATGCCGCGCAGAACCGGCCTGCCGCGCACGTACTCCTTGTCGAGATTACGGATGCTGAGCGCGGCAGTGTTATCCATGCGGATTATTTCTTTGCCGCTTTTTCCTCGGCGGCTTTTTTGCGCGCCGCCTCTTCGCGCGCTGATTCTTTCTCATACGCAGCGCGGTTAAACGATTCACCCGAGCCTTCCGCCACCTTGCGCACGACCTCCCATTCCTTCAGGTAGGTTACCGGCACGAAACGGTCGGCACCGTCGAAGGTCTTCACCATCTCCGGCGTGAAGCGGTAGTCGTAAAAACATTTCAGCATCTGGTCGCGGAATTTCGGTTCCAGATCGTGGGCATAGGAAAACGACGAGGTCGGAAATTTCTGACTGCGGTAAATTATGCGGAAGTTGTCTTCGTTGATCTGGCCGCGCGTGCCCATGCGGTGGTACACGTCGGAGGCGACTGCGGCGCCGTCGTAGTCGCCGGAATTAACACCCATCACGGATGAATCATGTTTGCCCGAGAAAAGGATTTTGTAATCCTTGTCCGGCGCCAGGCCCTGCGCCGGAAACAGCGCCAGCGGCGCCATGTGGCCGGAGTTCGACGACGGCGAGGTATGTGCGAATTTCTTGCCCTTCAGGTCGGCGAGTTTCTGATAGGGGCTGTCTTTCTTGACGATCACGATCAGGTTATAGCCCTGGAATTCTTTTTCATTGCCCTTGACCGCAAACGGCACCGCACCCGCGATGTTGACCGCGAATGCAGTCGGCCCGGTCGAAAAGCCGCCCACGTGCAGGCGCCCCGAGCGCATCGCTTCGATTTCCGCTGCGTTCGACTGCACCTGGAAGAACACCACGCGCTTGCCGGTGCATTTGGCCAGATGCTCGGTGAAGGGCTTGAAGGCCTGCTCGTAGACCGCGGGGTCTTCGACCGGCGTATAGGTGAACACCAGCGTGCCCGGCGTCTTGTGCCGTTTCGCGTCTTTCGGTGTATCGGCGACAAGGTCTTTGTTTTCGTCGCAGTACTGGACATCGAGATCACCGTGATTTTTGCAATCGCTTTGCGCAAACGCTGCACTGAACGTCAAGGCCAGCGCCGCGGCGAATACAGTGCGCAGCAGAATTTGTATGGAATTCATGTTTCCTCCACGTGTCTGCCGCTGCGCCGGAACGCGCTTGGGCAATTATTATTAATAACTGGGGACACTCTACTCAGCACGCCATGGCGGGTCAAGCCGCCGCGCATTCAGCGCATGCGTTTGGCGGTAAAACTCTCTTCGATGACGTCGCGGTAATAACTGCCCGGCGAAGGCGCATTGACGAAGCGCCGGTGCACCTCCTCCGAAACACCTGAATACTGGATGATGCTGCCGTCGCTGAATTCGATTTCCAGCACGCGGCCGCGCGAGTCAAAACCGACTGCGCGGATGTTGCTTGCACTGATGCGCTTGCGCTCCATGCTTCCTCCCGGTCTGGCTCAATTTTGCACATGGTAATATGCTGCGGAACAAACGTTAAGTGTGCCGCCAGCGCGCGCGATATCCGGGGGGATGCATTATGCGATACACGAAATCCGCAGCACTTTGCATTGCCGCCGCGGCGGCGTCCGCATGGTGCGCGGGCAGCGCGGCGCAAACGCCGGCAGCGTATCCGGCCAAACCGGTGAAAGTAATCGTCGGTTTTCCACCGGCCTCGGGCGCCGACATCATGGCGCGCGTGATTTCGCAGCGCATGGGCGAAGCGCTCGGCCAGCAGTTTCCGGTCGATAACCGTCCGGGCGCCGGCAGCAGCATCGCCGCGGGACTCGTCGCCAAATCGGCCGCCGACGGTTATACGCTGTTCATCGGCACCATCGCCAATGCCATCAACGCCTCGCTCTACGCCAAGCTGCCGTTCGATTTCGCGCGCGACTTTACCCCCATTTCACCCGGCGGCTCGTCACCCAACATGCTGGTCGTGCACCCGTCGGTGCCGGTGCGCACGGTGGCGGACGTCATCAAGCTCGCCAAATCCAGGCCCGGGCAACTCAGCTTCGGTTCAAGCGGTGTTGGCACCCTGCCGCACCTTGCTGCGGAAATGTTCAACGGCATGGCCGGCCTCAAGATGACGCACATTCCTTACAAAGGCAGTCCGCAGGCGACCTTCGATCTGATCGGCGGCCAGTTCGAATTGATGTTCGGCATCGGCTCGGCGGTAATGCCCGAAGTAAAACACGGGCGGTTGCGCGCGATTGCGGTAACAACAGCAGCCAGATTGCCGGTGCTGCCGGAAGTGCCGACGGTGGCTGAATCGGGACTGCCCGGCTTTGAAGCGGTGACCTGGTTCGGCTTTGTGGCGCCGGCCGGTACGCCGCGCGAAATCATCATGAGGCTCAATTCCGAACTGACACGCGTTACCGCACTGCCCGAAGTAAAGCAGCAACTGACGTCGCAAAGCATAGACCCGATGAACAGCACGCCGGAACAGTTCGGCGCCTACATACGCGATGAAATTGCGAAGTGGGCGCGGGTCGTCAAGACTTCGGGTGCGCGCGCAGAATAAACCGCGTTTCTATTGCTCAGTCGCGGCGGCCCCACACCTGGCCGTGCGTTGATACGCAATAAGGCACCACATAGGTAAGCGCCATTTGCACGCCGGTGGTAGTGGTCAGCGGCGCGCCCAGCAGAATATCAAAGTGGTTGATCAGGTTGAGCACGGTGCCGATGACGAGCGACACGCGCAGCGCCATGTTGACAGTTGCCGGGGCGAGGCAGCGGGTGAGTTTGCTATCGGGCATATGACCGGACTGAAGCGCGATCAACACGCCCCGTGTGAAAATAAAAAGCGCCCATGGCATTCATGCAATGGGCGCTCGAGGCGACAGACGATACGACTCAGGAATTGCCCGGCATGGGAAACGGCCACGCGCCGGGAATCGAGATCGGCGCCGGCACTGCCGGTGTTGCAGGCACCGCCGCTTTGGCGGCGGGCTTTTTTACTGCTACCGGCTTCTTGGCGGCCGGTTTCTTTGCTTTTTTTGGCGCTGCCTTTTTCTTGACGGCCTTTTTGGCCTTTTTTGGCGCTGCCTTTTTGCGCGACGCCGGTTTGGGCGCTGCACTCACCTTACGGGTGATCACTTTTTTACCGGCTTTCTTCTTGCCGGCCTTCGATTTTTTCGCCATGCGCAAGCTCCTTCATGTTCGCTATCGCCGCAACGTCAGAAGCGTCACGGGCACAACCGCGACGACCGGCATAACGCCTGGCCGTCCCGCTCGCCGTCGCCGGCGAAAACTTTCAGTGCAAGGCTGACTGCGCCTTGCTGGCTAAATCGCGGTAGAGCACCTCGGGATCGATCTTGATGCCGCCTTCCCATGACACCGTGTTCTCGACCGGATCGACTTCAACCCGGTTGAACGTGTCGATATCGCCCAACATCCGGAAATACTGGGTGTGAACGATATCGCCAAGGTAGACATGGCCTTCGAGCCCGTCATTGAAGCGCAACCACAACGTGTAGTTGGCTTCGGCGCGGCACTCGGTGACGGCATGCATGCGACGACGATTCCTTGGATACCTCTTGGCGAGTAAGCTTAGTCCCAACTGAGCGCACCTCCGGTTTGATATTCAATGACACGGGTTTCAAAAAAGTTGCGTTCCTTCTTGAGATCGATCATTTCCGACATCCACGGGAAAGGATTGATGGCGCCCTCGTACGGCGCATCGATACCGATCTGCTGGCAGCGGCGGTTGGCGATGTAGCGCAGGTATTCCTTGAACATCGGCGCGTTGAGTCCCAGCACGCCGCGCGGCATGGTGTCTTCGGCGTAGCGATACTCCAACTCGACCGCCTTGCCCATGATTTCGATGATCTCCGCACGGAATTCCGCTGTCCACAGATGCGGGTTTTCCATCTTGATCTGGTTGATCAGATCGATGCCGAAATTGCAGTGCATCGATTCATCGCGCAGGATGTACTGATACTGCTCGGCAGCGCCCGTCATCTTGTTCTGCCGGCCCATCGCCAGAATCTGCGTGAAGCCGACGTAAAAGAACAGGCCTTCCATGACGCAGGCAAACACGATCAGGCTTTTGAGCAGCTTCTGGTCGTTTTCCGGCGTGCCGGTCTTGAAATGCGGATTGGTCAGCGTGTCGATGAACGGGATCAGGAATTCATCTTTGGCGCGGATCGAGGAAACCTCGTGGTACGCGTTGAAAATTTCGCCTTCTTCAAGGCCGAGGCTTTCGACGATGTACTGATAAGCGTGGGTGTGGATCGCTTCTTCAAACGCCTGGCGCAGCAGATACTGGCGGCACTCGGGTGCTGTGATATGGCGGTAGGTGCCCAGCACGATGTTGTTGGCGGCCAGCGAATCGGCGGTGACGAAAAAGCCGAGGTTGCGCTTGATGATGCGGCGCTCATCTTCGGTCAGGCCATTGGGATCTTTCCACAAGGCGATGTCGCGCGCCATCTGGATTTCCTGCGGCATCCAGTGGTTCGCACAGGCCGAGAGGTATTTTTCCCATGCCCATTTGTATTTGAACGGCACCAGCTGATTGACGTCAGTCTGGCCGTTGATGATGCGTTTATCGGCAACGTTGACGCGGCGCAACTCGGCCGGCGCAACAACCGGCGACTTCGGCGCCAGCGCAGCCAGCGCGGCAGCCGGGTCATGCGGCAGAGTATCGGTTACAGATTGCAGGCCGAGTGCGGCTGCATTCGGGCGTTGCTCCGCACTATCTTCGAATTGCAACATGGTGTTCTCCTTTATTGATGTTTTAGGTGGACGCCTGCCAACTGCCGACGATGCCGCTTGTGATTGCTATTGGTGCAACATCGTCCTTGGTTGTTCTTCGTCTTCCCCTGCTTGCTGCAACTGCGGTTTCGTAACGCTACTGGCACGCCTCGCAATCGGGATTATCAATCGAGCAGAACTTGACATCCGATCCCGGCGCCGCAGAAAGCCCGCCGTCGCTCGGCACCGCATTCAGCTTGCCTGACTCCACGGTTGATTTCTCTACGTGCGTCGCACCCATGGTGCGCAGGTAGTAAGTCGTCTTCAGCCCGCGCAGCCAGGCGAGTTTGTAGATCTCGTCGAGCTTCTTGCCCGAAGCGCCGCCCATGTAAATGTTGAGCGACTGCGACTGGTCAATCCATTTCTGGCGGCGCGCCGCACACTCAACCAGCCACGACGCATCCATTTCGAATGCGGTGGCGTAGAGGTTGCGAATCTCCATCGGCATGCGGTCAATCTTCGCCAGAGAGCCATCAAAATACTTGAGATCCGAAATCATCACCTCGTCCCACAGATTGAGTTTTTTCAGGTCCTCAACCAGGAATTCGTTGGTGATTGTGAACTCGCCCGACAGGTTCGATTTGACGTAGAGGTTCTGATAAGTCGGCTCGATGCACTGTGACAGCCCGGTGATATTGGCGATGGTCGCCGTCGGTGCGATCGCAATACAATTCGAATTGCGCATGCCGACCTGCTTGATGCGCGCGCGCAAGGCTTCCCAGTCCATCGTCGAGGACATGTCGGCCTCGACAAAACCGCCGCGTTCATCCGCCAGCAGCTTGAGCGACTCGTGCGGGAAAATACCGCGGTCCCACAATGAACCCTTGAAGGTCGCATACGGACCGCGCTCTTCGGCAACGTCGGTCGACGCCCAGTAGGCACAGTAAGCGATTGCTTCCATCGAACGGTCGGAGAACTGGACCGCCTCGTTCGACGCGTAAGGAATACGCAGCATATGCAGGCAATCCTGGAAGCCCATGATGCCAAGCCCCACCGGACGGTGCTTGAAGTTCGAATTGCGCGCCTTATTCACCGAGTAGTAATTCAGATCGATGACGTTATCGAGCATGCGCATCGCCGTGCCTATGGTGCGCTTCAACTTCTCGATATCCATACGGCCCGTCGCAACGTCGAGATGCGCGGTCATGTTGACCGACGCCAGGTTGCACACCGCGATTTCATCTTCGGTGGTGTTCAACGTGATCTCGGTGCACAGGTTCGAGCTGTGCACGACGCCAACGTGGTTTTGCGGCGAACGGATGTTGCACGGATCCTTGAAGGTGATCCACGGATGCCCCGTTTCAAACAGCATGGTCAGCATCTTGCGCCACAGCTGCGCTGCCGGAATTTTCTTGAACAGCTTTAACGTGCCCTTGGCTGCCTTGTCTTCGTAATCGAGGTAGGCGACCTCGAAGGCTTTGCCGAACTTCTCGTGCAGATCGGGCACGTCGGACGGCGAGAACAGCATCCATTCGCCGTTGTTCATGACGCGCTTCATGAACAGATCCGGAATCCAGTTTGCGGTGTTCATGTCGTGAGTGCGGCGGCGGTCATCGCCGGTGTTCTTCCTGAGCTCGAGGAATTCCTCGATATCAAGGTGCCATGTTTCCAGATACGAACAGACCGCGCCCTTGCGTTTGCCGCCCTGATTCACCGCCACCGCGGTATCGTTGACGACCTTCAGGAAAGGCACCACGCCCTGCGATTTGCCGTTAGTGCCCTTGATGTGCGCACCCAACGCGCGCACCGGCGTCCAGTCGTTGCCGATGCCGCCGGCGTACTTCTGCAGCATCGCGTTTTCCTTGATCGCCTCGTAAATGCCGTCGAGGTCGTCGGCGACCGTGGTCAGGTAGCAACTTGCCAGTTGCGAACGGCGCGTCGCCGAATTGAACAACGTCGGCGTCGAGCTCATCACATCAAAGGACGACAGCGCGTTATAAAACTCAATCGCGCGCGCTTCGCGCTGCGATTCCGGCTCGTTCAGGGCGAGGCCCATGGCGACGCGCATGAAAAAGGTCTGCGGCAGTTCAATCCGCTCGCCGCGCACGTGCAGGAAATAGCGGTCGTAGAGTATCTGCAAACCGATGTAGCCGAATTTGAAATCGCGCTTGGCGTCGAGCGCGGCGCCGAGGCTTTTCAGGTCGTAGGCGCCGATGCGCTCGTCGAGCAATTCTGCGTCGATGCCGCGTTTGATCAGCTTCGGGAAGACCTCGGCGTAGCGGGTCTTCATGTCGGCCTGGGTGACTTCTTCGCCGATCGTTTCGAGCCGCACCGTGTTCAACAACAGGCGCGCGGTGACGTAGCTGTAGCCCGGGTCTTTCTCGATCATGGCGCGCGCCGACAGAATCAGCGACTTGCGCACCTCATCAACCGGCACGCCTTCGTACAAGTCCTTGAGCGTTGCCTGCAGAATTTTTTCCGGATCGACGGCACGGCCCAGCCCCTCGCAGGCCTCATGCACCAGCCCGGTCAGTCGCACCATGTCGAGCGGATGCAGTTTGCCGTTTTCGGTAACGTTGAGCGTCGGATGCACCACCGCCGCCTGCGGCTGGGTTTCGCGCTGCCTGGCACGTTCCTGTGAACGCTGCTCGCGATACAACACGTAGGCGCGTGCGACTTCGTGTTCACCCGAACGCATCAGCGCGAGTTCAACCTGGTCCTGAATATCTTCGATATGGAAGGTGCCGCCGCTGGGCTGGCGACGCATCAATGCGGAAACCACTGTCTCCGTCAGATTAGCAACGAGTTCGCGCACGCGCGCGGAGCCTGCGCCCTGCCCGCCGTTGATGGCGAGGAAGGCTTTGGTCACGGCAATGGCGATTTTCGACGGTTCAAAACCAACGACAGCGCCATTGCGGCGGATGATTTTGTATTCACTGTAACGCGACGGCGCTACGTCGGCCGCTGCCTCTGCAACAAAGGGGGTGGCGGACGTTGCGGCGGAGGGTTGGGTGGATAACTGCATGGGTTCTCTCCTTAATCGTTCATTTCTTTATGTTTTTTCTGCCACTCGGCGCCTCTCCCAGCGTCCGACAGGCAACCACTATATGTTGTGCTTGGACCAGAAGATTGCACCAATTCTAGTGGCGGAAAATTTCCAGTGCAATAGGTTTTGAATCTTTTTTTACGGCCTCGGAATTACATGCGGAAAGTGGCGGATTTGTTTGTTGCTACAGGAAAAAATCTGCTCAAAAAATGAACAGAAATCGGCCGGAAAACGGCGTCAAATCGAGCTTTAGCAGGTCTTTGGATTTAATGCGCGCGGCGTCCGGCAGGCGCGAACGCGCCGCTGCGGTAACGCAGCAACAACGGCACCGGCTGTGACAAATTGCCGGAATCGGCGGTGTATCAGTCGCCGGTAAGTTGCCGGAAGCGGGCCCAATCGAAGCAAGGACCCGGGTCGGTCTTGCGGCCCGGCGCAATGTCCGAGTGACCAACGACATCGGCAATCGCATAACGCGCGCACAAGGCCCGCGTCAACTCAGCCAGCGCGGCGTATTGCGCTGTTTCGAAGGCGCAATCGTCTGCGCCTTCGAGTTCGATGCCGATAGAAAAATCGTTGCAGCCGCTGCGCCCGCGCCAGCTTGATACGCCGGCATGCCAGGCACGTTGTTCGGTAGAAACAAACTGAATTACCACGCCGTCGCGCCGGATCAGAAAATGCGCCGAGACCTTCAGCCCGGCAATCTCGCGGTAATAGGGATGCGTCGCGGCATCGAGCTTATTGGTGAAGAGGTCAACAATGCTGCTGCCGCCGAATTCTCCCGGCGGCAGGCTGATGTTGTGGATGACCAGCAATTCGACCGCGCTGCCTGCCGGCCGCGCATCACAGTTAGGCGAATCAATTCTGCCCACTGCGGCGGCAAAGCCATCATTGTCGATTTCGAAGGGCATGCTGACAGGATTGAGGAATCAGGATTCCTCAATCCTAATTAATCCCCAGCCTCTCCATGCGATAACGCAAGGCACGGAAGGTAATGCCGAGCAGCTTGGCCGCCGCCGTGCGATTGAAGCGCGTCTTCTCCAGCGCTTCAAGTATCGCCGCTTTCTCGACGCGGTCCAGATGTTCCTGCAACGGCAGCCCTGCCAGATCGGCAGCCAGCGGCGCATCGGACCGCGCCGACGGCGAGGCCAGTTGCAATTCGTCGCGGCCGATACTGTCACCCGCGCTCAGCGCGAGCGCGCGCTCGAGAATATTTTCGAGCTCGCGCACGTTGCCCGGGAATGAATAGTTGCGCAGCGCATCAACCGCCTCGGGCAGCAAAGTGACGCCCTCACCGCCTGCGCTGCGGCGCAGAATTTCACCGGCGAGAATAGGGATGTCATCGGGCATTTCACGCAGCGACGGCATGCGCAA
The DNA here is from genome assembly GCA_025363435.1 of Betaproteobacteria bacterium. Lineage (GTDB taxonomy): Bacteria > Pseudomonadota > Gammaproteobacteria > Burkholderiales > SG8-41 > PALSA-1004. The sequence continues at coordinate 18,732 of JANYDY010000105.1, forward strand.
CTCAATCACATTGAGACGGTAATAAAGGTCCTGGCGGAATTTGCCGTCGCGCACGGCGTCGCCCAGATGGTGGTGCGTCGCGCTGATGATGCGCACGTCGACATTTTCCTCGGCGGTCGCACCAACCTTGCGCACCTTTTTTTCCTGAATGGCACGCAGCAGCTTCACCTGCATCTGAATCGGCAGGTCGGCCACTTCGTCGAGGAACAGGGTGCCGCCGCTGGCCGCCTGAAAAAAACCTTCCTTGTCCTGATCGGCGCCGGTGAAGGCACCCTTGCGGTAACCGAAAAACTCGCTCTCCATGAGATTTTCGGGAATGGCGCCGCAGTTGACCGGCACAAACGGCGCATCGCGCCGCGGCCCCATCATGTGCATCAGACGCGCCGCCATTTCCTTGCCGCAGCCCGACTCACCGCCGATATGAACTGGCGCCTGGCTACGCGCCAGCCGGTCTATCATCTGGCGCGTCTGCTGCATCAACACCGAATCGCCAAGCAACACCGGCAGTGTGCCGGCCGGCTGCTCGCCGCCCTTGCGCGGCGTGTTCGGACGCGGCAATTTCAGCGCCGAGCGCACCAGCGCACGCAACTGGTTAAGAGATACCGGCTTGGCCAGATAATCGAAGGCGCCGGCTTTCAGCGCCGCCACTGCATTCTCGGTGCTGCCATGCGCGGTGATCACCGCCACCGGGGTGGCAGCATAGTTGGCAGTCACATGTTCAAGCAGTTTCAACCCGTCGCCGTCCGGCAATCGCATATCGGTCAGACACAGTTCATAACTGCTTTTCTGCAGCAGCTGGACGGCCTCGAATTCATTGGCGGCGCAGTCGGTCTCGAGACCCATGCGCTGCAGGGTCATGCTGAGCAATTCGCGGATATCCGCTTCGTCGTCGACGATCAGAACCTTGCCCATCTAAGCTCCACGACACTGCAAGGTGAACTGCGCACCCAGCGGCGTCTCTATGTAATCGAGCGTCGCGTCATTCGCCGCACAGATTTCCCGCGCGATATAAAGGCCGAGCCCGGTGCCGCTGTTAACAGTCGTGAAAAACGGCTCGAACAACTGGTTACGCACCGCCGGAGGTACTCCAGGCCCATCATCCACCACGTCCAATTTTACAATATCCCCGCCGCCTATCACGTCAACCGCAATGCGGATGCTGCCTTTTTCGCGCCGGCAATGGCGTACTGCGTTGCGGCACAGATTCCACATAATCTGGTTGAGATGGCTCTGATCAAAGGCAATCTTCGGGTCGGCCGCCAATTCGAGTGTCATCACATCGGCCGGCAGCTTCTCTATCTGGCAGAACTGCTCGACGAAGGTTTGCAGAAATTCACCTAGCGCGAAAACCTCGCGATGCGCGCGTTCGCCGCGATTGAGCTTCAACACATCATTGATCATGCGGTCGAGGCGCAGCGTGTTATCGCGGATAATCGTCAGCAATCGCTTGACCGTGCCATTGATGGCCGGCTCCTCCTGCAATAATTCGGTCGCGTGACTGATCGCCGACAGCGGATTGCGGATTTCGTGGGCAATATTCGCCGTCAACCTGCCCAGAGCTGCGAGCTTCATCTGCCGCGCCTGCGCTTCAATCCGCGTCAGATCCTCGAGAAATATAACCGCGCCGACATTGCGATTGAGGCCGACCGGCACAAATCGCGCGCTGACTTTTTCGCTCTGCACGATAGTGCTGGCCGGATTGAACCCCGCCACCGGATTGCGCCGCCACTCTTCAAGCCGCTGCGCCAGCGATGGCGCGTAGTCTTTAAGCAGCCGGTTGCGGCGTTGTCGCCGCAGCGGCCCCAGCATTTCTTCGACGCGCGCGTTGTACTGGCGGATCACGCCGTTTTCATCGACCACTAGCACGCCGTCATCCATGTCCTGAATCACCAGCTGGCTCACCTCCTCCATGCTGGCAAGATCGATTTCGCGCTGCGCCGCGAGCTGCTCGGTAGCGACCAGATATTTCGCCAGGGTATGCGCCACCCAGGCAGTCGCAAAATAGCCGATGCTGAGAAATCCGGCCTGCACATACTGGGTGATCTGCGCCGAGTGCATCAGCACCTGGGCGGTTTGTTCGATCAGTACCGCAATGCTGGCAAGTGAAGCGTAAAAAAGCGTCAGACGTCCGCGGCTGATCAAGCCTGCCGCCGCCAGCGCCGACAGCAGCAACAGCCCGAGGCCGCTTGAAATGCCGCCGCTGGCGTACATCAGCACGACGATGATGACGATATCGGCGCCGACCTCCAGCCCGAGCTGCCAGTGAAAGTGGCGGCGCGACGCAATCAGCACAAACCAGACGGCGCTCAACAAAACATAGCCGGCGCTGAAATACTGATAAAGCGCGCTGTTGGTGGAACCGAATGCCAGCCGGTCGCCGAATATCAGGCTGGCCGCCAGCAGAACGACGGCGACCACCGCGCGATAGGAATTGAAAAAGAACAGCGAGCGCCAGTAAGTATCGGTGGCGTCGCCAAACGCAGTCGCGCTGCGGCCTGCAGGTTTTGCCCCGGGTTGAGCCTCCTCGGTGCTGATTCTGGCGGGGAACGCAGTCATGGCATCAGTCGCGCAATCGCGCGTGTTCTTCGCCGCAGAAAACTTTTTCTTCGCGCGTTATGCTTTCGCTGCGCGGCAGATGCACACCGCAGCGCGCGCAGCGCACCATATCCTCGGACACGGCGGCAGGCGGCGCGTCCTGGCGCAATGAGCGCAGATAACGCTTCACCAGCCACCAGGCGAACGCAAAAATCGCGATCAGCATAATCAATTTGGACAAAGCACACTCCGCTTGGATACGGTTTTTTTACCCGCGCAACAGTGTGCGCCAGATAGCCCGCAGCGTCGAGGCGTGCGGGACGCGACAGCCGTGACTTTTGCTTCACCGGGGAAACGGGATGGCGGCCGGCGCGGGCCGTGATATCGATCTGAAGCGGTTCGACCGGAATGGTCGGGGTGAGAGGATTCGAACCTCCGACTCCTGCGTCCCGAACGCAGTACTCTACCAGGCTGAGCTACACCCCGATTCAGGTCGATTGAAGTAAGCGTTCCGCTGACATGTCTTGCATACGCACTGTGCCGCGGCGCTCAATCAGAAGTTTCGCGTTACCGCAAAACTGGCTAATTGTAGCAAATAATCGCGCTGTTTAGAATTCGGCACCTTATCAAGCACCGCCTTCGCCATATCCGACTCCGCCTCGGCCTGACGGCGCGTATAGGCCAGCGCACCGGTACGTTCAATGGCAGCCATGACTCGCGGCAAATCGTCGAGCCCGCCGTGCTCTATCGCGGCGCGAACAATCGCCCGCTCTTCCGTGTTGCCATGCTTGATGGCGTACAACAACGGCAGCGTCGGCTTGCCTTCGGCAAGGTCGTCACCGACATTCTTGCCGGTATCCTGATTGTCCCCCGAATAATCGAGCACGTCGTCAATCAGCTGGAATGCGGTGCCAAGATGCATGCCATAACGCGCCATTGCCTCTTCTTCTACGTCAGAAGCGCCCCCCAGAATGGCGCCCAGTCGCGTCGCCGCCTCGAACAGTTTGGCGGTCTTGTAGCGGATCACCTGCAGGTAACTCTGTTCGTCAATGTCGGGGTCGTGGCAGTTCATCAACTGCAGCACCTCGCCCTCGGCAATCACGTTGGTCGCCTCGGCCAGCACCTGCATGATGCGCATGCTGCCGACCTCGACCATCATCTGAAACGCCCGCGAATAAACAAAATCACCGACCAGCACGCTGGCGGCGTTGCCGAACAGCGCATTGGCAGTTGCCTGCCCGCGGCGCAGGTCGGAAGCATCAACCACGTCGTCGTGCAATAGGGTCGCTGTGTGGATGAATTCGACCACCGCAGCGAGCTGGTGGTGGTGGCCGTCCTGATAGCCGAAGGCGCCGGCGGACAGGATGACCAGCGCCGGCCGCAAACGCTTGCCGCCGCCGCTGATAATATGCTCGGCAACCGTGCGCACCAGGACGACATCGGAATTGAGCCTACGCCGGATCACCGCATCGACGGCCAAAAGGTCGGCGGCCAGAAAATCGCCTAAAATGGGGATAGACATCGGTTATGACGGTCAAAACCGCCTAAAACAGGCCTGCGACGGTGTTTAGATGCGCTTTCAAACAGATTCGGAAGTCCTTTATTTTAGGTCGTGTCTCAGTTTGAATGTAAGCGCTAATGCGGTTTATTTTTGCCGCGTCTAAAATGGACGCATGACTATGCGACCGAAAAGACCGAGAGACGCTAACCAGCTCGCCGCCATGATCGTGGCTATTTCCACCTCGGATAAGCTAGGCTTCCGCAGCCACAAACAGAAAAAACAGCGCCCTAAAAAAGCCGCTAAGAAATAGGTTTGGCCTGCACTACCGAGGCCGTTGTTTTTACCCGATCAATCATCCGCTTTACTTCCGAACTAGCATGTATTGCTTGGAGTTGAGTATTTGGGTGTTCAATGGAGAACACTCGAAATACCTCATCTGCAAATGCCTGCCCAATTGACGGAACTTTATCGAAATCAAACACTACTACCTTGAATAGTTCCACTCGCGCCAGTAGGCGCTTTGCTTGAGACCTTGAAATTAGATTGTCATCCCCATACTTTGCGAGCCTCACTGGAACGACTGTCTTGCTAAAAGTAAAGTCTTCATCCGTTGTGAATTGGTCAAATACCTTTTTTGTCGTTCTGGATGTATGGTTATGCAGCGTCATAAATACATGTGTGCCCCCAATTTCCCCTTCATGATCACTACGTATCCAATCTTCTTTTTCACCATAATTGTGACTAAAATGAACGTCACCAGAAACAATTGAAAACCTATTAAACATACGTGAAGTAAAAAATATTCCCTCCCCGGAATGTTTAGTTGGGTCTGTAGTAAATTTTCCCTTCGCCAACTCAAGAACGGCGTGCCGCTCATCTAAGAGTTTCAATGCCGATTGAATTTTCTTAAAAATGCCGATTCCATTGTCGCTAATCTGCATTTGTGTCTCAGCGGCGTTCTTCTTCATTCGAACTGAAATTCGGGTTCCGTCAGAGTGATCTATTGCATTGTTAAACATCTCTGTAAATCCGTGGTGCCATAGGTTGAGCACGTTGTCTGGTAATCTCCCTAGAGCCAAACGTATGTCGTTAGTCCATACAACATCTTCCGCGACCGATGGGATGCCCCCGAGCGGATAAATCTGTCGCCATTCCACCAATGGCGATAACTTATAAATACGACTTCTAGTTTTTCCAGTTTCCGCAAGAATTTTTTCATCCGTAAGCCGTTGCAAATGCTTATTAACGGCCTGCCTTGTAATTTTGAAGTGTTCCGCGGTTATTGCACTAATGTTATTGGGATATTTTTCAATATTTTCAATAATATAGCACCGTATATCCTCGCCCCTCTCTCGAACCCCGGTCATTGGCAACCACCCCTCTAATTTTTGTCAACCTTAAGCATTGACATTGACAACATTAATGGGTGGTATTGTCAACCATACGGAATGGATTGTCAACCTTCCGATGGGGATTAGAAATGAACCGCCTAAGCCTGCAAGGCCGCGCCAGAATCCTCGGCTGTTTAGTCGAGGGCAACAGCATGCGTGCCACTACTCGCATGTGTGGCGTCAGCATCAACACGGTTGCAAAGCTACTGAACGATCTTGGCACGGCCTGCGCGGTCTACCAGAACGAAACCCTGCGTAACCTGAAAATCAACCGCGTTCAGGTCGATGAAATCTGGTTGTTCTGCGGTTCAAAGCAAAAGAACGTATCCGATGAAAACTACGGCGTTCTCGGCCACGGCGACGTTTGGACATGGGTAGCCATTGATGCCGATACCAAGCTGGTTCCCTGCTGGATGGTCGGCAAGCGCGATACTGAATACGGCTACGCTTTCATCAAGGATTTGAAAGACCGCATACAGGGCCGCGCCCAACTGACCAGCGACGGCCTCAAGGTCTATGTGAAGGTCGTAGAGCCTATTTTCGGCGCTGATGTGGATTTCGGCCTGCTGCACAAGCTGTACGGGCCGGTGGGCGGGAACGCACAAGAACGCCGTTATAGCGGCGGTAACTGCTGTGGCGCGATCAAGGGCGCAGTCTGTGGCGACCCTGACCCGAAGCACATCAGCACGTCATTCGTAGAGCGCCAGAACTTGACGATGCGTATGGGCATGCGCCGGTTTACTCGCCTTACCAATGGATTCTCGAAAAAGCTGGCGGCGCACGAAAACGCGATAGCGATTCACTACATGTATTACAACTTCGGGCGCATCCACAAATCGCTGCGCGTAACCCCCGCGATGGAAGCAGGCGTTTGCGATCACGTCTGGACGCTGGAAGAGATAGCGAAACTGGCCGATTAGCCCGAATTCACACGGGCATTATTCCGTCAAAATGCCCGTGCTTTATTGCCAGTTAGTAAATACTCACAAAACAGTCAAAAGCCGCCCTTAAAAATGTTACATATCTAACTGAGACACCACCTCATTTTACTCCGTTTTGACTCAAAATTCGCTCTTGGGTATAATGCGCGGCTTCCCGATCCGGCGGTTCGTCCGGAAATTGAGGTTAAAACCATGTATGCAGTGATCAAGGCCGGCGGCAAACAGTATCGTGTTGCGTCCGGCGAGAAACTTAAAATTGAAACAGTCGTTGCCGAGATTGGCAGCGAGATCGTTCTCGACCAGGTTTTGATGGTGGCGGACGGCGAGAAGGTCACGCTCGGCACGCCGACATTGAGCGGCGCTTCGGTCAAGGCCAAAGTCATCTCCCACGGCCGTGCCGACAAGGTGCATATTTTCAAAATGCGCCGCCGCAAGCACTATCGCAAATCGCAGGGACACCGGCAGAATTACACCGAGATCGAAATTCTCGGCATCGCTGCCTAGTCGTCAGGAGAAAATTCATGGCACATAAAAAAGCAGGCGGCAGTTCACGCAACGGTCGCGATTCCCAGTCGAAACGGCTCGGCGTCAAAATCTACGGCGGCGAAGCAATCATTCCGGGCAACATCATCGTGCGCCAGCGCGGCACCGAGTTCCACCCCGGCGTCAACGTCGGGATGGGCAAGGATCACACGCTGTTTGCCACCGCACCGGGAACGGTCTTGTTTTCGGTCAAAGGGCCGATGCGCAAGAGAACGGTCAGCGTCGTACCTGCATAAACGCCTTACTCTTTCGGTCATAAAGGCTCTGTCGCAGGACAGAGCCTTTTTTGTTTGGGCATACTGCAAGGGGGCACCCACCCCTTGTAGCCCCCTCCCACTTCAGGGGAAGCTCTGAAACAATTGAAACGCACCTCAGAATTTTCATAAACGATTTCAAATGAAATTCATCGACGAAGCAAACGTGGAAGCGCATGCCGGCAAGGGCGGTGACGGCGCAGCTTCTTTTCGCCGCGAGAAATTCATTCCGCGCGGCGGTCCCGATGGCGGCGACGGCGGCCGCGGCGGCAGCATCTTTGCGCGTGCCGACCGCAACATCAATACGCTCGTCGACTACCGCTTCCAGCGCATCCATCGCGCCAAGAGCGGCGAACCCGGCCGCGGCGCCGACTGCTTCGGCCACTCGGCCGAAGACGTGGTGCTGCGCGTGCCGGTCGGCACCGTCGTCACCGATGCCGAAACCGGTGAACACGTCGCCGATCTGGCGACCCACGATCAGGTTGAACTGCTCGCCCAGGGCGGCAAGGGCGGGCTCGGCAACCTGCGATTCAAGTCGAGCACCAACCGCGCGCCGAAACAATTCACACGCGGCGGCGAAGGCGAATCTCGCCGGCTCAAGTTCGAGCTGAAAGTGCTCGCCGATGTCGGTCTGCTCGGCATGCCGAATGCGGGCAAATCGACCTTCATCCGCGCGGTGTCGGCGGCCAAACCGAAAGTGGCGGATTACCCGTTTACGACGCTGCATCCGAATCTCGGCATGGTGCGCGTCGACAACAACCGCAGCTTCGTCATTGCCGACATCCCCGGCCTCATTGAGGGCGCGGCGGAAGGCGCCGGCCTCGGCCACCAGTTTTTGCGCCATCTCGCGCGCACGCGTCTCTTGTTGCATATCGTCGACCTCGCGCCTTTCGATCCCGAAACCGATCCGGTCGCCGAAGCGCGCGCCATCGTCAACGAACTGAAGAAATACGATCAGGCGTTGTACGACAAACCGCGCTGGCTGGTGCTCAACAAGATTGACCTGCTGGAAGCTGAGGAAGGCGCGGAACGCGCGCGCAAATTCATCGCCGATTACGGCTGGACGGACAAAAGCTTTATTATTTCGGCCATCGACGGCAAGGGATGCCGCGAATTGACTTATGCGATCATGGAACATATACAGGATGCAGGAGCCAGGATTGAGGATTCAGAGGAAGCATCGCAAGATCCACATTCTGAATCCTGAATCCTCAATCCTGTTCTCACATGTCTTCTGAACTGGCACAAGCAAAACGTCTGGTCGCCAAAGTCGGCAGCAGCCTGGTCACCAATCGCGGCCAGGGGCTCGATCACGCCGCACTGGCGCGCTGGGTCGCGCAAATTGCCGAGTTGCGCAAGCGCGGCCGCGAAGTCATCCTCGTTTCAAGCGGCGCGATCGCCGAAGGCATGCAACGCCTGGGCTGGAAGCGCCGGCCCAGCGCCGTGCATGAACTGCAGGCGGCCGCAGCGGTTGGTCAAATGGGCTTGATTGAAGCCTACGAATCACAATTCCGCAAACACGGCCTGCTCACGTCGCAGGTGCTGCTGACCCACGAAGATCTGGCCGATCGCAAACGCTACCTCAATGCGCGCTCGACCCTGCGCACGCTGCTCGAACTCGGTGTGGTGCCCATCATCAATGAAAACGACACCGTTGCGACGGATGAAATCCGTTTCGGCGACAACGACACGCTGGGCGCACTGGTGACCAATCTGGTCGAGGCTGACGCGCTGATTATTCTGACTGATCAGAGCGGCCTGTATTCGGCCGATCCGCGCAAAACGCCGGACGCCACGCTGATCCGAGAAGCCGTCGCCGGCAGCCCCGAACTCGAGGCAATGGCGGGTGGTGCGGGCAGCGAAATCGGTCTTGGCGGCATGCTGACCAAAGTCATTGCAGCAAAACGCGCCGCACGCAGCGGCGCACACACTGTAATTGCGTCAGGCCACGAGGAAAACGTGCTGTTGCGGCTGGCCGACGGTGAACACGTCGGCACACTGCTGCGCGCGGCCACACCGACGCTGGCGGCGCGCCAGCAATGGATGGCAGATCATCTGCAGGTGCGCGGCCGGCTCACGCTGGACGCCGGCGCGGTCAAGGCGCTGTGCGAAATGCAACGAAGCCTGCTGCCGATCGGCGTCAGTGCGGTCAGCGGTGAATTCGAACGCGGCGAAGTCGTCGCCTGCTGCAATGAAGCCGGCGTTGAAGTCGCGCGCGGCCTGGTCAATTACAGTGCCGGCGAAGCGCGCCGCATCGTGCGCACGCCGTCGGCGGAAATAGAACAGAAACTCGGCTACGTCGACGAGCCGGAGCTGATCCACCGCGACAACCTCGTGCTGCTGTAAGGGCCGCGATCAGCGCGGGTAGCGCAGGCGTTGCGCGATTTCGCGCACTGTCCGTAGCGGTCGCCTGCCGTCAGGACAAAAGAAATCTGCAAACAACACGCCGTGCTGCCGGTTGATTTCCTTCGTTTCGATGAAGCGCCACTGCGGATCGCGTGCAGGCAACCATGTCGCATTGCGCTGACCGAACGCATAGAATTTTTGTTCCCGCGTATAGCAACGGATGCCTTCGAACGACACATTTTCCGCACCGCCGGCGCTGCGCACGACCAAAGCATAGCGCACCACCCCATCCGCACCGATGGACAAGGTATCGACGTCGACAAAGAACCGGTTGCTGCCGGCCGCACTGGCGGAAAATTCCACCAGCCCGGCCGGTTTTGGAAACACCGGCAGTAGCGTCTCCTGCTCCACCCAGGCCTTGTTGAGGTTCTCGTTGTATTCATCCTCGTCGGACGGCCTGGTCGGCACCGCCGCCGCCACTGCCTGTGCACTCACACACAACGCAACGAGGAAAAGCGTCCAGCGCATCAGATTTCAAGATCCCGGATCAATGCCGCCCGCGCGGCCGCTGCGGTTTCGACAGCCGCCGCGTAAGCCGGATGATCGACACCCATCGCCAGCCGCGCGCCGTCCGCCAGCGCACGCTTCATGGCCGGCATGAGTTCAAAACGCACAAAGTGCACGGCGGATGTCTTCTCGTCGTTTTCGCGTTCGAGGTCTTCGTCGGCAATCGCACTGACACGTTCGTGGCCGTCAACCTGCACCCAGACGCAATCCTCGACACCTTTCAGGCGCGCCAGCATGACGCGGCGCTCCTCGACGTCCGAATACTCGATGAGCAGGGTGGCTTTCCAGTTGCTGCCGTCGGGAACCAGCGGGTTGTAGGCATCGAGTTCGTCACGTATTCCGTCTTCTTCGAAAATCCGCTCGACGCGCAGCATCTCCTGGACCTGGTAACGCACCGTGAGCGCATCCTCGAACAGCAGCGTGATGTGATCGCCGAGTGCAATCGTGCGGTCCTTCTTATGCGCGATTACCTGCTTGCGGAATTCCGGACGCGCTTTCGAATACGCTTCAAGCGTCATCAGGTCGGCGGGCGCTATCTTGTTCATCGTGACCTCACAATCCGTATGCGGTACGCAGCAGCGTCAGCGGGTGCGCCAGTTGTGCCGCCGTCTTGCCGCTTTCACGCAGGCCCTGCTCAATGTGATGGCCGGCAAGCTGGCAGTCGGAGGCAACCCAATCGGCTTCGCCACCGGCCGGATGTTCGCCGGCGGCGCGGAATACCGGGCGGCCGATTTTCATCGCCATGCCGTGAAATTCCTTTTTGCAGCCCCAGCTTCCGGAATGCCCGGAACAGCGCTCAATCGTATTGAGCTTTTCCTGCGTTGCGAGTTGCAGCACTTCACGCGTCTTCTGTCCCATGTTCTGCACGCGCAAATGGCAGGCAACGTGGTACGACACCTTGCCGAGGTCCTGCTTGAAATCGGTTTTCAGCAGGTCGTCCTTGTGCCGCAGCATCAAATATTCGAACGGATCGAACATCGCTTCGCGCACCGCCTTGACATCGGCGTCGTCAGGGAACATCAGCGGCAGTTCCTGCTTGAACATCAGCGTGCACGACGGAATCGGTGTGACGATCGCATAGCCTTCGCGCGCCAGCTTCGCCAGCGGCGGGATGTTGATGTTCTTCAGCGCCTCAACCGCGTCGAGATCGCCGAGTTCCAGCTTCGGCATGCCGCAACAGGCTTCCTGCCGCACGATAGTCCACGGAATATCGTTGTGGTCGAGAATTTTGACCAGATCGTGACCGATGCCCGGTTCGTTGTAATTGATGTAGCAGGTCGAAAATATCGCGACCTTGCCCGGCGCGCGGGCGCCGTCCTTCGCCACAACAGTCGCGGCCGCACCTGCCGAATGGCGAAAGGTCGGCGACGAATACGACGGTATCCAAGCCTTGGCATCGACGCCGAGCGTTTTTTCCATCAAGACGCGCGCGGCGCCGTTATTATTCGCCGCATTGACGAATTTCACCACAACCGGAATCGAGGCCAGTTTCCCGAGCGCATCGGTGCCCGACATGAATTTATCGCGCAGGCGCGTGCCGCCCTGCCCGTACTTGACCGCTTTGGCGCGCAGCATTAAATGTGGAAAATCGAGGTTCCACGGATGCGGCGGCACATACGGGCACTTCGTCATGTAACAGACGTCGCACAAATAACACTGGTCGACGACTTTTGCGTAATCTTTTTTATCGACGCCATCAAGTTCGCCGGTCTTGCCTTCGTCGATCAGATCGAACAGCGTCGGAAACGATCCGCACAGGCTGACGCAACGGCGGCAGCCGTGGCAGATATCGAAAACACGATGCATCTCCGCATGCAGCTTTGTCTCGTCGTAGAAGTCGGGCGACTTCCAGTCGAGCCGATGGCGGGTCGGCGCTTCGAGACTGCCTTCGCGTACGGTCATATATGGGGATGAATCAGCATTGAGCTGCGTTGAAAAGACGAGGGGTGAAGTTGAGGTTTACGCCTCACACCTCACCCCTTATGCCGTAAGCCTGCCTTAGTCAGTCAGTGCGTCAAGCGACTTCTGAAAACGGTTGGCATGCGAACGCTCTGCCTTGCCAAGCGTTTCAAACCAATCCGCAATTTCTTCAAAGCCTTCGCTGCGCGCGGTTTTCGCCATGCCCGGATACATATCCGTGTATTCATGGGTCTCGCCTGCAATCGCGGCCTTCAGATTATTGCGTGAGCTGCCGATCGGCAGGCCGGTCGCCGGATCACCGACAACTTCGAGATACTCGAGGTGGCCGTGCGCGTGGCCGGTTTCGCCTTCCGCAGTGGAACGGAACACAGCGGCAACGTCATTCTGACCTTCGACGTCTGCTTTCGCTGCGAAATACAGGTAACGGCGGTTTGCCTGGGATTCGCCGGCAAATGCCGCTTTGAGGTTGCCCTCGGTTTGCGAGCCTTTGAGCTGCATGGAGTTCTCCTGTGATAATCAACTGACTGTCCGGTGCGACGCCGTGCTCCTGCCGCACCTCTGACCGGCATCGACGCATGCCCGCCGGCCCGAGGCTTCAATTAGACTGAATCTAATTTATGGTTTGAGTTTAAGACGCTGCCGTTAAGGTGTCAACGCCGCACGTTGGTCCGCTGATCGCTCGTGCGGCGGCAGCGGCGTAAATCAGCGAACCGCCGCAGTACCGGCCGGCCGCTCCTGCGTCGGCCGGCGCAGAAAGCGCACCAGTTCGGTCAGCGCAAGCTGATAAACCTCGCGCTTGAACTCGACCACCGATTCCAGCGGCACCCAGTACTCGTTCCAGCGCCAGGCATCGAATTCCGGTTTTTCCGACGCGCGCAGTTGCACGTCGGTGTCGCGCCCGACCAAGCGCAACAAAAACCAGATCTGCTTTTGCCCGCGGTAATTGCCGCGCCAGTCGCGGCGCAGCCACTGTTCCGGCACGTCGTAGCGCAGCCAGTCGCGTGTGCGCCCGAGTATTTCGACGTGCTGCGGCTGCAGGCCGACTTCTTCATGCAACTCGCGATACATCGCCCGTTCCGGCGTTTCGCCCGAGTCTATGCCGCCCTGCGGAAACTGCCATGCGTGCTGCCTGACCCGCTTGCCCCAGAAAACTTCGTTTTTCCGGTTGCAGATAATGATTCCAACGTTGGGGCGATATCCGTCACGGTCTATCATGTGAATCACCCTTGGATCTGTCTGATTAGGCAAATTTTTCCACAGTTCCGGCCGGATGGAAAGCAGCACCGCTATCAGATCAGCAGCGCCTCGTCATTATGCGGGTTGAGCACCCTGAGTTCTTCGACAAAACGCCCGAACGTGAGACCGAAATGCGGCGTCAGCGCCTTGGCACGCCGGTTCAATTCATCCCAGCGCGGTTCGCCCTGCCCCCGTTTGAACGCAAACGCCGCGATATTGCCCGGCTTGCCCGCCGGCAGACACAAAACACGACCGTCGAACGCCGTGCCGATACGTTCCACGCAGGCGTTGAAGTTGCGGTCGCCGCCCCACAGGTTCACCACCAGTATGCCGTCGTCGCCGAGCACGCGCGCGCAATCGCGGTAAAACGGCAGCGTGGCGAGCGCTTCGACCTGCGACTCGGCATCATAACCATCGACGACCAGCACGTCGGCGCCAAGGCCCTCGCGGGCGAGGTATTCGACGCCGTCGCCGACCATCACGTTGAGGCGTTCGTCGTTCTGCGGCAGCAGGAAAAACTGCCGCGCAATCGAAACCACCTGCGGGTTGACCTCCACCGCAGTAACACGCGCCTCAGGAATATAGTGGCGCACGAATTTCGTCAACGAACCGCCGCCGAGTCCGATCATCAGCACGTTGCGCGGCGCCGGCTTGAACAGCAGAAACGCCATCATGCTGCGCGTGTAGACGACTTCAAGGTCGTTCGGCCGCGCGATGCGCATCGCGCTTTGCACGGTATCGCTGCCGATATGCAATGTTCGAACGCCAAATTTTTCGCTGATGTAAACCGATTCGCTGTCGGTTTCAGGTTTGCGTACTCGCCAGTTCTGCAGGAAATTCATTGCTCGGGTATTTTCCGGAAAGTTGCACGGGTTCGGTAGAATAAGCACTTTTCACGGCTTCGCATAGGTTTCAAACAGACATGCGCGTATCCAGATTCTTTCTCTCCACCTTAAAAGAAGCGCCGTCCGAAGCGGAATTGATCAGCCACAAGCTGATGATCCGCGCCGGCCTCATAAAACGACTCGGCAGCGGCATCTACAGCCTGATGCCGCTGGGCCTGCGCGTGGTGCGCAAGGTCGAAGCCATCGTGCGCGAGGAAATGAACCGCGCCGGCGCGGTTGAACTCGCCATGCCGGTCGTGCAACCCGCCGAGCTGTGGCAGGAATCCGGCCGCTGGCAGGCCTACGGCCCGGAACTCCTGCGTTTCAAGGACAGACACGATCGCGATTTCGTGATCCAGCCGACCTCGGAAGAAGTCGTCACCGACATCGCGCGCAACGAAATCAAGAGCTACCGCCAGTTGCCGGTGCACTTCTATCAGATCCAGACCAAGTTCCGCGACGAGCGCCGGCCGCGTTTCGGCGTCATGCGCGGGCGCGAGTTCACCATGAAGGACGGTTACTCCTTCCATGTGAACTATGCCGACCTCGAGCGCGAATACAAAAACATGTACGAAACCTATACGCGCATTTTCACGCGCCTCGGGCTCAAATTCCGCGCGGTGGCCGCCGACACCGGTTCGATCGGCGGCACCGGTTCGCATGAATTTCACGTGCTGGCCGAATCCGGCGAAGACGCCATTGCCTTCTGCCCGACGTCGGATTATGCGGCCAATGTTGAACTCGCCGAAGCATTGGCGCCTGCCGCGACACGCGGCGGAGCGGGCGCTGCAATGGAAAAGGTTTCGACGCCGGGTAAAACCAAATGCGAAGATGTCGCGGCACTGCTGAATATTCCATTGACCAAAATGGTCAAGGCCGTAGCCATCGTCGTCAAGGACACGCAGTTTCATCTCGTGCTTCTGCGCGGCGACCACGATCTCAATGAAATCAAAACGCAGAAACTGCTCGGCGAATTCCGCTTCGCGACCGACAAGGAAATTTTCGGCGCACTGCATTGCAAGGCCGGTTATATCGGCCCGGTCAAAGTTGACTCCGGCGTCAAGTTCGCCGCCGATCGTACCGTTGCTGCAATGAACGATTTTGTCTGCGGTGCCAACGAAAAAGATTTTCACCTCAGCGGCGTCAACTTCGGCCGCGATCTCGCCGAACCGGCATTGGTTGCCGACTTCCGCAACGTCGTCGCCGGCGACCTCAGCCCCGACGGCAAAGGCACGCTCGAACTCTGCCGCGGCATCGAAGTCGGCCACATCTTCCAGTTGCGCACCAAATATTCGACTGCGCTCAAATGCAATTATCTCGACGAAAAAGGCGCGCAGCAGCCGATGGAAATGGGTTGCTACGGCATCGGCATCACGCGCATCGTCGCGGCTGCGATCGAACAGAACCACGATGAGCGCGGCATTGCATGGCCGCAGCCGATTGCGCCTTTCGACATCGCCATCGTGCCCATCGGCATCGGCAAGAGCCCGGCGGTGCGCGAAGCCGCCGAAAAATTGCACAACGAACTCACCGCACTCGGGCTCGATGTGCTGCTCGACGACCGCGACGAGCGCCCCGGCGTGATGTTCGCCGATATGGAACTCACCGGCATGCCGCACCGCGTCGTCATCGGCGAGCGCAGCCTCAAACAAAATCAACTCGAATACCAGGGCCGGCGCGACAAAGCCGCGCAGTCGATTGCGCTCGACAACACCACAGCGGACGCCATAAAAAAACTCGTATGTGGCGGTTGATCGCCTTATTGCTTGCCGTCTGGGTTGCACCTGCCCATGCCGGCAACCAGAAATACGAACCGCTCTCGGCGAGCGTGCAAGCCGCCCTGCATTCCGCCATCAGCGACCAGGCGGTGCCGTTTCTTGCGTTCGATACCGCGGAAGAAGCGCGCGCCTGGCTCGACGCGATGTCGGGCAAACTCGCGCGCCGCATTCCGGACCGCCGGCAGCGCGAGGAATTGCTGGTGACCGTGCACTATGAAGCGAAACGCGCCGCGCTCGATCCGCAACTGGTGCTGGGTCTGATCCAGGTCGAAAGCGCATTTCGTAAATACGCGGTATCAAGCGCTGACGCGCGCGGCTTCATGCAGGTCATGCCGTTCTGGGTCAAAGAAATCGGCCGCCCGGGCGACAATCTGTTTCACCTGCGGGTCAATCTGCGTTACGGCTGCGTGATTCTCAAGCACTATCTCGACATCGAGCACGGCGACTACTTCCGCGCCCTCGGACGCTACAACGGCAGCCTCGGCAAACCCGAATATCCGAACACAGTGGTGCGCGCATGGATTACGAACTGGAAATATTCACCGTACAAAACGGCGCAATGATCGCCGGCGGCGTCAGCCGCCGGTGTCGCGCGCATCAGCAACCGCGCATTCACTGAAAAACTGCAACAACGGAATTTCCAGTGCGGTGCTGCTGCGTTCGGCGAATTCACGGAACCGCGTTTCCAGTGCGGTCGCGGCGCGCCACCCTGCAGCAGGCAATTTGAGATCAAACACGAACAGGCGCAGCACATCGCCGACTGTGAGCGTATCGAATGCGCGCGTCAATGCCCAGCCGGTTACGCCGCGGCGCTCAACCCAGCCGGCGTCCGCCAGCGCCGCGAGCATCCATTCGAGCCGGTCGATACGCAGTTTGACCGCCGCATGCAGCCGCGACGTCGACACCACCCCGTCGTCACGGCGCGCCCGCCAAAGAAATTCGAGCGCGCGCAGTGCATGAAAAAAATCGCCGCCGGGCGCGTGCCTGCCGCGGTGCACACCCTGCCGCCATTCCGGCAATGCGGCAACTAGCACCGCGCCACCGAGAACAATCAGCCATGACAGGTAAATCCACAACAGAAAGATCGGCACCAGCGCGAACGCACCGTAAACCAGTTTGTCGGTCGGGAAATGCGTTACATAAAACCCGAAGCCGTGTTTCATCACCTCAAATAACGCACCCGCGACAATACCGCCAACCAGCGCATCATTGCCGTCCACCTCGCGGTTCGGCACCACGAAATACAACAGCGAAAACGCCGCCGTGGTCAGCACCAGCGGCATCATCTTGATCAACAGGTTGGTGTCGCCTGAATGAATAACCAGATTAAGCGACAGCGTCATCACGTAGGAGGTCAGCGACAGGCTCGCGCCAATCAAAAGCGGGCCTAACGTCACTGCAGCCAGATAAATGGCAATGCGGCGCATCAGCCGGCGCTGCCAGGTCACGCGCCAGATATCGTTGAACGCTTCCTCAATCGTAAACATCAGTAGCACCGCAGTGATACCGAGAAAAACGATGCCGACGGCGGTCAGCCCGGCGGCGTTTTTCGAAAACCGTTCGGCATAGCCGGCAACCGCGTTGACCGATGCCGGCACCAGATTGGCAATGACAAAATGCTGCACATTGTCGATCAGGGATGAAAATACCGGGAAGGCCGACACCATGGTCAACGCGATCGTGAAAACCGGCACGATCGCAAGCAGTGTCGTGAAGGTCAGGCTGCTCGCAATCTGCATGCAACGGTCTTCATCGAAGCGTTCGCCGACCATCCGCAGAAACGCCAGCAGCGATGTGTTTTTTCCGGCCAAGCCGATTTCCTTTGCAGGGGCTGCGATATACTCGGTGTGAATAATACCTGTGAATCGACAAACGCGACGATGACGGCCAACCGCGAAATTCTTGTGCTCTATTACAGCCGCCACGGCGCGGTGCACGAAATGGCGCAGATCGTCGCGCGCGGCATTGAATCGGTAAACGGCGCAGCGGCGCGCGTGCGCACCGTGCCTGAAGTGTCGGCCGTGTCCGAGGCGCTCGCCAGCGCGATTCCGGCCGCCGGCGCGCCCTATGCCGAACTGCGCGATCTCGAAGAATGTTGCGGCCTCGCACTCGGTTCGCCAACGCGTTTCGGCAACATGGCCGCGCCGTTGAAATATTTCCTCGACTCAACCGCGGCGCTCTGGTTGAAAGGCGCGCTCAGCGGCAAACCGGCTGCGGTGTTCACCTCAACCGGCAGCATGCACGGCGGCCAGGAAACCACGCTGCTGAGCATGATGATGCCGCTCTTGCATCATGGCATGCTGCTGGTCGGTCTGCCCTACACCGAAGCGGAGTTAAGCACGACGACGTCCGGCGGCACACCATACGGCGCCAGCCATCTCGCCGGCGCTGCTGCCGACCGCGCGCTGACCGAGGAGGAAAAAAAACTCTGCTTCGCGCTCGGCAAACGCCTCGCCGTCACCGCGCTGAAACTCGCGGCATGACGGCACATCACCGCGCCGGCGCGACTGTGCGATGAAACGCGCAGCACTTGCCGCCAACGCCAGTGCGGCCAGCCTGATCGCGCTGATTTTCCTCGGCCTTGCGTGGGAATTGTGGCTCGCACCGCTGCGCCCCGGCGGCTCGTGGCTGGCGCTGAAAATATTACCGCTGCTGGCGCCGCTGTTCGGCATATTGCGCGGCCGCGCCTACACCTATCAGTGGTCCTCGATGCTGATCCTTGCCTACTTCGCCGAAGGCGCGGTGCGCGCCTGGTCCGACCGCGGACTGTCCGCCGGCCTTGCCCTCGCTGAAGCCGCGCTTGCGCTGATTTTCTTTGTCGCCGCGGTAACTTACGTGCGCACCCTGCCGCGGGCGCATTAGCGGTTTCAGCCGGCTGACTTCCTTTTCCACGGGCAGCGGCGGCAATGGTAATCTGCCGGTTCTGCGCAACGTGATTTTTGAGGGGAGATCGCTATGCCGCTTATCGCCATGACCCGGGAAATGGGTTCGCTCGGCAAGGACGTCGCCGCTGCCGTTTCGGCAAAACTCGGCAAGCCGGTGGTGCATCATGAAATCATCGATCACCTCGCCGACAAGATGCGCTTGAGAAAAAGCCACGTCATCCGCTTTCTCGATGGCAAGGCCAGCGTGTGGGAACGCCTCACCACCGACAAAACCAGCCTGTCGATTTTCACCGCCGACGAAACACTCGCCATGGCCGAAAGCGACAATGTCGCCGTCATCCGCGGCTGGGGCTCGGCGCACCTGCTGCGTCCGGTGCAACATGTGATCAGCGTACGCGTCTGCGCACCGATGAATCTGCGCGTCGAACGCATGATGGAGCGTTTGAACACTACCGACAAGGACATGGTCGTCAACGAAATCAAGTTGTCGGAAGAAGCGCACGCGGCGATTACGCGCCGCCATTTCGGCCTCAACTGGCAGGATTCCGAGAATTACGACCTCTCACTGAATACCGAACGCATCTCCATCGACGAATGTGCGGATGAAATCATGTCGCTGGTCAAAGACCCGCGCTTTCAGGAAACCGCCGATTCAGCACGTATGTTGTCCAACCTCGCACTCGAACACCACGTGCGCGCCGCCCTGCGTGCGGATAAATCAACGATCAGAATGCAAATCAATATCAGCGCCAACGACGGCAAGGTAATACTTGCCGGCACCCTCGAACCGGGACTTGAGGAAACCGATGCGATACGCGTCGCCTCGGCGGTGGCTAAAGTAAAATACGTCAAATCCGAACTTAAAATAATAGTGCCGTCGCGCCTGAAACTCGGCATCTGAGCCGCCGTGCCGCAAGGCGCGCCGGATTGACGGAACACCCGCGCTTCGATTAGCTTCGCCATCTGGCGTTGTGGCCGTGCGGCCGCGCGCTTTTTTCTACCGCTCAATCAACAGAGGACAGCAATGCCCAACGTCGCCAATGACTGGACAAAAGTTCGCTACGAACTCGACAAATCCGAAAATTTCGAAGCGCTGTGCAATTCGCCCTGGTACAGCGACGCCGTCTACGATAAATTTTCGCCGGAAGAATTCGCCCGCCGGCACAGGCTCGCGCGCGAATTGATGGCGCGCGACGGCTTCGATGCGTTGATCCTCTGCGGCAGCCCGAATATCTACAGCCACGGCAGCGGCGTAACCTGGGGTTGCGGCCTGATCGACGACCGCGGGATGGCGCAGTACATGGTGCTGCCGCTGAAAGGCGAACCGACGCTGATTTATCCGCATCCGGGCTGCCATATCGAAGCGGTGCGCAAGATGGTATCGATTGCCGATGTCAGAAGCGGCCAGCACGGCCACTACGGCCGCGCCGTTGCCGAGCGCCTGATCGAACTCGGTCTGCAGAAAGGCCGCATCGGCATCACCGCCGCCGACCGCACCGGGCCCGAGTTCATGGGCGTGAATGCGTACCTTGAAATGAAAAAGCACGTGCCGGATGCAGAATTCACTCTGCTGCCGATGCTGATGCACGAACTCACCTACATCAAGGGCGCCGAAGAAATCCGCGCCATGGCAAAAGCCGGTGAACTGGCGATGAATGCGCTGCGCGCCGTCGCTGCGCGCGCCAAACCCGGCGTGCGCGAATACCAGCTTGCGGCGGCAGCGACACATGCCGTGATGGACGGCGGCGGCCGCGTGCACCTCCTGATGATCGGTTCGACCTCGATGGACGATCCGAAACTGATTTTTCCGAATCCGAATCCTTCACATCGCATACTCAAACACGGCGACATCATCCTCTGCGAACTGGCGATGACTTATATGGGCTATACCGCCAAGGTCGGCCACCCGGTGTCGATCGGCCAGCCGACCGAACGCTACAACCGCTTTCACAAGGACGTCGTGGTGCCCGGCTACAGGGCCATCGAAGCGCAACTCGCACCGGGGCGCAATCTGGAAGAACTGCGCAAAAACGTCTGCGGCGTATTTCGCGCGAAAGGTGCGCAATCGCGACCCATCGTCCTGCACGGACACGATCTGATCACCTCGCTGCCCTTCATCATGACCGACGAGGTCAAGGGCGCACCCTTCGACATGGTGATGCAACCGGGCATGGCCTACGGCCTGGAAATCACGCCGGTCAGCGCCGACGGCACGTACGGAATTTTCTTTTCACGCTCCTATGTGATTACGGCGACCGGCGTACAGGCACTGACGCCGTACCCGGCTGACGATATACTGGTCGCCGGCTGAACGCGGCTCTGCGATAAAGCGCAGGCGCGCCCGACAAAAATGACGAGGAAACCAATGATAAAGTTAAACGTTGAACAATCGGCAATCGCGCTTGCCGTCTTTTGCGGCACGTCCTTCGCGTATGCCGCCGACAGCGCACAAAAATATCCGGAACGGCCGATTCGCATGATCATGCCCAACGCGCCGGGCAGCGCCAACGACACCATGGGCCGCATACTTGCGGCCAAACTCGGCGAAGCGCTCGGCCAGCAGATCGTTGTCGACAACCGCGCGGGCGCCGGCGGCATACTCGGCATGGAAATCGGCAAACACTCAATCCCCGACGGCTACACGCTGGTGTCGCCGTCCACCGCCGCCACCTCGATTGCACCGCATATCCAGAAAAAACTGCCTTACGATCCGGTGAAGGACTACGAATTCATTTCGCTGTTCGCGGTGATGCCGAACATACTCGTCGTCAATCCGGGCCAGCAGCCGAAATCGGTCAAGGAATTCATCGACTACGCAAAAGTCATGGGCAACAAACTCAACATGGCATCAGCCGGCACCGGCGCGCAAAGCCATTTGAGCGGCACCGCGTTCATGATCGCCGCCGGTATTGAATCGGTTCACGTCCCTTATAAAGGCGGCGGCGCGTCGGTCGCGGCGACCGTCGCCGGCGAAGCGCAGTGGACCTTCACGCCGGCGGCGGCAGTGATGTCGCTGATCCGCGGCAACCGCCTGCGCGCGCTCGGCCACAGCCTGCTCAAACGCACGCCGCTGCTCGGCGACATGCCGGCGATTGCGGAAACACTACCCGGCTTTACTTATAGCGGCTGGTACGGGCTGACCGCGCCGAAGAACACGCCGAAAGCGGTGATGGATAAATTGCGCAATGCACTGGTTAAAGTCGCCGCCACGCAGGAATTCAAGGATCTGATTTCCGCCCAGGCAGCAGAAGTCGTCATCAATACGCCGGATGAATTCCGCAAATTCGTGCAGGACGACATACTGGTCACCGGCAAAGCAGTACGCGCCGCAGGACTCAAAGCCGAATAGCCGACAACGATCTCCGGCTTGTTACCTCATTCAACTCTGAGGTCGGCGAGCCGGATCCCAGTACCGAAGCGCGCGTATTCTTCCCTGATGAAGCGGACGAATTCATCGGGCGTGCCGGTGACCGGATCGCCGCCCTGCCGCTCAATCAATTCGCGCGTAACCGGATCCCTGATCGTCCTGACGAGCGTGGCGTAGAGTTTGTCGAACACCGGCCGCGCAATGCCTTTTGGCGCCATCAGGCCGGCCCAGCCGGTCGATACATAGCCAGCGACGCCGGACTCCGCGATGGTCGGCAATTCGGGCGTCAACGGCGAGCGCTTTTCGCCGCCGCTCGCCAGCGCACGCAGACGCCCCGAACGGATGTGGGCCATTACCGACGGCCCCGGCGCGATGGTGAACTGCGATTCGTTGCCCATCACTGCAATCAACGATGCGCCGCCTTTGTACGGCACATGGCGCACGTCGATGCCGGCCATATTGGTAAACAGCACGCCTGCAAGGTGGCTCTGAAAGCCGGCGCCGGCATTCGCCATATTGAGCTTGCCCGGATTGGCCTTCGCATAGACGATCAACTCCTTCACGCCGCTGACCGGCAACGACGGATTGATCACCAGTATGTTCTGCGTCACCGCAAACAGCGACAGCGGCGCAAAATCGCCGATTGGATCGTAGTTGAGTTTTTTGTAGATCTGCGGCGTGATGACCTGCATGCCGGTCGAACTGACCAGCAGCGTATAGCCGTCGGGCGCAGCGCGCGCCGCAATTTCAGCACCGATGATGCCGCCGGCGCCGCCGCGGTTATCCGCCACCACCTGTTGCCCGAGTTCTTCACTCATGCGCAAGGCCAGCACGCGCGCCAGCGTATCGACCGAAGTGCCGGTGGTCTGCGCGATGATGAAACGTATCGGCTTGAGCGGGAAGGTTGCTTGATCGGCAGCGTGCGCAATCGCGCAAACTGCCAGCGTTACAGTTACCGCGATACGCCGCGCCACATTAATTCTGAATGTACGCATAGCCACCTCCCGGTTGCAACGCAATCGCGCAACGCGCGCGCAACCTAGCCCGCCTTGAGTTTCGACCAGCGCACCGGCAGCATGGCGCAATCCTTTGCACCCATGCCTTCCTGCGAGGCAGCGTCGAAACAGGCCAGCGCCTGCTCCACTACCGGCAGGCGCGAACCCAGCGCCGTCGCCTCTTCTATCATGGTGCGCAGGTCTTTGCGCACCGAATCGATGTCGAAGGTTGTTTGTGCGGGCTCTACGCCGTCGATTGCACCCGCCATCGCCGTGCCGCGCACTTTCAACACCGCCGGCGCGCCCGAGGTGTCGCTGATGATATCGATCAACCGCTTGCCGTCGAGGCCGAGATTGCGGCACAGCGTCAGCGATTCACCGAGCGCCTGCCAATAAACCAGCAGCGGCAGATTGATCGCCAGCTTCATGCTGGCGCCGGCGCCGACCGCACCGACATGTTCGATGCGGCGGCATAGTTGTTCGAGCACCGGCTTTGCGCGCGCCACATCCCTGGCATCGCCGCCGACAAAACCGAACAGCTTGCCGTCTTTCGCCGGGCCGACCGTGCCGCCGACCGGGCAATCGATCATCGCCGCGCCTTTTGCATTGATGCGCGCAGCGAGCGCTTTCGCCGTATCGGGCCGCACCGTGCTCATTTCGACGAACAATTTTCCCGTTACGTTGACTGAAAGCAGACCATCCTTGCCGTCAAACGCCGTTGCTATCGCCGCTGCGTCTGTGAGTATCGACAGTATCAATTCGCAACGCGAGACCAGCTCGGCCGGGTTTTGCGCAGCGTGTGCGCCGGCTTTTGCAAGCGCTTTTGTTTTCTCGGCAGTACGGTTCCACACAGTTACTTCATGGCCCAGCGCGAGCAGACGTTCCGCAATTGCCGCGCCCATTTTGCCGATGCCGACAACTCCGATTTTCACTTTTGCCTCCGATATTGAGTAATTGGTGCGAGCGCGCTAAAGTGACACGCCGCGCGGATTGCGTCAATCGGCGACGGGTTCGCAAAAATAATTGCGCGCATCAAACAGGGGAGCACTCATGGCTGCACCGGCAAGCGAGGTTCGCGACGGCATGCGCATTGATTGGGACGTCGCAATCACGATGGATGACGGCCTCGTCCTGCGCGCCGACGTGTTCCGTCCGGTTGTCGACGACCAGTACCCGGTAATCCTCAGTTACGGCCCTTATGCCAAAGGGCTCGCTTTCCAGGAAGGTTATCCCTCGGCGTGGAACCGCATGGTGGCCGAGCATCCCGACGTTGCCGCCGGCTCGAGCAATCAATATCAATCGTGGGAAGTCGTCGATCCCGAGAAGTGGGTGCCCGACGGCTACGTCTGCGTGCGCGTCGACTCGCGCGGCGCCGGCCGCTCGCCCGGCTTCATCGATCCGTTTTCGCCGCGCGAAACGCGCGACTTCCATGACTGCATCGAATGGGCCGGCGTGCAGCCCTGGTCGAACGGCAAGGTCGGGCTCAACGGCATCTCCTACTACGGCATCAACCAGTGGCATGTCGCGACACTGCAGCCGCCGCATCTGGCTGCGATGTGCATCTGGGAAGGTTCCGCCGACTGGTACCGCGACATGACGCACCACGGCGGCATACTCTCGACTTTCTGGGCCAACTGGTACGATATGCAGGTGAAGACCGTGCAGTACGGGCTCGGCGAACGCGGCCCGCGCAGCCGCGTTACCGGCGCACTGGTGTGCGGCGATGTCACCTTGTCAGACCGCGAACTGGCTGCCAACCGCGCCGATTTCGGCGACAACATACTCGCCCATCCGCTTGACGACGATTATCACCGTGCGCGTTCGCCACAGTGGGACAAGGTCACCGTGCCGTTTCTATCGACCGCGAACTGGGGCGGCCAGGGCCTGCATCCGCGCGGCAACTTCGAAGGCTACGTGCGCGCCGCCTCGAAACAAAAATGGCTGGAGGCGCACGGCATCGAACACTGGACACATTTCTACACCGACTACGGCGTCGATCTGCAGAAACGCTTTTTCGCACATTTTCTCAAAGGCGAACAGAACGGCTGGGACAAGCAGCCGCGCGTGCAGCTGAACGTGCGCCATCCCGGCGAGCGCTTCGAGTTGCGCGACGAACACGAATGGCCGCTGGCGCGCGCGCAATGGACGCAGTACCACCTGCACGGCCGCAGCTCGCAACTGTTGCCAGTGCCGGCGCAGCGCGAATCGCAGCTGAGTTTCGACGCGATGGGCGACGGCGTGAGCTTCATGTCGGCGCCGCTCGACAAAGATACCGAAATCACCGGCCCGATTGCTACGCGCCTGTTCGTGTCATCAACCACCAGTGATGCCGATCTCTTCCTGATCGTCCGCGTTTTTACGCCGGATCTGCGCGAAATTACCTTCATGGGCGCAATCGACCCGCATACACCAATCGCACAGGGCTGGCTGCGCGCTTCACACCGCAAGCTCGACAGCAAACTCTCCACCGAATACCGGCCATATCACACACATGACGAAAAGCAGCCGCTGCAGCCCGGCGAGATCGTGCAACTCGATATCGAACTGTGGCCGACCTCCATCGTGGTACCGGCCGGCCACCGCATCGCCCTCACGGTGCGCGGCCGCGACTACGAATACGCGAAATCAACCGGTGCGCGCCTGTCGAACTTCAAGAACGAATTACTCGGCTGCGGCCCCTTTTTGCACGATGAACCGCGCGACCGCCCGCCGCAGATATTCGCCGGCGCAACGACACTGCACTTCAGTCCCGCGCATCCTTCCTATGTACTGCTGCCCGTAATCCCGCCGAAGAAATAGACCATCAATGGACAAATCCCTCTGGATCATCTGGTACGATCTTCCTGAAGACCGTCGCGACGAATACCTGACGTGGCTGCACGGCGTTTACATGCCGCGCCTGCTCGAACGCCCGGGCATCGTGTCGGCGACGCATTACGCCTCGGAACACCAGCCGCCGCAAACCGGAAAAAAGAAACCGCGCCGCCATCCGCCTGCCGGCAGTGTGCCCGACGGCTATCACTATATTCTGATCGTCGGCGCAACCAACCCGCATGTGTTTGCGCAACCGGTGCCGCGCGATTATCACGCTGCGTTGCCGGCGCATGAGCGCGCGCTGCTGGCGCTGCGCAGCGGTGAATCGATGAACATCATGGTCGAGGAAGCACGCATCGACGGGCTCGACGCCGCGAACCGCACAAGCGCACTGGAACTCAGTCCCTGCATCCAGCTCGGCCGTTTCCTGCACGACGACGATGAAGAACTGCTCAAGTGGTACGCGCAGTGGCGCATGCCATCAATGACGGCGATGTCAGGCTGCGTCGGCATCCGCAAACTGGTATCCGTCGCCGGCTGGGCCAAGCATGCGATCCTGCAGGAGTTCGTCTCACTCGAAATACGCAACAGGAACTTTGTCGATCACGAACGCAGGAACCATCCGGAAAAAGCCGAGTGGTCGGAAAAAGTCACCAGCATGGTGCTGCACGGCCCGGGCTCACCGACGGTCGCCTGCCGCATCGCTTCGCTGGTTAAAAAATAATTTATTCGACGCTGATTTTCGCCGCACGCACGATGGCGCCGATGCGCGTCATTTCGGTTTTGATCAGCGCTGCGAACTGTTCGGGCGTACCGGTAGCTGCTTCGACACCGTCCACAGCAAGCTTTTCCTGCACCTCGGGCAGTTTCACTACCGAGGCGATTTCGCGGTTCAGCCGTGCGACGATGTCGCGCGGCGTGCCGCTCGCCGACAACACGCCGTACCAGGTCATCAGTTCGTAACCGGGCAAGGCACTTTCGGCAATCGTCGGCACCTCGGGCATCGCCGCCGAACGCCGTGCCGTGGTTACGGCGAGCACGCGCACGCGGCCGGTGCGCGAGTGCTGCAGCGCGTTGACCGCGCTGGTGAACAGCATCTGGATCTGCCCTCCGATCAAATCGGTCGCCGCCGGACCGGCGCCCTTGTAGGGCACATGCGTCATCCGTATGCCGGCCATGTTTTCGAGCAGCGCGCCGGCGAGATGCCCGGTGGTGCCGACACCGCCCGAACCGTAATTGATCTGCCCCGGCTTTTCTTTCGCCAGCGCGACGAACTCGGCCATGTTCTTCGCCGGCACCGCCGGATTGACGACCAGCACCTGCGGCACGATGCCGATCAGCGTGACCGGCGCCAGATCGCGCACCGGATCGTACGGAAGTTTCGCGTAAATGAACGGATGTATCACCAGCGATCCTGACACAAACAGCAGCGTATAACCATCGGGCGCCGCCTTCGCCGCCACTGCAATCGCCACCGTGCCACCGGCGCCCGGCCGGTTATCGACGACGACGGCCTGCCCCAGCCGCTCGGTCAATTTCAATGCGATCGCGCGCGCCATGATGTCGGTGCCGCTGCCCGGCCCCGGCCCGACCAGGAAGCGCACCGGCTTCGACGGGTAGATCTGCGCGGCCTGCGCAGGCGCCGCGG
Source organism: Betaproteobacteria bacterium (assembly GCA_025363435.1). Lineage (GTDB taxonomy): Bacteria > Pseudomonadota > Gammaproteobacteria > Burkholderiales > SG8-41 > PALSA-1004. The sequence continues at coordinate 46,337 of JANYDY010000105.1, forward strand.
CCACGAGCAGCAACGCAATGATCAATCGCAATCGCAGCATATGCATGCTTAATAAGACGTAAGCCCGCCGTCGAGCAGCACGGTCTGGCCGGTAATATACGACGCCTGCGGGCCGGCGAGATACGCGACGAGGCTGCCGACCTCTTCGGGCGTGCCGAAACGTTTCAGCGGTACACGATCGATCATTGCCTGGCGGCGTTGCGGTTCGGCGGCAAAACCCGCTGCGCGTTGCGGCGTTTCGACGGTGCCCGGCGCAATCGCGTTGACGCGAATGCCGTGTTCCGCCCATTCGATCGCCAGCATGCGCGTCATCTGAATGATGCCGGCCTTGGCGATGCCATAGCTCGAACGCTCGGGAAATCCGGTCACGCCGAATGTTGAAGCGATGCTGATGATGCAGCCCGGCCGCTTCGTTTCAATCAAATGCCGCCCCAGTTGCTGGCTCATGAAAAATGCACCGGAGAGATTGACGTCGATCACCGTCTGCCATTCGTCACGCGTCACGTCTACCGCGTATTTCCGCAGCGGCGTGCCGGCATTGTTCACCAGCACGTCAAGCTGGCCGAATGCGCCGAGCACGCTTGCATAGGCCCCGGCGATACTTGCCTGTGAACTGACATCAAGCGCCACAGGCAAGGCGCGCCGACCCATCGCTTCGATTTTTGCCACGGTCTCGGACAGGCTATCGATCCGCAGTTCGCTGACGGCGACATCGTAACCGTCGCGCGCCAGCGTCAATGCAGTTGCCGCACCCAGCCCGTACGACGCGCCGGTCACCAGCGCTGTGGGGGCTGCGCCGGCCATCAGAACAACTTCTTGCGCCGCCACTTCTGCGGGTGCGGTCCCGGATACGTCAGCCCGCTAGCACTCACCCCCATGTCGACCATCGCTTTCGCCAGCGTGATCGCGCAACTGTAGCCTTCGAGCACCGGCACTTCCCAGCCAAGATCGGCGAGCCGCTTCTGCAGGATGGGCCGCATCCAGAACAATGCCGAGCAGCCGAAAGTCAGCACTTCGGCGCCATCTTCCTCGATCGCCGCCACCGATTCGCGCACCGCCGCGTCCATGATTTCAGACGATTCGCCGCGCAACACCTTGTTTTTCGCCAGATGCACCTGCGACTCACCGCTGTGCGGCGGCCGCGGCAACGGATAGTTGATGTTGCGTATCGACGCACAACGCCCGTCCATGCGATGCTTCACGACGAGATCGTAGTAATACATGTTGTGCACTTCGGACAGATCAATCACGCTGAAGCGGTTGCCGAGCATGCTGGCGAAATGCATTTGCGAAAATCCGCAGGCGGTCACCGCCACACCGTAGGGCCGCGCGATTTCGCGCGATTCGATGAAGCCCGGCTCGCCGCCGCCCAGCAGCACGATGCCGTTGAACTTGCCGCTCTCGCAGGCCTCGCGCACGATGGCAAGCCGCCCTGCCGCCGCCAGCGCAAATTCCTCGCGCGTCTCCACCGGCCAGTCGCCGTAAGTGACAAGCGGGCCGCGATGCAGATCCCACTCGACATCGGCCAGCAGCGCCTTGTTCTCTTCGTAATTCATCAAACAGGCTTCCTTCGCCCCCTCGACTGCACGATGCAGATGCTTCGAGGTCGGCGGCAGATGGAAAGCCTGTATCAGCAGAAAGCGGTACTTCTTGTCGGATGCCGGCATGTTATTTCCAGATTTTGTATGCAGTTATTCCGTGACGCCGACCTGCTTGACCAGCTTCGCCCAGAATTCGCTTTGCAACTTCATGAAACGGTCGCAGTCCGCGGGCGACTTGCTGGTGATGACGTCAGCGCCGCCCGAACCCAGACGCTCAACTATCCAGGGATCGGCCATCACCTTGATCACCGCCGCGTAAAGCCGCTTGACGACAGGCTGCGGCGTGCCGACCGGCAGATACACGCCCTGCCATGACCCGGTCGTCAATTCGGTGAAACCGAGCTCAAGCATGGTCGGCGTATCGGGCAGCGCGGCAACGCGCTTCGGCCCGACCACCGCCAATACTTTGACGCGACCGCTTTTCACATGCGGCACGAACGACGCTACCGTCACCAGCGAGGCGACAACCTCGCCCGACAACAATGCGGTGGTGGCCGGACCGGCGCCGCCCTTGTAGGCGATCTGCTGGATGTCGATACCGGTCTTCAGCTTCAGGTATTCCATCGTCAGGCCCTGCGCACTACTCGCCGCCGCAGCGCCGTAATTAAGCTTGCCCGGACGCGCCTTCGCGTATTCGACAAAATCCTTCAGCGTATTGCCCGGCACCGATGGATGCACCGCCAGCGCGCCGGCGACATCGACCACCGTCGAGACGCAGATGAAATCGCGCACCGGTTTGATCTCGAATCTGGTGAATACCGCCGGATTGATCGCCATGGTGCCGACGTTACCGAGCAGAAAGGTATAACCGTCGGCCGGTGCGCGCGCCGCCATCTCAACGCCGATATTGCCGGCGGCGCCGGCGCGGTTATCCACCACAATCTGCTGGCCGAGTTCTTCGGACAGTTTGGGCTGCAAAATGCGGCCGACAAAATCAGAGGCGCCACCCGGCGCAAACGGCACGATCATGCGCACCGGACGCGTCGGATAATTTGCAGTGTTCTGCGCAAATGCGGCGGCCGCGGGCAATGCCGCAGCGAATGCGCAGGCGATCAACGCACTGCACTGTGAAATTCGAAACATGGTGTTTTCTCCTGTGGCGGATGGTCCGGCCGAAATGAACGCAGCCCGCAGTTTACCCGCAAGCGGGTGGTTTCGCCGCGCACAACTGGCGCGATGCTGCACGAACGAAGTATCATGTCAAAAAAACCAGTCTCTGTCGCCCGTCAACCCCGTGACGCGGCTGCTTCCCAACGGACAAAATGATTTCTGCAGACCACGTACGCAAGCAGCCATATCTTGGGCTGCTGCCCGCCGCAATTGCCGCCGCAGCGGTAAATGCCGCTGTTGATATTTCCCCGGATAAACCGGCACGGATTTAATACCCATTCATCAACTCAAAGGAAATGCAAAATGTCCCAATCCGATCTGCGCGCCAAGTACGGCCCCAATGCCTTCGACGTCGGCCGCAAAATCCAGGGCCGGAACTTCGACGCCCGTGTCGCCGAGCGCGACAGCCTCGATCAGCACTTCACGCGCGCGTGGATCGATTTCGCCATCAACGGCATGAGCGCGCGCAAGGCGCTCGATACGCGCACCCGCCTGCTCGTGCTGGTCGGCCAGTACACGATGGCGAAAAGCCATGCCATGCTCGAAGATACGATACGCGCTGCCATCGACGCCAAAGTCGATTCGCGCGAAGTTCTCGAAATCGTTTTGCAATGCGTGGTCTACGGCGGACACACCACGGTCGAGCCGGCGATCAAGGTATTCCACCGCGTCGCCGAAGAACTCAAGCTGCTCGATCAACTCGCCAAAACGCAGCTGCCGCTCGATGGCACTAACAGCAAACGTTCCGAGGCGGATGAACGCAAACGCTGGCACACCGAAGACAGCGCCGACCCGCGCACCGAAGATCTGGTCAAACGCCACGGCTGGCTGGCAGTCAGCCGCGGTCTCGTGCTGCGCCCCAAGCACCATCTGAATGTGCTTGAGTTTCTCGACAAGATCGACCCGGAATTCGCCGGCCTATGGGTACGTTTTTGTTACGGCGACATGTACACGCGCGGCATCGTTGACGACAAAACGCGCCTGCTGTGCATGATCGGCGACTGCCTCGCGGTGGGCGAAGGCACGCAGGCACGCGGCCACATGCGCGGCGCCATGCGCAACGGCGCCGCCGCGCGCGAAGTACTCGAAGTCGTACTGCAAACCGCCGTCAACTTCGGCATGCCGGGCATGCTGCACGCGCTGGAAAATTTCGTGCAGATCATGAACGAAGACGGCCGCCTCGCCGAAATCGGCAACCCGCCGACCACCGTGAGGTCTTACGCGAAGTAAATCACTCGACCGACGGCGGTTGATCGCAAAAAGCCGCCGTCAATTCGCGTTGACGTTCAAGTCGCGCAACACTCTTCCAAGCGATGCAATCTCCGACTTGATGTGCGCCGCGAACTCCTCCGGCGTGTCGCCTATCGTGATGTAACCGAGATCGACCAGCCGCTTGCTCAACGCGGCGCTGCCGAGCGCGTTCACTGCAGCGGTACGCAACGTCATCACGATCTCACGCGATGTCTTCACCGGCACGAGAATCCCGTACCAGTTACCCGACTGATAACCCGGATAACCAAGTTCGGCGACGGTCGGCATTTGCGGCAGCAGCGGCACGCGTTTCGTGCTGGTCACCGCAAGCGCGCGCAGCCGGCCCTGCCGCACATGCGGCAACGCAGTCGCCAGCGGCGCAAAATAAACCGAGGTTTCGCCCGACAATACCGCGGTGAGCGCTTCGCCGCCGGCGCGATACGGCACGTGCAGCAACTGAATGCCGGCCGGCCCCGTGAACAATTCCGCCGCAATGAACGTCGCCGTGCCGGCGCCGCCCGACGAATAATTGATCGCACCGGGTTTCGCCTTTGCCAGTTTGACCAGTTCCGCGATCGTCTTCACCGGCAGCGACGGATGCACGACTACGATCGCCGGCGCTGAAGCCACCTGGGAGACCGGCGCAAAGTCGCGCGTAATGTCATAAGGCAGGTTCTTGTACAGCGTGACGTTGGCGGCATGGCCGATGTTTGCAAACAGCAGGGTGTAACCATCGGCCGGCGCCTTTGCCGCAATATCCGCGCCGATGTTGCCCGCAGCGCCGGCGCGGTTATCAACGATGAACTGCTGACCGAAGCCTTCGGTCAACGCGCCGGCCATCATCCGGCCTATCGTGTCGGAACCGCTGCCGGCGGAAAACGGCACGACCATGCGCACCGTTTTGGCCGGATAGTTTTGCGCGATGCCGTCCGGCGCCGGCAACGCCGCTGCGATCAGCACCGTAACGGCAGCAGCCGCGTTTGCTCTCATGCTCATGCTCCCGTTGGAATTTTTATTCGGCTTTCGCGCCGGTCAACTGGATGATTTTCGCCAGCGTGGCGATTTCGGATTTTATAAACGCGGCGAATTCATCGGGCTGGTCGCCGATCACCACGTAACCAAGATCGGCCAGCCGCTTGTTGATAGTTGCATCACCCATCGCCTGCGCCGCGGCGTTGCGGATCGCGACGACGATTTCGCGCGGCGTTTTTACCGGCGCGACGATTCCGTACCAGTTACCCGATTGGTAACCGGGATAACCGAGTTCGGCAATTGTCGGCATTTCCGGCACTACCGCCAATCGCTTCGCAGTCGTCACCGCCAACGCGCGCAAGCGTCCCTGCTTCACCTGCGGCATCAGCACCGACAGCGGCCCGAAATAGACTGACACCTCGCCTGACAATATCGCCGTCGCCGCCTCGCCGCCTCCGCGGTACGGCACCTGCGTCAGATTGATATGCGCCATGCTCTTGAACAATTCGCCGGCCACCCAGGTCGCGCTGCCGACGCCGGTCGAAGCGTAATTGATCTCGCCGGGCTTGGCACGCGCCAGCTTGACCAGCTCGGCGATCGATTTCACCGGCAGCGACGGATGCACCACTGCGATCGACGGTGATGAAGCAAGCTGGGTCACCGGTGCGAAATCGCGCACCAGGTCGTAGGGCAGATTGCGATAAAGACTGACGTTCGCCGCCAGCGTGCTGCTGACCTGAAACAGCGTGTAGCCATCAGCGACCGCCTTGGCGCCGGCTTCGGCGCCGATGTTGCCGGCCGCACCGGTGCGGTTATCGACAATCACCTGCTGCCCGAGCAGATTGCCCATGCCGCCGGTAACAATGCGCGCGAGTGTGTCGGCGCCGCTGCCCGGCGACATCGGCACGATGTAACGCACCACCTTC